>NZ_JBAGKH010000005.1:0-394390 GCF_036689765.1 Streptomyces poriticola
CCGTGACGAACTGCCGCAGGGCCTGGACACTATGGGCGGTTCAGCCGCACCGGCGGCTCCCGCGTCCACGGACCGGAACCGGGGGCCGATGACAACGTCGTCATCGGTTCGTGATCAAACCCCCTGCTCGGAAGGGGGTTCAGGGGGCCAGGTGCTGCGGTATCGTCTGCCGACCCTTGGTACGGCAGATCGAGGAGTGTGCGCGTGTTCAACCGGAACCGATGCCTGCGGCGAGTGGCGGCCATCGCGTCCATATCGGCCCTGGTCACCGGATGCGGCATCCTGTCGTCCGACTCCTCGGACGAGGGCGGGCCCATCGTCGTGGGCACGACCAGTGCGCCCAGCACCCTGGATCCTGCCGCTTCCTGGGACAGTTCCTGGGAATTGTTCCGCAATATTTACCAGACGCTGCTCAGCTATCCGAACGGCGCGACCGCACCGGAGCCGGACGCCGCCGAGAAGTGCTCGTTCACCGACAGCTCCTACCAGGTCTACCGCTGCGAACTGCGCGAGGGCCTGACCTTCTCCAACGGTGACGCGCTGGACGCCAAGGCCGTCAAGTACTCGATCGACCGGATCCGGGACATCAACCTCAACGGCGGCCCGGCCGGTCTGCTGGGCAGCCTCGACCGCGTCCAGGCCACCAGCGAGCGCGAGGTCGTCTTCCACCTCAACCAGCCCGACGCCACCTTCCCGTTCGTGCTGGCGACGCCGGCCATGTCGATCGTCGACCCCGACACCTACCCCGAGGACAAGGTGCGCGAGGACGGCTCGGTGCTCGGCTCCGGGCCGTACACCCTCCAGGCCTACGAGGAGGGCAAGAAGGCCGAACTCGTGCGCAACGACCGCTACCAGGGCTACGCGGAGCGCCGGAACGAGGCGGTGACCATCCGCTACTTCCAGGACTCCGGCAGCATGGTCAAGGCGCTCCGCGGTGACGAGATCCAGGTGACCTACCGGGGCCTGGCCGCGGACCAGATCATCACCCTCCAGGGCACGTCCACCAGGGACGAGAACCTCCAGCTGATCGAGGGCTCCGGCACCGACATCAGCTATCTGGTCTTCAACCCCGGGGACCCCTGGGCCAGCAAGAAGCCGGTGCGCCAGGCGGTCGCCCAGCTGATCGACCGCGCCGCCATCGCCCACACGGTCTACCGGGACACCGTCGACCCGCTGTACTCGATGGTCCCCAAGGGGCTGACCGGCCACACCACGGGCTTCTTCGACGAGTACGGCGACCCCAGCGTCGACAAGGCCCGGGAGATCCTCACCGACGCCGGCATCACCGAGCCGGTCCCGCTCACCCTCTGGTTCACCACCGACCGGTACGGCTCGGAGACCGGCAAGGAGTTCGCGGAGATCAAGCGCCAGCTGGAGGACTCCGGCCTGTTCACCATCACCCTCAAGAGCCGCCCGTGGAAGACGTACGTGGAGGGCTACCAGAAGGGCGAGTACCCGGTGTTCGGGCGCGGCTGGTTCCCGGACTTCCCCGACGCCGAGAACTTCATCGCCCCGTTCGTGGGTGAGCAGAACGCGCTCGGTACGCCGTACGAGGCACCCAAGATCACCGAGGATCTGCTGCCCCGGTCCCGGCGGGAGAGCGACCGCGGGGGCGTGGAGCGGGAGTTCGAGGAGGCCCAGCAGATCCTCGTGGAGGACGCGCGGCTGCTGCCGCTGTGGCAGGGCAAGGCGTACGTGGCGGCCAGCGACGACATCTCGGGCGCGGAGCGGGCGCTGGACCCGTCGACCATCATGATGGTGTGGGAGCTGCAGCGGAAGACCAGCTGGTAGCACGGGGCGATACCGCGGTCCGGCGGGCGTTGTCAGTGGTGGGCGGTAGGTTCTGTGGCACCGGGAAGTGACCGCAGACCGTAAGGACGTTGACGTGACCGACATCGCCATGCTGCCCGAGTCCTGGCGCGAAGTGCTCGGCGGCGAGCTCCAGGAGCCCTACTTCAAGGAGCTGACGGAGTTCGTCGAGGAGGAGCGGGCGAACGGCCCCGTCTATCCGCCCCGCGAGGAGGTCTTCGCCGCCCTGGAGGCCACCCCGTACGACCGGGTGAAGGTCCTGGTGCTCGGCCAGGACCCGTACCACGGCGAGGGTCAGGGCCACGGGCTGTGCTTCTCGGTCCGGCCCGGGGTGAAGATCCCGCCCTCCCTGCGGAACATCTACAAGGAACTGCACCAGGAGCTGGGCACGCCCGTCCCGGACAACGGCTGTCTGATGCCGTGGGCCCGCCAGGGCGTGCTGCTGCTCAACGCGGTGCTCACGGTCCGGGCCGGCGAGGCCAACTCGCACAAGGGCCGGGGCTGGGAGCTGTTCACCGACGCGGTGATCCGGGCCGTGGCCGACCGCCCCGACCCGGCGGTGTTCGTGCTCTGGGGCAACTACGCGCAGAAGAAGCTCCCGCTCATCGACGAGACGCGCCACGTGGTGGTCAAGGGCGCGCACCCCTCCCCGCTGTCGGCGAAGAAGTTCTTCGGCTCCCGTCCGTTCACCCAGATCAACGAGGCGGTGGCCCGGCAGGGCCATGAGCCGATCGACTGGACCATCCCCGACCTGGGCTGACCGGCGCGGCGCGGGCGCACCGGGAGCGGGTGCGCTCGGGGGCGGGCGCCCGGACCGGACGCGGCGGCCGGGCCCCGGCGCCGCTTCCGGTCCGGTCCTCCTCGTCGCGCCGGTCCTCCCCGGAGCCGCCTCACGGGGATCTGCCGCGTCTGCGGCTAGCGTCGTCGTGAGGGACGGTCGGCGAGCGGTGCGGAGGACGCGGTGGCCGAGGGGCAGGAGCGGGCGGCACCGGACGCCGTGCTGACGCGGATCGGACAGGTCGTGATGCTGCATCACGCGGGCGACCGCGAGGAAGCCCGGCACCGGCTGCTCGGCCTGTGGACGGAGGTCGGCGAGGACGGCCCCCCGCTGCACCGCTGCACCCTGGCCCACTACCTGGCCGACACCCAGGACGACCCCGCCGACGAACTGGCCTGGGACCTCAGAGCGCTGTCGGCGGCCGAGGAGTGCACCGACGAGCGGCTCGCCGGCCGCGAGAGCGCGCCGGCCGCGCGCGCCCTGTACCCCTCTCTGCATCTGAACCTCGCCGCCGACTACGACCGCCTCGGCCAGCGCGAGGCCGCCCGGCTGCATCTGCACCGGGCCCGCGGTGCGGCCGGAGTCCTCCCGGACGGCCCGTACGTCCAGGGCGTACGCGCGGCCATCGGGCGCCTGGCGGCACGGCTGGACGACGACGGCCCCCCGGGCGCAGGCCCCCGGGGGCCGTGGCGACAGCGGCCGTAGACCCTTCGCCCCGGGGCGCCGCGGCCTGCTCCGCTCGTGTCCCTCCCGTGGTCCTCCCACGCCTCTCCCGGGTTCACTTGCCGTACGTCTGCTCGCAGATACGGGCCTCCGGGCTGTCCGGGTGCCACCTGCCGTACTGCTTGCCCAGCGCGCACACGGCACCGCTGTCGACCTTGCCGTTCCCGCCCGTACCGCGTCCCGCGGGGTCCGGGAAGGCGGGGACATCGGGGACGGAGGGCAGCACCGGGCGCGGGGGGCGGCGGGCTGCCGACGGCGCGGGCGTGCCCGGCCGCCCGGAGCGAGGCGGCGGCTTGCGGTCCTCCGGGGGCGCGGCCCCCGGCGTCCGCCGCGGTGTGACCGACGCCGACGGGGACGAGGAGGACGAGGTGCGGCCGGCCTCCTCCGGGTCCGGGCCGGGGCCCGGGTCGATCATCTCCAGTGCCTCCCGTGCCGGGGCCCGTACCAGCCGCGGCTCGGCCGCATCGTCCGGGCGGGGCGCCGAGGGCCGGGTCTGGACCGGCGCCGGTTCCGGCGTGGGCGGGCGCTGGACGGTCACGCAGCCCGACAGGGCCGAGACCGCCACGGTGACCAGGAGCGTTGCGGTGGTCGTCGTTCGATGCACGCGCGCCACTCTGCTGCGTCGAGCACGGTCCCGACGCCGGACAGACGGATGATGCCCCGCACGGGTGATCCCCCGGCCCCGTGAGGACGCCACGCCCCGCGCCGGTGACGTCGTACCGGGGTGCCGTCGAGCCGCTCCCGGACCAGATCGGCGTCCCCGTTGCACCGGGCGTGCTCCTCGACGGTGCACGTGTGGAGCCAGGGTGCAGGTGTGGAGCCGGCGGGGTGTGCAGGGCGTCTCATCGGTGTCGGCGGCCTGCCGGCGGCCCACGTGGCGCTGTGTCGTCGGGTCCGTATCCCCGCCGACCGGCGGGGGTCGCCCGCGCGACGGGTGCTCAGTGGCCCAGCAGCCCGTGCAGCACTTCCCGCAGGCCGGCCCGGACCTCCTGCAGGCTCGGCACCTCGGCGTGGAAGGACCCGGCCACGCAGCTGAACATCAGCCCGTCGGCCCAGGCCACCAGGGACAGCACGTGCCGGGCCGGGTCCGCCGAGCCGAGTCCGGTGACCAGGGCGCCGAGCTGCTCCCGGAAGCGGGCGCCCGCCGCGTCGAAGTGCGCACGCAGCTCGGGGCGTCGCGTCGCCTCCAGGGCCAGTTCGTAGCGGGCCAGCGTCAGCTCCCGGTTGCGGGTCAGGGCGCGGTGGGTGGCCAGGGCCAGTGCCTCCGCCACGGCCTCCGCGCCGGCGCCCGGATCCGGCAGCTCGTCCAGCGCAAGGACCCGCGCCTCCCGCTCGGCCAGCCGCCGCACCGTCAGCTCCAGCAGGGCCTGGCGGGTCCGGGCCAGGTTCGAGGTGGAGCCCTGCGGGAGCCCGGCCGCCTCGTCCACCGCCCGGTGCGTCAATCCGCGCATACCCCGCTCGGCGAGCAGCGCGAGGGCGGTGTCGGCGACGAGGTCGGCGCGCGCGGCGCCGGGGGTGCGTGCGGACATGGAAGTCAACCTACCCGTCGTACTACTGCTGTAGTAAAGTCGAGCAGCGGGCTACTACATATGTAGTGAGTTCCTGTGGTGAGTACCTGTAGTGATCGTGGAGCGTGGGACAACGGGAGGGGTCATGGCACAGCCGCAGCGGGTCGTCGTCATCGGGGGAGGGATCGGGGGCCTGGCCGCCGCGGTGGCCCTGCACCTGAGCGGCCGGCAGGTAACCGTCCTGGAGCGTTCCCGGTCCCTGGAGCCGGTCGGCGCGGCCATCTCCCTGGCACCGAACGCCCTGCGCGCGCTGGACGTCGTCGGCCTCGGCGACGGGATCCGCGCGCTGGCCGTCTGGCAGGGCGACGGGGGCTTGCGCACCCCGGGCGGGCACTGGCTCTCCCGCACCAGCGCCGACGCGGCGGCCCGGCGGTTCGGCGGACCTCTGGTACTGCTGCACCGGGCCACCCTGATCGATCACCTGGCCGCCCGGCTCCCGCCGGAGGCGGTCCGCACGGCCGCCGGCTCCGTGCTCGCCGACCCCGGCGACGCGCACCGGCCCGCCAGGGTGCACACACCCGACGGCGATCTGGAGGCCGATCTCGTCGTGGCCGCGGACGGCATCCGCTCCGCCGTACGCCGCGCACTGTTCCCGGACCACCCGGGACCCGTCTACTCAGGGTTCACCACCTGGCGTGTGGCGATCCCGGTACCCGGCGTGCGGTTCGCCTCGCACGAGACCTGGGGCAGGGGCCGCATCTGGGGCACCCACCCGCTCGCGGACGGCCGCGTCTACGCCTACGCGGCGGCCGTCACCCCCGCCGGTGGGCGGGCCCAGGACGACGAGCGGGCCGAACTGCTGCGCCGGTTCGGCCACTGGCACCAGCCGATCCCCGCCGTGCTCGCCGCGGCCCGGCCCGGGGACGTCCTGCGCCACGACGTGCACCACCTCGCCGAGCCGCTGCCCGCCTTCCACCACGGCCGGGTCGCCCTCGTCGGCGACGCCGCACACGCCATGCCGCCCAACCTCGGCCAGGGCGGCAACCAGGCCGTCGAGGACGCGATCGTCCTCGCCCACCACGCCGACGACCTCCCCGCCTACACGGCGGCCCGACTGCCCCGCACGGCCGCGGTCACCCGCCGGGCGGTGAAGGCGGCCCGGCTCAACCTGATGAGCAACCGTGCCGGGATCGCCGTCCGCAACACCGCGGTCGCCACCCTGTCCGGGCTCGGGCCCGCCCTGCTCCTGCGCGGCTTCGACGGCATCGCCGACTGGCGGCCACCGCAGCGGCCGTATGCTTCCCGGAGAACCCGGGTCGGCGACGAGCAGTACCCGGACGAGCGGTACCTGCCGGACGAGTGGTACCCGTCCGCGGGAACCGGTTCCGGAGAACCAGCACCAGAGGAGAACACCCCGTGAAGGTCGGCTGCATCGGACTCGGCGACATCGCGCAGAAGGCCTACCTCCCGGTGCTCGCCCAGCAGCCCGGAGTCGAGCTGCACCTGCAGACCCGCACCCCGGCGACCCTCACCCGGGTCGCCGACGCCCTCCACCTCCCGCCCGGGCAGCGCCACACCGGCCTCGGCTCGCTGCTCGCCGCCGGCCTCGACGCCGCCTTCGTGCACGCGCCGACCGCCGTCCACCCGGACATCGTCACCCGGCTGCTCCGGGCGGGTGTCCCGACCTACGTCGACAAGCCGCTCGCCTACGAACTCGCCGACTCGGAACGGCTGGTGGCGCTCGCCGAGGAGCAGGGCACCAGCCTCGCCGTGGGCTTCAACCGGCGCCACGCCCCCGGATACGTCCAGTGCGCCGACCATCCGCGTGAGCTGATCCTCATGCAGAAGAACCGCATAGGCCTGCCCGAGGAACCCCGCACCATGATCCTCGACGACTTCATCCACGTCGTCGACACCCTGCGCTTCCTGGCGCCCGGTCCGGTCGACGACGTGACCGTCCGGGCCCGTACCGACGGCGGCCTGCTCCACCATGTCGTCCTGCAGCTCGCCGGGGACGGCTTCACCGCGCTCGGCGTCATGAACCGGCTCAGCGGCTCCGCCGAGGAGATCCTCGAGGTCTCCGGCCAGGACACCAAGCGGCAGGTGGTCAACCTCGCCGAGGTGATCGACCACAAGGGCCAGCCGACCGTGCGGCGGCGGGGCGACTGGGTGCCGGTGGCCCGGCAGCGCGGCATCGAGCAGGCGGTGCTGGCCTTCCTCGACGCGGTGCGCGCGGGCAAGGTGCTCAGCGCCCGCGACGCGCTCCAGACCCACGAGCTGTGCGAGCGGGTGGTGCGTGCGGTGCACGAGCGGATCGCCTGAGCCGCAGCGTCCGCACGCCGTCGGCGCCGGCCCACGCGACCAGGATCAGCAGCGCCGCGTACACCGGCCAGGCGCCCAGCCGGACGTACAGCGTGGTGCCCTCGGCCAGCGGGACGTCGTAGACGTGTGTGGTACTCGCGTCGGTACCCAGCCACGGCCCGATCCGCGCACCGTCGGCGTCGTACACGGCGGACACCCCCGTCAGGGTGGCGTGCACCATGGGGCGGCCGGTCTCCGCGGCCCGCAGCGCGGCCAGCGTCGCGTGCTGCTCCGGCGCCCAGCTCTGCTGGAACGTCGACGTCGCCGACTGGGCGACCAGCAGTTGAGCGCCGTCGGCGGCGAGATGGCGGCTCACGTCGGGGAACGCGGTCTCGAAGCACACCATCGGGCCGAACCGCAGCCCGTCCGAGGTGCTCAGCACCACCTGCTCGCCGCCCCGCCGGCGGTCCTCGACCGCGGCCTCACCGACGAAGGTGGCCCAGCCCAGCAGCGACCGGAGCGGGACGTACTCGCCGAAGGGCACCAGCCGCATCTTGTCGTACCGGTCGCCGGTCGGGCCGTCCGGGCCGATGAGCACCGAGCTCTTGTAGATGCCGGGCTGGTCGGAGCGGCGCGCGTCCACGTTCACCAGGATCTCGGCGCCGGTCTCGCGGGACAGCGCCGCCACCCGCCCGGCGAGGTCGGGCCGGGCGCCCAGATCGAAGCCGATACTGCTCTCGCCCCAGACGATCAGATCGAGATCCCGGCCGGCGAGCTGCCGGGTCAGCTGCTCCTCGCGGTCGAACCGGCGCTCGGCGCTGTCCGGGCCGCCGACGATGCCCGGCTGCACCACCGCGATCGCGACCCGGCCGCCGGGCTCCGGCCGCGGCGCCCACAGCCACGCCGCCGAGCCGGCCACGGCGGTCGCGACGAGCCCCGCCACGGCGGGCAGCCGGGACCGGCGGACGGCGATCAGGACGGCGACCGCCACATTGACGGCCACCAGCAGGAAGCTGATCAGCCACACCCCGCCGACCGAGGCCACCCGCAACGCCGGCGCCACCTGCCACTGGCTCGCGCCGAGCATGCCCCACGGACCGCCGAGCCCCTCCCAGGAGCGGACCAGCTCGACCGCCAGCCAGCCCGACGGCAGCACCAGCAGGGCCGCCGTCGTCCGGTCCCACGAGGGCTCGCCGCCCAGCATCCGGCGCACCAGCCAGCCCCAGGGCGCCCACAGCACACCGAGCAGCGCGGCGACGACGAAGGTGAACACATGCAGGTTGGGCAGCAGCCAGTGGTGCATCGCCAGCATGAAGCCGAAGCCGCCCCACCAGCCGTCGAACACCGCCCGCCGGCCGGTCGGCGCGGCGCGGGCGAGCAGCAGCCACGGGACCAGGGCGACATAGGCCCACCACCACAGCGCCGGTGCCGGATAGGCCAGCACCGGCAGCGCACCGGCCAGTACGGCGAGTACCGAGCGGCGCCACGGGGAGGCGAGCCAGTGGCCGAGCGTCTTCATGCACGCCTCCTACCCCGCGGGACCTTCCAGTGTGCGCCGCGCCGGCGGGCCGGGCAGCAGGGCGCCCGGTCAGTCGATCACATCGCGGGTCCGCCGTTCGGGCAGGCGGCGCCACTTCTCCCGTACCACCACCTCGCTCAGCCGCCAGCCGTCCACCGTCCGCAGCAGCGCGAACGCGTACCGGCCGCCGCACACGAAGTCCGGCGCGACCGGGCCGCCGTCGCCGTCGGCGGACGCCATCGGGTTGACGTAGTCGGCCTGCACCTCGGCCGTGTCCCCGGTGTCCTGCTCCCACACACCGAAGCGGACCCGGCGGTTGACGATCAGATGCTGCCGCACCGGAAACGCCTGCAGGGCCTCCGCCAGCCAGGCGGCCACGGCATCCGCGTCCCCCGTGATGCCGCCGGCCGACCGGTAGTCGGCGCGTCCCTCCGGTGCGAACAGCCTCCGGTACGCCGGCCAGTCCCCGTCGTCCACGGCCACGGCGTAGTCGGTGACCAGGCCGTCCACGGCCAGCCGGTCCCTCACGGTCGCGAGTTCCACACGCTGCGTCATCGGGTCAGTGTTGGTCACGGGACGGGCCGCGCCAAGGGGTGCGGCGATATTCGGTGGCACCGGGCCACCCGACCGGCGCACGCTGTCCGGCGTGAACGACGTGCAGCCGCCCCGATTCCAGATCCGCGCCCGCCACACCGACGCCACGGTCACCGTCTACCAGGCCTACCGCCCCGGCATCGGCCGCCCGGCCGCCCGCGCGGGCCGCTTCCCGTCCTCGTGGAAGCGGGAGCGCATGACCTGGATCAAGCCCTCCTTCCTGTGGATGATGTATCGCTGCGGCTGGGCCACGAAGCAGGACCAGGAGACCGTCCTCGCGGTGGAGATCAGCCGGGACGGCTTCGCGTGGGCGCTGCGCAACGCCTGCCTCTCCCACTACGTCCCGGCCCTGCACGACGACGAGGCGTCCTGGAAGCGGCAGCTGCGCGAGGCGTCGGCGCGGGTGCAGTGGGATCCCGAACGCGATCTGCGGCTCAACCCGCTGCCGCACCGGTCGCTGCAGCTCGGGCTGTCGGGGGAGGCGGCAGCGCGCTACGCCGACGAGTGGATCACCGGCATCGAGGACGTGACACCGCTGGCCACCGAGGTCCATGCCCTTGTCCACGCGGGTGACCTCGGACGGGCCGCCGCTCTGCTGCCGCAGGAGCGGCCGTATCCGGTCGCGGACGGTGACGTGGCGCATCTGCGGGCCTGACGTGATCGCGGGCGACCCGGACCGGGGGGCCAGGCGGCAGGGGCAGGGACGGGACCGCCGCGGCGGTCGACCGGGTGAATGCCGGCGTCGGCTCTCAGGCCGCCTCTATCACCCCGCCGGCCGCCTCCATGATCTCGCCGCGGACGGCAGCGGCCCACTCGACCACCAGTAACTCGTACTCCGCGCGTTCCCGGGCGGACAGGGAGCCGCCCGTGCGCTGCCACAGGGCGCGGATCTGCTCGTTCACCTCCGCGGCAGGGCGCACGGAACCAGGGACCGGGAATTCTGGGGACATGCGGACAAGCCTAGGGGGAGCCACTGACACTGCGCTACCGGACGGCTACGCACCCCGCCCCGGGCCCGGCCGTCCGGGAGGTCAGTGCGCCGGCTCGCCCGCGTCGGGGGACAGGACACCCATGCTGACCAGCACGATGATCACGAGGCCGAGCGCGACCCGGTAGTAGACGAAGGGCATGAAGCTCTTGGTCGAGATGAACTTCATGAACCAGGCGATGACCGCGTAGCCGACGCCGAAGGCGATGACCGTCGCGAAGATCGTCGGCCCCCAGGAGACATGGTCGTCCTCCATGGCGCCGTTCAGCTCGAACAGGCCGGAGGCCAGCACCGCGGGAATCGCCAGCAGGAACGAGTACCGCGCCGCGGCCTCCCGGCGGTAGCCCATGAAGAGGCCGCCGCTGATGGTCGCCCCGGACCGCGAGACGCCAGGGATCAGCGCCGCCGCCTGGCAGAGACCGTAGATCAGGCCGTCCCGGACGTTCAGATCCGTGAGTTCCTTGCGCTGCTTGGGGGCGCGGTGCCGGCCGCCGCTCTCGTCGCGCGCCGCCATCCGGTCGGCGATGCCGATGATCACACCGACCACCACCAGCATGGTCGCGGTGATCCGCAGATCGCGGAACGGGCCCTCGATCTGGTCCTTCAGCGTCACGCCGAGCACGCCGATCGGGATCGAACCGACGATCACCAGCCAGCCCATGCGCGCATCGGGGTCCCGGCGCATCTCCTTGTTCGTCAGCGACCGGGTCCACGCCGACAGGATCCGCCCGATGTCCTTGCGGAAGTAGATGAGCACGGCGGCCTCGGTGCCGATCTGGGTGATCGCCGTGAACGCTGCGCCCGGGTCCTCCCAGCCGGAGAACGCCGCGGTCAGCCGCAGGTGCGCGCTGGAGGAGACGGGAAGGAACTCGGTCAGCCCCTGGACGAGTCCGAGGATGAGGGATTCAAACCAAGACATGAAGTTACGGAGTCCAAGTGCCGATCGTGGAACGGTCGATGGACACACCGAGCCGCCGCGAGCGGTGATCGGAGCGTGTCGAGGGGCAGCGTAGCGCCCCTGGGTGACGGGCGGCGCACAGGGGCTGGTGAGCGGCGGATCAGACCGCGGCCGGCCCCCGCAGGGTCCAGCCGGGTGCCTGCGGACGGGCCGTCAGGTCCTCGTGCCGGACGGTGGCGCCGCACGCCGCGCAGGTCACCCGGGGCGCCAGCTCGTGGCCGCAGGTGTGCTCGATCACCATGGGCCGGGCGCCCTCCCCGCGCAGATGGCGGTCCCCCCACGCCATCAGGGTCATCAGGACGGGCTCCAGCTCCAGGCCCGCCTGTGTCGGCCGGTACTCGAAGCGCTGCGGGCGCTCGCTGTAGAGGTGCCGGACCAGGATCCCGGCGTCCACGAGACGGCGCAGCCGGGTGGTCAGGACGTCGCGCGGGGCGCCGGTGTTGCGCACCAGCTGGTCGAAGCGGCCGTTGCCGAGGCACGCCTCGCGCAGGACGAGCAAGGAGTACTTCTCACCGACGAGCGCCAGGGCGTCGGCGATCGAGCAGGGGCGGGAGCTCTTGGGGGCGGCGGCCATGACGCCAGTCTAGGGGAGGGTCCGGTTTTCCAACGCACACGCCCTCTTATGGGTTTGTTTTTCCAACTCACAGAGTTATGGTGAGTTCGGATTTCCTACTCTCCGGTAGTGGCGCCGGCGTCCCATCCACCGGCCGCTCCGGGCTCCGTCCGACCCAGACCGTCCGACCCAGGAGGCCCGCACCATGCGTGACGCAGTCGTCGTCGAAGCCGTACGCACCCCCGTCGGCAAGGGCAGGCCATCGGGCGCCCTCGCCCATGTCCACCCCGTCGACCTACTCGCGCACACGCTGCGCACCCTGGTCGAGCGCTCCGGCGTCGACCCGGAGCTGATCGACGACGTCATCGGCGGCACCGTCGACCAGGTCGGCGAGCAGGCCATGAACACCACCCGGTACGCCGCGCTGTCCGCCGGCTTCCCCGAGTCGGTCCCGGCGACCACGGTGGACCGTCAGTGCGGCTCCTCCCAGCAGGCCGTCCACTTCGCCGCGCAGGGCGTCCTGGCCGGGGCCTACGACCTCGTCGTGGCCTGCGGCGTCGAGTCCATGAGCCGGGTGCCGATGTGGTCGAACGTGCCGCCCGGCGCCGACCCCTTCGGTCCGGGCGTCGCCGAGCGCTACCCCGAGGGCCTGGTGCCGCAGGGCATCAGCGCCGAGCTGATCGCCGCCAAGTGGTCGATCACCCGCGAGCGGATGGACGAGTTCGCCGTCTCCTCGCACCGCAGGGCCGCCGCGGCCTGGGCCGCCGGGCGGTTCGATGCGGAGGTGGCACCGCTGGACGGCGTAGCGCGCGACGAGAGCGTGCGGCCGGCCAGCACCACCGAGATCCTCGCCGGACTCCCGCCCGCTTACCACGACCCGGCCTTCGCCGAGCGCTTTCCGCAGATCGAGTGGAACGTCACCGCGGGCAATGCCAGCCCGATCAACGACGGCGCCGCGGCCGTGCTGATCACGTCGAGCGAGACCGCCGCCCGCCTGGGACTCACCCCGCTCGCGCGGCTGCACAGTTTCGCCGTCACCGGCTCCGACCCGCTGCTGATGCTGACCGGCGTCGTCCCCGCCACCGAGAAGGTGCTGCGCCGGGCGTCGCTGACCCTCGGCGACATCGATCTGTTCGAGGTCAACGAGGCGTTCGCCAGTGTGGTCCTGGCCTGGCAGCAGGAGACCGGAGCCGACCTCGGCAAGGTCAATGTGCACGGCGGCGCCATCGCCCTCGGCCACCCGCTGGGGGCCAGCGGCACCCGGCTGACCACCACCCTCGTCCACGCCATGCGGGAGCGTGGCGCGCGCTACGCCCTGCAGACCATGTGCGAGGCGGGCGGGCTGGCCAACGCGATGATCCTGGAGGCGGTGTGACCCGGGTCGGGTGACCCGCCGTCAGCGCCCGCGCAGCCGGTGGCGCTTGCGCCAGGCCACCACCGCGCCGGCCAGCCCCGGCACGGCGATGCAGGCCAGCGCGATCAGAAACGCCGGGGACGTCGGGGTGGAGGCACGGGCACCCGCGACCACGTAGGCGGCGGTGTTCGGGATCGAGCCGAGCCCGGTCGCCAGCAGGAAGGGCAGCAGGCCCATGCGGGAGACGGCGGCGCAGTAGTTCGACGCGGCGAACGGCACCCCCGGGAACAGCCGCGCCGCCAGCATCGAGCGGAAGCCGTGCCTGCTCAGCTGCCCGTCCGCCGCCTTCAGCCACCTGCCGCGCAGCAGCGGGCGCAGCGCGTCCTGGCCCAGCACCCGGCCCAGGCAGAAGGCGGTCCCGGCACCGAGCACGGTGCCCGCCAGCGCCGAGGCGAGCCCCAGCTGGGACCCGAACAGCGCACCGGCCGCCAGGTTCAGCAGCGGGCGCGGCACGAAGGCGACCGTGCACAGCCCGTACGCCAGTGCGTAGGCGACGGCCGCCGCTGCGCCGCCCAGCTGCGGCGGCCAGCCGTCCACGAGCAGCCGCTGCGGCTGGAACAGCAGCACGGCCGAGGCGGCCGAGGCGAGCAGCAGCACGAGCAGACAGAGCCGGGACCACGGTGCGAGCAGGACTCTGGCCGTGCGCGCGGCAGGTCCGGCCGGTAGGGCGGACGCGCCCGGCCCGGTGGCCGCGGAACCGCACGCGGTGGCCGTGACAGCGGACGCGGGCGACGCTGTCACTGTCGGAGAAGCCGTGGCGGTGGCGGACGCCGTGGCCTGGGCGAACTCCGTGGCGGCGGCCCGGGGAGAGGCCGCGGCGGTGCCCCCAGAGCGGGTGGTGGCATCGAGCATCCGGTGACATTAACCGACAGGTATGTGTGATCGCCGTATGGTGCGTCTCATGCGCGTCACAGGTGCCGGAACTCACGAACCGCCGCCCAGCACGCTCGCCGACACCGTGCTGGCGCGGCTCACCACCGTCTTCCCCGCCGCGGCCGACCCGGAGCGCGCCGTCGCGATGGCCGCGTACATGAAGGACGCGGCCCCTTTCCTGGGCCTGGCCACCCCCGACCGCCGTGCCCTGTCCCGCACCGTCCTGCAGGGCACGCCACGCCCCGGTGAGGCGGACTGCACCGCGGTCGCCCTGCGCTGCTGGCGACTGCCCGAGCGCGAGTACCACTACTTCGCCGTCGACTATCTGCGCCGCCATGTGCGGCGCTGCTCCTCCGGCTTCCTGCCCGTCGTCCGGCAGCTGATCACCACCGTGCCCTGGTGGGACACCGTCGACCCGCTCGCCGCGCATGTCGTCGGTGCCCTGGTCGCCGCCGACCCCGGGCTCGCCGCCACCATGGACGACTGGATCGACGGCGACGACCTGTGGCTGGTCCGCACGGCCCTGCTCCACCAGCTCCGCTACAAGGAACGCACCGACACCGCCCGCCTGTTCGGCTACTGCCTGCGCCGGTCCGGGCACGGCGACTTCTTCGTCCGCAAGGCGATCGGCTGGGCCCTGCGCGAGTACGCCCGGACCGACCCGGAGGCGGTCCGCTCCTTCCTGGCGCGGGAGGGCCACCGCTTCGCGCCGCTGTCCGTCCGGGAGGGACTGAAGAACATCGGCGCGTGACGGACCGAACGGCCGCGCCCGGGCGGCAGACCGACCGGGCCGAACGGCCGTGCCCGGACGGCAGACCTACCGGGCCGAACGGCCGCGCCCGGAAAATGAGTCGACGGACCGTCCGGAGTCGGGAAGGATCGACGCCATGTTCCGGTACGCCTTCCCCCTCGCAGCATCCGCCGCAGCGGATGCCCCGAAGGCTGCCGTTCCCACCTTCCCGGCCGCTGTCGACGGCGCCCGAAGCTGACCCTCTCCGGATCGTCCGGCGGACCCCGCAGGGGGAGGGTCGGCCCGTCACCGGGGTCCCCATCTCGCTCACCAGGCTTCGAGGTACCGCCATGCCCAAGACGGCGTACGTCCGCACCAAACCGCATCTCAACATCGGCACGATGGGCCATGTCGACCACGGCAAGACCACCCTGACCGCTGCGATCACCAAGGTCCTCGCCGACCGCGGCGCCGGCACGTTCGTGCCGTTCGACCGCATCGACCGTGCCCCGGAGGAGGCCGCGCGCGGCATCACCATCAACATCGCGCACGTCGAGTACGAGACCGACACCCGGCACTACGCGCACGTGGACATGCCGGGCCACGCCGACTACGTGAAGAACATGGTCACCGGCGCCGCCCAGCTCGACGGCGCGATCCTCGTCGTCTCGGCGCTGGACGGGATCATGCCGCAGACCGCCGAGCATGTGCTGCTCGCCCGACAGGTGGGGGTCGACCACATCGTCGTCGCCCTCAACAAGGCCGACGCCGGGGACGAGGAGCTCACCGACCTGGTCGAGCTGGAGGTCCGCGAGCTGCTCACCGCCCAGGGGTACGGCGGCGACACCGCGCCCGTCGTGCGCGTCTCCGGGCTGAAGGCGCTGCGGGGGGAGCCCCGTTGGACGGCTTCGGTCGAGGCGCTGCTCGACGCGGTGGACACGTATGTGCCGTTGCCGGAGCGCTATCTGGACGCACCGTTCCTGCTGCCGGTGGAGAACGTGCTCACCATCACCGGCCGCGGCACGGTGGTCACCGGCGCGGTCGAGCGTGGCACCGTGCGTGTCGGCGACCGGGTCGAGGTCACGGGTGCGGGCCTGGAGACGGTGGTCACCGGACTGGAGACCTTCGGCAAGCCGATGGAGGAGGCGCAGGCCGGGGACAGTGTGGCCGTGCTGCTGCGCGGGGTGCCGCGCGACGCCGTCCGCCGAGGACATGTGGTCGGCGCGCCCGGCAGCATCACGCCGGCCCGGCGGTTCACCGCGCGGGTCTACGTCCTCCCGGCGCGCGAGGGCGGCCGGACGGCGCCCGTCACGACGGGTTACCGGCCGCAGTTCTACCTGCGCACCGCGGACGTCGTCGGCGACATCGACCTGGGCGAGGCGGCGGTCGCCCGTCCCGGCGACACCGTCACCATGACGGTGGAACTGGGCCGTGCCGTGCCGTTGGAGCCCGGTCTCGGCTTCGCGATCCGCGAGGGCGGCCGGACCGTGGGCGCGGGCACGGTGACGACGGTCGGCTGAGCCCCGTCCCGGCGGGACCCCGCCCTCGGTACGACGGTGGGGCCCCGCCGCCCGGGTACGAGCGGTGGGTGCCCGGGGGCTCGGGGTCCGGGTACGAGCGGTGGGTGCCGAGCGCCCGCCGTCGCGCCGTCTGCGGGGCCACCGTCCTGTCGGTGCGAGGAACCGTTCCCGGTCTTGAGGGCAGCCGTCCGCCACAGGCTGCAGCTCACCCCTGCTGCGCGATCAGCGCCCGCACACCCTCGGCGTCCGTGCCGGGCCGGCACCGGGGTGCGACCCGCTGCCGCAGCGGGAGCTCCCCGGCGGCGTGGAGCCCGGTGAGGAGGACCAGGGTCGGGCCTCCGGGGGGACGGGCACCCGTACGGGCCCCGGCACAATGGAGCGCGTGAACGAGCCGATCCCCGTCAGCCGGGCCGTCGACCACGGTACTGCCAAGCTGATGCCCGACGTCGACCGGAAGCGGGCCTGGCTGCTGACGGTCGACGGGGCCCCGCAGTCGTACGTCGACCTGGACGAGCCGGAGCACCTGGAGTTCGAGTACACGCGGCGCCTCGGGCACGTCCTGGACACCGTCGCCGGGCCGGGGCGCCCACTGGACGTGCTGCACCTGGGCGGCGGGGCGCTCACCCTGCCCCGGTACGTCGCCGCTACCCGGCCCGGCTCCCGGCAAGACGTGGTGGAGGCCGACCGGGGCCTGCTGGAGCTGGTCGCCGAGGAACTGCCGCTGCCGGACGGTTCCGGCATCGCCCTGCACCCGGCCGACGCCCGCGCCTGGCTCGCGGCGGCCCCGGCGGACTCGGCGGACCTGCTGGTCGCCGACGTCTTCGGCGGTTCCCGGGTGCCCGCCCATCTGACCTCGCTCGGCTATGCCCGCGAGGCCGCTCGGGCGCTGCGGCCGGACGGGGTCTACCTCGCCAACCTCGCCGACTCCGCGCCGTTCGCCTTCCTCCGCTCCCAGCTCGCCACGTTCGGCACTGTGTTCGAGGAGTTGGTGCTGATCGCCGAGCCGGGTGTGCTGCGCGGCCGCCGGTTCGGAAACGCGGTACTGGTGGCCGCGCACCGGCCCCTCGACACCGCGGTACTGGCCCGGCGCACGGCCGCCGACGCCTTCCCGGCCCGGGTGGTGCACAGCGCCGCCCTGCGCGAGTTCACCGGCGACGCCGTGCCGGTTCGGGACGCGGACGCGGTACCTTCGCCCGAGCCTCCCGAGGGGGCGTTCGGCATCGGCTGACCCGTGCGGGTCAGGACTCCGTGGGCGGCTCCTCGGTCAGCCGCACGGTGCTCAGGATCTTCTGCACGGTCGCCTCCGGGATCTCCTCGTCGACACCCTTGGCGCCGTACAGGTTCCAGGTGACGAAATCGCCCGCACCGTTCTTGAACGCGAAGGTGATCGCCTTGCCGTCGGTGGCGCACTTGCCCTTCTGCGGGGTGTTCACCGAGTGGGCTGTGGCGATGCTGCCCTTGATCCCGGACTTGGTCGTGTACGCCTTCGGTTTGTCGTACTTCACGCTCTTCTTGTCCGGCTGCGTGTAGCCGCCGAAGATCCACCACGGCACCCGGGTCTCGGCCGCCTCGTCGGAGTCCTTGGCGCCGTTCTCGCCGCGCGTGCCGGCGGTGACGAGGGCGGTGTGCTCCTCGCGGCCGTCCTTGTTGTCGTCGGTCGTGCACCACTCGGACTTCAGATAGGCGGGAGCGGTGACGGTGGTCCGGTCCAGTTTGCCGTCCTCGTCCTCCCACTCGAAGCCGACGCTGGTACCCGTGTTCTCGATCTCCCAGTCGGCGGGTACGTCGAACAGGGTGCCGAAGCGCGGGTTGGCGACGACCTTCCAGCCCGGGACGGTCGGCTTCAGCTCGTCACCGCCGCGCGGGTTGTCGTCCGAACCGGAGGGGCTCTCCTCGGGTGACTTGCTCGGATCCGCCGACGCGCTCGCCGACGGCTTCTCGTCCTTGCCGCCGTCCGCCTGGTCGTCCTTGTCACCGCCCAGCACCAGGAAGCCCGTGACTCCGGCGGCGATCACCACGGCCGTGGCCGCCACGATCGCGACCAGTTTGGTCTGGTTCCCGCCGCCCCTGGTGGGCGGCTGCGGGGCGCCCACCGGCTGGGTGGCACCCCACTGCGGCTGCTGCGCGTAGGAGTTGGGCTGCTGGTAGCCGGGCTGCTGGTACGGATTCGGCTGCTGGTACCCCGGCTGCTGATACGGGTTGTTCTGCGGGTTCTGCTGCGGATTCTGCTCGCCCCCGGGCGGCTGCTGTCCTGGCCACATGGGCAGCAACCCTAGCCGCGTCCGGGAAACGATTCGGTCACCGCCCCTTGTCAGGGACGTACCGAAAGCGGGAACCGGAAGATCCGGACGCCCGGGGGGTGGTCGCGATCGGCCGAGGCGATCGGGCGGCCGGATCTGGCCCCTCTTCCTACTCGCGGGTAACCTGTCGCCATGAGCGCAGACCAGATGTCGATCGGCGAGATGCTCGCCGCCACGGTGCACCCTGAACCTGGAGTACCTGGAGACCACCCCGGAGAAGGCCGTGCTGGCCCTGCCGGACCAGAGCGAGTACCGCAACCACGTGGGCGGGCCGCACGCCGGAGCCATGTTCACCCTCGGAGAGTCCGCGAGCGGTGCCGTCGTCCTGGCGGCCTTCGGGGACCAGCTCTCCCGTGCCGTGCCGCTGCCGGTCACCGCGGAGATCGCGTTCAAGAAGATCGCGCTCGGCCCGGTCACCGCCACCGCGACGCTGGGGCGCCCGATCGCCGATGTCGTCGCCGAACTGGACGAGGGCGAGCGGCCCGAGTTCCCGGTGGAGGTCGCCATCCGGCGTGCGGACGGCGCCGTCACCGGCGAGATGACCGTCGTGTGGACCCTGCGCCCCAACGGCTGAGCCGCGATCCGGCCGACGACCTCCCGGGGTCCGGCCCGCGACCCCCAGGGCCCCGGCCCGGGCACCGTGCCCGGGCCGGGGCCCCGGGTCTTTCCCGCCGGATCCGGAGATTTCGTGGAGACCGCGGCGTCATCCGGCTCTCTATGTCCACGACTTGACGACGAGTCGACCTCGAAATTGCGAAAGCCGGTACGTATACCCGCGGTAACTCCGCGGGAATTTCCGCACGGTGAATGATGGTCGGTCGAACTCCTTGTTCGTTCTCGGTGAGTTGTGCGAGTGTGAGCCACCCGTGAGCGGCCAAGCCCGCACTCACGGCAGGTATGCACCGATGTCGCACTGGAAGGAATGGGTTCAGTGCAATCCGCTCACCCCCCACGCCCGCCGTACCCGCCGTGCCCCGGGGCGGCCTCGCAGGATTCCGACCGCGATCTCCTCGCCGCCGTCGGCGATTCCCGGGAGGGCCCGCGTGCCGTCGCCCTGCTGCTGGCCCGGCACTGGCGTGCGGCCTACGAGTACGCCGTCATCTGCTGTGCCTCCGCGGCGGATCCGGCCGCGCTGGCCGCCACCGCCGCCCTTCGGGAGGTGCTCGCCGGGCCGGTCGCCGGGGCGCTGCGCCCCCAGGTGCTGGTCACCGTCCGGCAGACCGTCGCCGGCTGGGCGGACGACGACCGCATAAGCGCACTGCTGCCCGAACTCCGCAAACCCACCGGAGGTCGCGGACTGCGTGCCGCGCGTACCGGGACACCCGAAAGGCGGCATATCGCAGAGCATGCATTCCGGGCACTACCCGCGGCCTCCCAATGCCTGCTCTGGCATGCCGAGGCAGAAGGCCAGCCGATTTCCGTACCGGCCGGTCTGCTGGGAGTGGACGCCGCCACCGCATCGGCCGCCCTGCAGCGGGCCCGCGAACAATTCCGGGACGGCTGCGTCTCCGCACACCGGGAACTCGCCCCCACCCGGGAATGCGGCTACTACAACCGGCTCCTGGACGGTCCCGTGCGCCGCGGCGGGGTACTGCTGCCTGATGTGCGCCGGCATCTGACGGAGTGCCGGTACTGTCGCGACGCCGTCCAACAGATCGGCCGGGCCGAGGCCGCCACCGGCCTCCTTCTCGCCGAGACGGTGCTGGGCTGGGGCGCCCGGCGCTACTACGACTCGCGCCCCGGCCGCACCGCCGCCGCGCATCCTGCCCGGCAGGCGGCAGGCCGGGCAGACGGCGGCGGACGCCACCGACTGCGGGTCCGCACCGGCGCGTCCGGGACGGCCGGTCTCCCGGCGGTTCCAGGACGGCGGGGCCGGGCCGTGGCCGTCGGCGTCGGCCTGGCCTCCCTCGCACTCCTCGCGACCGCGCTGGTCACCCGCGGCTGGTCCGAGGGCGGCGAGACCGGGCCCGGCGCCACCTGGGGAGCCCCCAGCAGTGCCGGGCCGGGCCCCGGGACCCGGCCCGGCGCGGACCACGCTCAGGAGGTCGCCCGCGGCCGGCTGCGGAACCTCGCGGTCGGCCTGTGCCTCGACGCCCGCGACGGAGGAGCGGACGGGGGCGCCGGGGTGACCCTGGCGGAGTGCTCCGCGGCCGCCTCACAGCAGTGGTCGTACCGGGAGGACGGACTGCTGCGCGGCGTCGCCGATCCCACCCGCTGTCTCGGCTCCGACGCCGATACGGGGTCGGTCCTCCTCGCGGGTTGTGTGGTACATCCGGGTGAGGTGCGCTACGACCTCACCGTCCGCGGTGAACTCCTCCTGCGCGGCGGGACCGGCAGCGTCGTCGCCGGCGGTCCGGACGGTGCCGTGGCCGTCGCGACGCGCGACGGATCCGCCGGCCAGCGCTGGCTGCTCGACACCGGCCCGTCCGACCAGCCCCGGACGCGCGACACCAGGGAGCCGAGGGTGCACGAGGACGTTCCGCTGTCGAAGGACGGGGCACCGCAGAAGAATCCGTCAGGGAAGGACGACGCACCGCCGAGGACGGACGGGCCGGCGCGGACGGACCGGCCGCAGGACAAGGGCCGGCCCGAGGGGGAGCGGCAGCCCGAGGTGCGCCCACCGGACCCGGAGCCGCCCGGCGCAACGGATCCGAGCCCTTCGGAAACCCGCCGAGGAGGAGCCGAGCGGGGGAGGGACGGACGCGGGCGGGACGATCAAGGGCGACAAGAACGCGGGCGCCAAGAGCAGGAAGAACGAGGGCGACAAGAGCAGGAAGGACGGGAGAGACAGGGGCACGGGGGGTGGGCCGACCTCCCGCGACGGTACCGCCACTCGGATCCGCGGCCCCGCGGCGGGGGCAGCGTGGACCACGGCCAACCGCACCGGGGCAGCAGCGAGCACGCGGCCTCGACCTAGCCGCCGCCCTGTCCCACGGCAAGTCCTCCACCGGGCCGGGCACCCACACTGCCCGGCCGCTGTCGCCGCGGCCGGGGTGGCCGGTCTCGCCCGTCCGTGGGTGGCCGTTCCCTCAGTGGCTCAAGGGCCTGGGAGGTACCCCCAGGGCGGCACCCACGCCGAGTGGCCGCTGCCGCCGCGGCCGGGTTGGCCGGCCCTGCCGGGCCGTGGACGGTCGTGGCTGCTGGGGTGTCGCGTCCCGGAGTGTTCGGTGCTGCTGCGGCCGGGGTGGCCGGTCTCGCCCGGCCCCGTGGGCGGTCGTGCCTTCCCCAGCGCATGAAGGGCCCGGGAGGTACCCCGAGGGCGGCACGGGTGGGCGCGGGCCGCACCCTGTCGGCGCCGGGCCGCGCGGGCTCCCCGTCCCCGCCGGTCACCCTGGCGCCGGACGTCCCGCCGAGCAGGTCACCGCAAGCGCGCGGGCCGCGCCCGCCCTCGTGGTCGCCGCAACGCCGCTCCGGGCCCCGCGCCGGGGGACTGCCCGGACACCGTCGCCGAACCGGAGACGTCCCCGGGCCCGAGGCCGGCGCTCACGCCGCTCCGTGCACCCCGCGATGGGCCACAGCCAGCTCCGCGTACACCGTCCCGTTGAGCGTGACCCCCTCCCGTTCCTCGTCGGTCAGCTGCCGCCGCACCTTCGCCGGCACCCCCGCGACCAGTGAGCCCGGCGGCACCTCCATGCCCTGCGGTACCAGGGCCTGCGCGGCGATCAGCGAACCGGAGCCGATCACCGCACCGTTGAGGACCGTGGCACCCATGCCGATCAGGCAGTCGTCGCCGATGCTCGCACCGTGCACGACGGCGTTGTGACCGATCGACACCCGCTCGCCGACCGTGACGGGGAAACCCGGGTCGGCGTGCAGCGTGCAGTTGTCCTGGACGTTGCTGCTCGCACCGACCGTGATCGACTCGACGTCGCCGCGCAGCACCGCCCCGTACCAGACACTCGCCCCGGCGTGCAGCGTCACGTCCCCGATCACGGTGGACGCCGGCGCCACGAACGCCTCCTGGTCCACCTTCGGTTCCTTGCCGCCGATGCCCGTGATCAGCGCCTTCTGCGTCATCGTCGCCTCCTGGTCGGGTGATGCAGAGCACCGTACGCCACCCGGTGGGGCGAAGATCACAGGGCTCCGGCCGCATGGCCGTACGGCGTGCTGAGTACCGTGAGCGGGTGCCGAAGCGCAAGAACACGTTCTCATCCTGGCGGCGCCGCCTCGCGCAGCGGGCCGTCCACGCGGGCTGGGCCTGGGTGCAGCGCACCGGCTCCGTCACCGCAGAACACCCCGGGCGCCTGCGCTTCCGCGCCCTGGGCACCGGCACCCGGCTCGCCTTCCCGCTCGGCACGGTCTTCGGTGAGCCCTGGATCGAGCTGGGCGCCCACTGCATCATCGGCGAGCAGGTCACCCTGACCGCCGGGCTCATGCCCGACCTCGACCTCGGCCCGGAGCCGATCCTGCGCATCGGCGACGGCGTGGTCCTGGGCCGGGGCAGCCACGTCATCGCCGACACCTCGGTCACCATAGGCAGCGACTGCTACTTCGGCCCGTACGTCTACGTCACCTCCACGAACCACTCCTACGACGATCCGGACCAGCCCATCGGCAAGCAGTGGCCCCGCATGGAGCCGGTGGAGATCGGCCCCGGCTGCTGGATCGGCACCGGCGCGGTGATCCTCCCCGGTGCGCGTATCGGGCGGAACGTGGTGGTGGCCGCGGGCGCGGTGGTCCGCGGCCGGGTGCCCGACCACGCCGTGGTCGCGGGCGCACCCGCCCGCGTCGTACGTCGCTGGACCCCGGACGCCGGCTGGCAGCCGCCGCTGCGGACCCCGGCCCCGGTGCCGATACCGGACGGCACCACACCGGACCAGCTGCGCGCCCTGGCGGAGCTGGACGAGGCCGCGGCGGCCGACCTGGCCCGGCTGGACGCCGAGGCCTGAGCCCGGCCGATCGGCCGGACACGGTCGCTGGCAGTACAGTTCGATGGACGATCAGGTGCACCCGGCGGTAGTTCACCAGCCCGCACTGCGGAAGCGGAGCCGCGACGGCGGACGGGTGGAGCCGCGACGGCGGACGGGAAGACGGACGGGAACAATGGACGGAACAATGGACGGATCGTGGCCGACCTCGACCTGCTGACCCAGTCCCTGGCACGCAACGTCAAGCGCTGGCGCGCCGAGCGTGGATTCACCCTGGACACGCTCGCCGCTCGCGCCGGGGTCAGCCGCGGCATGCTCATCCAGATCGAGCAGGCCCGCACCAACCCCAGCATCGGCACCGTGGTGAAGATCGGCGACGCGCTCGGGGTCAGCGTCACCACGCTGCTCGACTACGAACAGGGCCCGGTCGTCCGTGTCGTGCCCGCGGAGCAGGCGGTACGGCTCTGGCACACCGACGCCGGCAGCTACAACCGGCTGCTGGCCGGAACCGAGGCCCCCGGGCCGCTGGAGATGTGGGACTGGCGGCTGATGCCGGGGGAGAACAGCCCCTCCGACCCGCACCCCGTCGGCACCGTCGAGCTGGTGCACGTCACCGCCGGGGAACTGACCCTCACCGTGGACGGCGCCGAGTTCCGGGTGCCGGCCGGCGCCAGCGCCTCCTTCGAGGCGGCCACCCCGCACACGTACGGCAACGCGGGCGACGTACCGATGGAGATGGTCATGGCCGTCTCGGTGCCGCCCGTGCGGTGAGACGGCCCGGCTCCGTCACTGCCGCCCTTGCTAGCGTGCCGCCATGGACGCACCCATCGGACACTTCGACACCGCCGCGCCGGCCCCCGAGCGGCTCGACGAGCTGACCGCCCCGGTCGCCGACGCCGTACGCCACTGGCGCGGCAGCGTCCCCGCCGAGCAGATCGTCTACGTCGACACCGACCCGCAGTGGGCCGACACCGCGGTCTTCGTCGAGCACTACGGCCGCGAGCTGCTCGAACAGTCCGCCAACTGCGTCGTGGTCACCGGCAAGCGGGGCGGTGGGACCACGCTCGCCGCCTGCGTCGTGCTCTCCACCACCCGGGTGGACGTCAACGGTGCCGTCCGCCGCCGACTCGGCGCCCGCAAGGCCTCCTTCGCCCCGATGGACACCGCCACCGGCGAGACCGGCATGGAGTACGGCGGCATCACGCCGATCGGTCTGCCCGAGGGCTGGCCGGTGCTGGTCGACTCGGCCGTCGTCGATCTGCCGTACGTCCTCGTCGGCAGCGGACGCCGGCGCGGCAAACTGCTGGTGCCCGGCAAGGCGTTCGCCGAGCTGCCCGGCGCGGTGGTCCTGGAGGGCCTGGGCACCGCCTGACGCATCAGGCCGGGGCGGCGTGATGGGCCAGCGGCAGATGCGGATCCGCCTCCCCCGGCACCGGAGCCGGATCGGCGTGCACCAGGGCGGCGGTCAGCCGGGGTACGGCGTGCAGCAGCGCGTGCTCGGCGTCCACGGCGACGCGGTGGGCCTCGCGGAGGGTGGCCTCGGCGTCCACCACCACGGCCACCTCGGCGCGCAGCCGGTGCCCGATCCAGCGCAGCCGCAGCTCGCCGACCCCGTGCACGCCCGGCACCTCGGCCAGCGCCCGCTCGGCCCGGTCCACCAGCGCCGGGTCGACGGCGTCCAGCACCCTCCGGAACACCTCGCGCGCCGCGTCCCGCAGCACCAGCGTGATCGCGGCCGTGATCGCCAGCCCCACCAGCGGGTCGGCGAGCCGCCAGCCCAGCGCCGCACCTCCGGCGCTCAGCAGCACCGCCAGCGAGGTGAAGCCGTCGGTCCGGGCGTGCAGGCCGTCGGCGACCAGCGCGGCGGAGCCGATCGCGCGGCCGGCCCGGATACGGTAGCGGGCCACCCACTCGTTGCCGGCGAAGCCGACCAGCGCGGCCACCGCCACCGCCGGGATGTGCTCCATGTCGCGCGGATCGAACAGCCGGTCCACCGCCGTCCAGGCGGCGAAGGCCGCGGACGCCGCGATGGTCAGCACGATCACGATGCCGGCCAGGTCCTCGGCCCGGCCGTAGCCGTAGGTGAAACGGCGCGTGGCCGCCCGCCGGCCCAGGACGAAGGCGACGGCGAGCGGTACGGCGGTCAGCGCGTCGGCGGCGTTGTGCACCGTGTCGCCGAGCAGCGCCACCGAGCCGGAGGCGACCACGACCACCGCCTGGGCCAGTGCGGTCGCGCCGAGCACGGCCAGCGACACCCACAGCGCACGCAGCCCGCGGGCCGACGACTCCAGGGCCGGGTCCACCTTGTCGGCGGTCTCGTGGGAGTGGAGGGAGAGGAGATGCCGCAGCCGGTGGCGCAGGCCGGGGTCCGCGTCGTCATGGCGGTGGCTGCCGGTGCGGTCGCCGTGGTGGCGATGGTGGCTGTGGCTGTGGTGGCTTTGGCCCGGGTGCTGGTGGTCGCTGACGTGTTCGTGGCCGCCGTGGTGCGGATGCCGGTCGCTCACGGGTTCCCCTTCCGGAATCGGAGGTGGACGCGCGCTGCCCACGGCGCCATTATGTGCGTATGAGCGCACGCATGCACCTATCAACTGCGCACGATGCGCATCCGCGCACCCCGAGCGAGGAGCAACTGGCCCTCGCCGCCGAACTGCTCGCCCTCCTCGGCGACCGCACCCGCCTCGCCCTGCTGCACACCCTGACCACGGCCGAGGCGGACGTCACGACGCTCACCGAGGCCTGTGGAGCGGCCCGGCCCGCGGTCAGCCAGCATCTGGCGAGGCTGCGGCTGGCCGGGCTGGTGGAGACCAGAAAAGAGGGGCGCCGGGTGGTCTACTCACTGCGGGACGGGCATCTGCGCCGACTGCTGGGCGAGGCGCTGAACGTCGCCGACCACCGGCTGCGCGACCGGCCCACCCACGACTGACCCCACCGGGAGTGCCTGCCCGGCGGAGCGTCCTGCCCGGCAGCAGCGCTGCCCGCGTCGCGACCCCGCCTAACGGAGGCCCTGCCCGAGCCGCGGTATCTCGATCGCGGGGCAGCGGTCCATCACCATCTCCAGGCCCGCCGCGCGGGTCCGCTCGAACGCCGCCTCGTCGACGACGCCGAGCTGGAACCAGACCGCCTCGGCGCCCTTCGTCACCGCCTCGCCGGCGATCGGCCCCGCCAGGGCGCTGTTGACGAACACGTCGACCACATCGACGTCGAAGGGGATGTCCGCGAGGGAGGCGTACCCCCGCTCGCCATGGACCGTCTCCGCCTTCGGATGCACCGGCACCACCCGCTTGCCGAAACGCTGCAGCACGTCCGCCACGCCGTAGGCCGCACGCCGCCGGTTGGACGACAGACCGACCACCGCCCAGGTGTCACCCAGCTCGGTCAGAATCCTGCGGACGGTTGCGTCGTCGCCGTACACCTGCGGCCTCCTCGGGCTCCGGGACACGCTCCGGGTGCGCGCTCCCGCCCCGCACAACGGCCCGCGGACCGCAGAGATTCCCGGGCCTTCCGGGCCGCCCGCCTGCGGCGCGCCCCACGGCCGCCTACGCTCGCCCTGTGCTGCGCATCATCGACGCCCGGACCGGTGAGCCGGTCCCCGCCGCCCCCGTCCGCCGGGGCCTGACCCGGGTCGAGGCACATGCGCCGGGACGCGACACCACCGGCCTGCGGGTGCTGCTCGTCGCCGACCTGCTGGTCCGGGCCCTGGAGCTCGGCGGCACGCCCGTATGGGCACGGCTGACCGCCCGCGGCGACGCGGCCGGGCTGCGCGCCGACGCCGCCGCGCTGGGCGTCCGTCCCTTCGAGGACGACCGGGACCTCGGCGCCGGCCTCGGCGAGGCCCAGGTCGTCCATGTCGTACCGGCCGATGCCACGGCCGCCCCCGAGGGGGTGCGGCTGGCCGTCGGCCCGGTCACGGGGGACGGTCCGGCCGACCCGGACGACACCGACCCGTACGCCCTGCGCCTGGCCCTGCTCGTCCGCCCCCGCGGCGAGCCCGTCCGGGTCGGGCCGGACACCGCCGCCGAGGCCCGTGCCGCGCTGACGCGCTGGCGCCGCGCCGTCGCCCGCTGGGCGCACAGCCCCTCCCGCCCCGTGCCCGACGACGTGCGCGGACAGCTCCGCACCGCATGGGAGGACGACCTGGACGCACCTGGGGTGCTCCGCGTCCTGCACCGGGTCGAGACCGACCCCGGTCTGCCCGACGGCGCACGCTTCGAGACGTACGCCTACGCCGACCGGCTCCTCGGCCTCGACCTCACCCGCGGCCTCGGGACGACGCCGTGACCGCGCGCGCCGGAGCCGGCCCGCTGCGCCGCCTGGTCGTGCTGCGGCACGCCAAGTCGGCCCGCCCCGCGGGCGTCGCCGACCACGACCGACCGCTCGCCGGGCGCGGCCGGCGCGACGCCCCGGCCGCCGGGCGGGCGCTCGCCGAGGCGGACCGCCTGCCGGACCTCGCGCTGTGCTCCACCGCCACGCGCGCGCGTGCCACCTGGGAACTGGCCTCCGCCGAGTGGGGCACCCCACCCCCGGTGCGGCTGGAACCGCGGCTGTACGCCGCCGACGTGCCGGAGCTGCTGGCCGTGGTGCGCGAGGTGCCCGACGAGGTCGGGACGCTGCTGGTGGTCGGGCACAATCCCGGGCTCGAGGACCTGGTGCTGGAGCTCGCCGCGGACGGCCTGGACGACACCCTGGACCGGGTCCGGGTGAAGTTCCCCACCTCGGCGATCGCCGTCCTGGACTGGCACGGCCCCGCCTGGCACACCCTCGCCCCCGGCGCGGCCCTGCTCACCTCCGTGACGGTGCCCAGGGGCGGCATCCGGTGAGCGCATAGGGTGGCCGGATGCAGGACGAGTACCGCACGGTCGCCCGCGCGGGCGTGCACGAGACCGAGGTCAACCGCTCCCGCTTTCTGTGCACGCTCGCCCCCGCGGCCACCGAGCAGGAGGCCCAGGAGTTCGTCGCGGCCGTACGCAAGGAGCACGCGGACGCCAACCACAACTGCTGGGCGTACGTCATCGGCGCCGACGCCGCGATCCAGAAGGCGAGCGACGACGGCGAGCCCGGCGGCACCGCGGGCGTCCCCATGCTGCAGATGCTCCTGCGCCGCGACATGCGGTACGTCGTGGCCGTGGTCACCCGCTACTTCGGCGGGGTCAAACTCGGTGCCGGCGGGCTGATCCGCGCCTACGGCGGAGCCGTCGGCGAGGCCCTCGACGCGCTCGGCACCCTCACCCGGCGCCGCTTCCGGCTGGCCACGGTCACCGTCGACCACCAGCGCGCCGGCAAGCTCCAGAACGATCTGCGCGCCACCGGACGCGAGGTGCGCGACGTGCACTACGGCGAGGCCGTCACCCTGGAGATCGGGCTGCCCGACGCCGACGTGGACGCCTTCCGCGCCTGGCTCGCGGACGCCACCGCAGGGACCGCCGGGTTCGAGGCGGGCGGCGAGGCGTACGGGGACGCCTGAACGGCCGGGCAGGACGAGCGGGCCGAGCAGACGGGCCGGACGGGTCGGACGCGCAAGCGGGGAATGCCGGGCATAGCGGGAGTAAATGCCACCGTGGGAACGGTCGATACGGGAGTAACCGCCCGTGGTGTCGGACCCGGCGGCTAGTCTCGGGGGATCATGAGACTGCTGCACACGTCCGACTGGCACCTGGGCCGGGCATTCCATCGCGTGAACATGCTCGACGCCCAGGAGGTGTTCATCGACCACCTCGTCAGTACCGTGCGCGAGCACGGCATCGACGCGGTGGTCGTCTCCGGCGACGTGTACGACCGGGCGGTGCCGCCGCTCGCCGCGGTCGAGCTGTTCGACGACGCCCTGCACCGCCTGGCCGCGCTCGGCGTCCCCACCGTGATGATCTCCGGCAACCACGACTCGGCGCGCCGCCTCGGTGTCGGCGCCGGGCTGATCGGCCGGGCCGGCATCCATCTGCGGACCGCGCCCGCCGAATGCGGCACCCCCGTGCTGCTGCACGACGCCCACGGCCCCGTGGCCTTCTACGGGCTGCCCTATCTCGAGCCGGCTCTGGTGCGCGGCGAGTTCGGCGTCGAGAAGGCGAGCCACGAGACCGTGCTCGCCGCCGCCATGGGCCGGGTCCGCGCCGACCTCGCCAGCCGCGCGCGGGGCACCCGCTCCGTCGTCCTGGCGCACGCCTTCGTCACCGGCGGCGAGCCCAGCGACAGCGAGCGGGACATCACCGTCGGCGGGGTCGCCGCCGTCCCGGCCGGGGTCTTCGACGGCGTCGACTACGTGGCCCTCGGCCACCTCCACGGCTGTCAGACCATCACCGAGCGCGTCCGCTACTCCGGCTCCCCGCTGCCCTACTCCTTCTCCGAGGCCACCCACCGCAAGAGCCTCTGGCTCGTGGACCTGGGCGCCGACGGCGCCGTCACCGCCGAGCGGCTCGACTGCCCGGTGCCGCGCCCGCTGGCCCGGCTCCGCGGCACCCTGGAGGAGCTGCTCTCCGACCCGGAACTGGCCCGCCACGAGGAGGCGTGGGTCGAGGCGACCCTCACCGACCCGGTCCGCCCGGACGACCCCATGGCCAGGCTCACCGCGCGCTTCCCGCACACCCTCAGTCTGGGCTTCGACCCCGACCGCGCCCCCGACGACCCCGCCGTCTCCTACGCCAGGCGGCTGGCCGGCCGCGACGACCGGCAGATCGCCGAGGACTTCGTCGCCCATGTGCGCGGCACAGGCCCGGACACGCAGGAACGGGCCGTGCTGCGGGACGCGTTCGACGCCGTGCGCGCCGACGAGACCGTGCGGGAGGTGGCACGGTGACGGCGAGGCCGCCGGCCACCATGCACGTGCGGGAGGGCCGATGAGGCTGCACCGGCTGGACCTCACCGCCTTCGGACCCTTCGGCGGCTCGCAGGCCGTCCACTTCGACGACCTGTCCGCCGCCGGGCTCTTCCTGCTGCACGGACCCACCGGCGCCGGCAAGACCTCCGTCCTGGACGCCGTCTGCTACGCCCTGTACGGCTCCGTGCCCGGCGCCCGGCAGAGCGCCCAGGGCCTCACCCTGCGCAGCGACCACGCCGCCCCCGGCACCCGCACCGAGGTGCGCCTCGACCTCACCGTCGCCGGACGACGGCTGGAGATCACCCGGCAGCCGCCGTGGGAGCGGCCCAAGAAACGCGGCTCGGGCACCACCGTCGACAAGGCCCAGACATGGCTGCGCGAGTACGACGCCACAGCCGGGAGCTGGAGGGCCCTCAGCCGCTCCCACCAGGAGGTCGGTGAGGAGATCACCCAGCTGCTCGGCATGAGCCGCGAGCAGTTCTGCCAGGTCGTGCTGCTGCCCCAGGGCGACTTCGCGCGTTTCCTGCGCGCCGACGCCGAGGCCCGCGGCAAGCTGCTCGGGCGGCTGTTCGTCACCCGCCGCTTCGCCGACGTCGAGAAGCACCTCGCCGACCTGCGCCGCACCACCGAGGCCCGGGTGCGCGAGGGCGACGCCGCACTGCTCGCCGACGCCCACCGCATGCAGCAGGCGGCCGGCGACGCCATGGAGCTGCCGGAACTGGCCCCCGGCGAGCCCGGACTGGCCGAGGCCGTGCTCGGTGCCGCCGCGGTGGCCCGCAGCACCGCCCGCGAACAGCTCACGGCCGCCCGCTGCCGGCTCGGCGCCGCCGAGACCGCCCAGGCCGCCGCCGAGCGCGACCTCGCCGACGTACGCGAACGCGACCGGCTGCAGCGCCGGTACGCCGGGGCCCGGGAGCGGGCCGAGCGGCTGGCGGAGCAGGCCGGCACCCACCGTGCCGACGAGCAGCGCATGGAGCGCGCCCGCAAGGCCGAGAAGGTGGCCCCCGCCCTCGAACTCCGCCGGTCCGCGGACGCCGAACACCGCCGGACCGCCGAGGCCGAGGCACGCGCGCGTGCGCTGCTGCCGGACGCCCACACCGACGCCGGCGCGGCCGGGCTGGCCGCCGCGGCGCGGCGCGTCACCGAGGAGCTGGGCGGCCTGGAGTCCGCGCGCCGCGCCGAAGGGCGCCTCGCCGAACTGACCGCCGAGCGCGCCGGCCTGGACCGCGACGAACGCGCCGACCAGGACGTCCTCCACGAGGCGGGAAACTGGCTCGCCGACTGGGACGCCACCCGCGACGCCCTCCGGCGGCGCATCGAGACCGCCCAGGACGCCGTGGCCGAGGCCGCCCGGCTGGCCGACCGGCGCGAGGCGGCGCAGCAGCGGCTGGCCGCGGCCCGGCAGCGCGACGAACTCTCCGCCGCCACCGACACCGCCCGTCGGCGAGCCCTCGCCTCCGCCGAACACGCGGCCGAAGCCCGGGCCCACTGGCTCGACCTGAAGGAACAGCGGCTGAACGGCATCGCCGCCGAACTGGCCGCCCACCTCTCCCCGGGCCGGCCCTGCACCGTCTGCGGCGCCACCGACCACCCCGCCCCCGCCCGCAAGGTCGCCGGCCACGTCGACCGCGCCGCCGAGGACCGCGCCGTCGCCGCCCACCAGGCCGCCGATGTGCAGCGCGCCGAGGACGAGCAGCGCCTCGCCCGGGCCCGCGAGGCCCTCGCCGCCGCCGACGCCGAGGCCGGAAACACCCCCGCCGGCCTCCTCGCCGAGGAAGCGGAGGAACTGGAGCGCCGGTACGCGCGGGCCCGCGCCACCGCCTCCGGGCTGCACGCCGCGCAGGAGGAGCTGCGCCGCGCGGAACAGGAGCACGAGCGGCGCACCGCCGTCCGGCAGGAGGCCGCCGTCCGCGCCGCGTCCCGGGTGGGCCACCGCGAGCGGCTGGATCGCGAACGCGCCACCCTGGAGGAGGAACTGGCCCGGGCCAGAGGCGCCGCGGACAGCGTCGCCGCCCGCGCCGCCCAACTGGAGCGGCACGCCGCCCGCCTCGCCGACGCCGCCGAGGCCGCCCGCCTCGCCGAGGACACCGCCCAGCGGCTCAAGGACGCCGACGCCCGGCTCGCCGACGCCGCCTTCCGCGCCGGGTTCGACACCCCGCAGGCCGCAGCCGGCGCCCTGCTCGACGACGCCGCCCACCGCGCACTCCAGCACCGTCTGGACTCCTGGCGGACCGAGGACGCCGCCGTCCGCGCGCTGCTCGCCGAGGACGACACCGCGGCAGCCGCCCGGCAGCCGCCCGCCCGCCTCGCCGCCGCCGAGGACGTGGCCGCCGACGCCGCCCGGCGGCTGCGCGACGCGGCCTCCGCCCATGACGCCGCCGCCCGGCGCTGCGCCGAACTGGACACGCTCTCCGCCGGCGCCACCGCCGCCGCGCACCGGCTCGGCCCGCTGCGCGACGCCCACGACCGGGTGGCACGGCTCGCCACCCTCGCCGCCGGCACCTCGGCGGACAACACCCGCCGGATGCGCCTCGAGTCGTACGTCCTCGCGGCCCGGCTGGAACAGGTCGCCGCCGCCGCGACCGTGCGGCTGCGGCGCATGTCGTCCGGCCGCTACACCCTGGTCCACTCCGACGACCGCACCGGGCGCGGGCGCAGCGGCCTCGGACTGCACGTCGTCGACGCCTGGACCGGCCGCGAACGCGACACCGCGACCCTCTCCGGCGGAGAGACCTTCTTCGCCTCGCTCGCGCTCGCCCTCGGGCTCGCCGACGTCGTCACCGACGAGGCCGGCGGGGTCCGTCTGGACACCCTCTTCATCGACGAGGGCTTCGGCAGCCTCGACGACCAGACCCTCGACGAGGTGCTCGACGTGCTGGACTCGCTGCGCGAACGCGACCGCAGTGTCGGCATCGTCAGCCACGTCCCCGACCTGCGGCGGCGGATCCATGCCCAACTGGAGGTCGTCAAGGGGCGGTCGGGGTCGGTGCTGCGACAGCGGGGCAGCGGGTACGCGCTCAGCGGCTGACCGGCTTTCAGCGTCCGGGACCCGACGGCACGAGCCGGGCCGGAACGCCTTCCTGCGTAGCCCTCGGTGCAACGGGTGGGTTCAGGGTGGTGTGAGGGTGTCGAGCTGTGCTGCGAGGTCGGGGTGGGTGGTGGTGAGGTGGGGGCGGGCGGCTTTGAGCGGGCGAACGAGCTCGGCCGGGTCGTCGTGGGCGAGGGCCGCGTGGAGCCGGCTGAGCGGGAGCTCGGCCGTGGCGGGCAGGTCGGTCAGTGCGGTGATCTGGCCGGCGATGCGGCGCAGGTCGGCTGCTCTGCGGCGGGCCCAGGTCGCGGTGGTGCGTTCGGCGGCGCGGGCCTGGCGGGTGGCCTGGACGCGTTGTTCGCCGGTGGTCCCCGCGGGGCCGGGGCGGCCTCGCAGGTAGCGGCGTTCGGCGGCCTGGCGGCTGGCCACGCCGAGGGGGTGGGCGAGATCGGCCCAGCTGGCGCCCGCGTCGCGTGCGGTTTCGATCAGGCCGGTTTCCCAGCCGGCGAGCTGCTCGCGGACCTGCCGCAGCAGCGTCAGGGAGGCCAGCGCCTGCTCCGGCCCGGGAACGGGCGTGCCGGACGTGTCCGCGGACTCCCGCTGGGCGTCGCGCAGCGCGTCGTCTATGGCGTGCAGGGCTGCCGCGGCGGCGAGGAAGGACGCCGGGCTGTGGGCATTCGTGCTGGTCGTGGACGGCTCGTCGGCTGGGGTCGTCACGGACACCTCCCCTGTTGCGGTCATCGCGTAGACGACATCGTGTTTGTCATCCATTGGATGACATGCTACAACGGTGTCAGTGAGGCGCATTGGCAGCAACTGCCCGAACCTGCTGGAGGTGTTTTCACGATGTTGATGCGCACCGACCCCTTCCGTGAGCTGGACCGGCTGGCGCAGCAGCTGATGGGCCCGGGCACCTGGTCCCGACCGTCGGCGATGCCGATGGACGCCTACCGTGAGGGCGACGAGTACGTGGTGGCCTTCGACCTTCCGGGCGTCGCTTCTGACGCGATCGACATCGACGTCGAGCGGAACATGCTCACCGTCAAGGCCGAACGGCGACCGGTGCCGAAGGCCGACGACGTGCAGATGGAGCTGTCCGAGCGGCCGCTCGGTGTCTTCTCCCGCCAGATCGTGCTCGCCGACACCCTCGACACCGAGCACATCCGGGCCGACTACGACGCGGGCGTGCTCACCGTGCGTATTCCGATCGCGGAGCGCGCCAAGCCCCGCAAGATCTCCGTCGGCGTCGGATCCGGCCGCAAGGAGATCTCCGGCTGACATCGCCGGACGGGTGCGGAGGGCGGGCCTCTGATCCCCCTCACCCCGGTCTCCGCACCCTCGTGGGCAGTCGAAGCGGAAGGGGGCGGCCGAGATGACCTTGCGACGCGAAGCGTTCCTCGGTCACGTGCAGGAACGCGGAGGGTACGACACCCCGGAGGAAGCCGAGCGCGCGGCCCGTGTGGTGCTCGCCCTCCTCGGCGCGCACCTCGTCGGCGACGTCCGCGCCCAGCTCGCGGCACTCCTGCCGGAGGAGTTCGCCCTGGTTCTCCTCAACCCTCTGCAAAGCGCCGAGCCGCTGCCCCCGGAGCGGTTCGTCCGCGCAACCTCCGCGTGGATCGAAGGCGCCACCGAGGCGACCGCGGCCTGGGATGTCGGCGCCGTGCTGTCCACCGTCGCCGACGCCGCCGGCGAGGACCTGCTGGGCCAGATCCTGATCCAGCTCCCCACCGGCTACGACCTGCTCTTCGGCCGCTCCCGGCCCAACTGACCAACCCGTACCCCGGTGCCCGAGCACCGGCCGAAGAAGGAAGGGCAAGCACCCCAGTGATCTCCGACCGGCACACACCGCCCCAGCAGCCGCCCGGGACGGCATACGAGCAGATGCTGGAGAAGGTCCGCCACGAGGGCGCCTACCCCACCCGCGAGAAGGCCGACGAAGTCGTCCGCCTCGTCCTTGCCGGACTGGGGCGCCAGGTGTCCGGCGACGAACGCGTCGACCTGGCCGCCTGCCTGCCCCTGGCGGCCGCACGTGTGCTGACCGCGCAGATTCCCGGCACCCAACCGCTGACCGGCTGGGCCTTCGTCAAGGACCTCGCCGCCCGCACCGGCTCCTCCCTGGCCACCACCCGCTGGGACACCGGCTCCGTCTTCTCCGCGGTCGCGGCCTGCGCCGGCCCCGACCTGATCACCCGCATCCTCCACCAGCTCCCCGCCGGCTACGCCCTGCTGTTCGGCCGCGCCGAACTCACCCCGGCCGCGTAGCCGGCGACGTACGCGCAATGACGTACCGGCGCACGCGGTCGTCGGTCCGGGTCCGTGCGGCCCGGAGTCCGTCATGGGGCGGTCGGGGGCGGTGCTGCGGCAGCGCGGCAGCGGTCACCGGCCGACGGCGCGCCTCGCCAGCGGGGACGAGTAGACGACGCTGGTGGTCACCGACCCCAGCGCGCCGATCCGGCCCGACACCTCCTCCAGATGACGCATCGACCGCGCGGCGACCTTGATGACGAAGCAGTCGTCACCCGTGACGTGATGCGCCTCCAGGATCTCCGGTGTGCTCGCGACCAGGTCGTGGAAGGGCTTGTAGTTGCCGCTCGGATAGCGCAGCCGCACGAACGCCAGGACCGGCATGCCCAGCCGCTCCGGATCCACGACGGCCGCGTACCCCTGGATGACACCCGCCTCCTCCAGCCGGCGCACCCGCTCGGTCACCGCACTCGCGGACATGGAGACGGCACGGGCCAGCTCGGCGAAGCTGGCCCGGCCCTCCCGCTGGAGGACATCGAGAATGCGCCAGTCGGTGGCGTCCGGGGAAAACGCGGTCATGTGGCGAGAACTAGCAGGTGATCCCCGGCGAATCAAGGGGGGTGCCGTGGATTCTCCCTTCAGGAAGGAGATCTCCGGTCGTAGTTTTTCCGGTATGACCTCCGACACCGTCACCAACCCCGTCCTGCGGACCGCTCCGGCCCACCCCGCCGAGGCCGCCGCCCACTTCCGCGCCGGCCTGGCCTTCCACACCGACGTCTCCGACGTCGCCGCCGCGCTCGCCGGCGACCGGGACCCCGGCTTCGTTCTCCTCGACTGCCGCTCGACGGACGCCTGGAACCAGGGACACGTCCCCGGCGCCGTCCACCTGCCCACCGCACTCGTCCCCGGGCAGGCCGCGCAGCTCCTCGACCGGGCCGTCCCCGTCGTCACGTACTGCTGGGGCCCGGGCTGCAACGGCGCCGCCCGGGCCGCGCTCGCCCTCGCCGAACTCGGCTACCGGGTCAAGGAGATGCTCGGCGGCTTCGAGTACTGGGTGCGGGAGGGGTTCGCCCACGAGACCTGGCAGGGCCGCGAGCAGCGCGCCCCCGACCCCCTGACCGCACCCGCGGACGCGGCGGACTGCGGCTGCTGACCGGCGTGCAGGTTCTGCCGCATGGTGCGATACGTGGAGCCCGGGGCAGTGGACTGGGTCGAGTCTGGAGGCGGTCCGCTCGTAGCGGTACCGGAGGCGGTACTGCCGTTCCGGACCGGCGCCGACGGCGAGGAGGCGGCCTCCGGCCACGACCGGGCCTGCGAGGTCGACGGCAGCGCCGGGCTCCTGCCGGTCGGTGACGCCACCGCCCTGGTCCTCGGCGACGACCCCGCCTCGACCGCGTTCCTGCCCGACCACGGCACGTTCGTACGGTGGTGCGCCGCGGACGGTGAGGAGGACCTGCTGTCCGGGGTCCCGGCAGTGCTGCGTGCCGCGGAGCGGGAGCCGGAGGTGCGCTGGGTGCGAGCGTCTACCTGCACCACCACACGCCGCACGACGCCGCCCAGCCCTGGGGCGCCGACCGGATCGACGACGTGCTCGCCTCCGTGCGCGAGGCGCTCGGTGCCCCCGGGGCGAGCGTTGTCGCCGGGCCCGGCGACCTGTCCGACCCGGCCGCGCCCGCCGCCCTCGTCACCGCCGCAGCCGAGGCGCTCGGCGGCCGGCTGGACATCCTGGTCGCCAACCACGCCCTGAGCGGCTCCGACGGCACCCTGGACACGATCGACGCCGCGATGCTGGACGCGCACTGGGCGGTCGACACCCGCTCGGTGCTGCTGCTCGTGCAGGAGTACGCCCGCAGGCGGGCCGCCCTCCCGCCGCGCACCCCGGGCGGGCGCGTGGTGATGATGACCTCCGGGCAGGACATCGCCGGCGGCATGCCCGGCGAGATCGCCTACGCGCTGCAGAAGGGCGCGCTCGCCTCCGTCACCCGCTCGCTGTCCAGCACGCTCGCCGAGCACGCCGTCACCGTGAACGCCGTCAACCCCGGCCCGGTGGACACCGGCTACCTCACCGGCGAGGACCACGAGGCCGTCGCCGCGCTCTTCCCCGCCGGTCGCTGGGGCCTGCCCGACGACCCGGCCCGGCTCATCGCATGGCTCGCCACCGACGAGGCGGAGTGGGTCACCGGGCAGGTCGTCGACTCCGAGGGCGGGTTCAGGAGGTGAGCGGCCGCCTCACAGCCGGGCCAGCTCGTCCACCAGGTCGTCCAGGCCCAGCGAGCCCTGCGAGAGCGCGGCCATGTGCCAGGACTTGAGGTCGAAGGACGCACCGTGCCGGGCGCGGGCCCTGTCCCGGCCCAGCAGCCAGGCCCGCTCACCGAGCTTGTAGCCGATCGCCTGGCCCGGGATCGACAGATACCGGGTGAGCTCGCTCTCCACGAAGTCCGCGGGCCGGCTGCTGTGCGCACCGAAGAACTGCTGCGCCAGCCCGGGCGTCCAGCGCTCGCCCGGGTGGAACGGGGAGTCGGCCGGGATCTCCAGCTCCAGATGCATGCCGATGTCGACGACGACCCGGGCGGCCCGCATCATCTGCGCGTCCAGATAGCCGAGCCGCTCCTCCGGGTCGGTGAGGAAGCCCAGCTCGTCCATGAGCCGCTCCGCGTACAGCGCCCAGCCCTCGGCGTTGGAGCTGACCATGCCGACGGAGGCCTGGTAGCGGGACAGGTCCCCGGCCACATGGGCCCACTGCGCCAGCTGCAGGTGGTGGCCCGGGACGCCCTCGTGGTACCAGGTCGACACCAGGTCGTAGACCGGGAACCGGGTCTGGCCCATCGTCGGCAGCCAGGTGCGGCCCGGCCGTGAGAAGTCCTCGGACGGGGGCGTGTAGTACGGGGCCGCGGCGCTGCCGGGCGGGGCGATGCGCGACTCCACCTTCCGCACCCGCTCGGCGAGTTCGAAGTGTGCGCCGTCGAGCTTCTCGACGGCCTGGTCCATCAGCCCCTGCAGCCAGTCGCGGACCTCCTCGACGCCCTCGACATGCCTGCCGTGCTCGTCCAGGTGGGCCAGGGCGACCCAGGGCGTCGCCGCGCCCGGCAGGATCTTCTCGGCCTCCTTCTCCATCTCCGCGAGCAGCCGGTGGTACTCCGCCCACCCGTAGGCGTACGCCTCGTCCAGGTCCAGGTCGGTGCCGTTGTAGTAGCGCGCCCAGCGGGCGTAGCGCTCCCGGCCCACCGTGTCGGGGGCGCCCTCGACGGCCGGCGCGTACACGTCGCGCATCCAGTCCCGCAGCTCCCCCACGGCCGCCGTCGCCGCCCGGGCCGCCTCGTCCAGCCCGGCCCGGAGCGCGTCCGGGCCCGCGGCGGCGAAGTCCTCGAACCAGCCCCGGCCCGCACCGGTGTCCGCCCACTCATCGAGCTGCTCGACCAGGGTGGCGGTGGGCCGCGGACCGGCGTACAGCCTGCGCTCCAGCCCCAGGGCGAGGGACTCGCGGTAGCCCGCCAGCGCCGCCGGCACCGCGCGCAGCCGCTCGGCGATCCGCCCCCAGTCCTCGTCCGTCTCCGTCGGCGTCACGGTGAACACCTCGCGCACCGAGTGCGCGGGCGTGCCCATGTTGCCGACCATGCGCAGGCCCTCCTCGGCCCCGTGCACGGCCAGCTCGGCGGTGAGCCGCTCGCGCAGCAGCCGGGCGCAGCGGCGCTCGACGTCACTGTCTCCGCCGGGCTGCTGCTCCGCCTCGTCGAGCGCCGCGAGCGTGGTCCGGGCCAGCTCGGCCAGGGCCTCCTGGCCGGCGGGCGAGAAGTCGGGCAGCCGGCCGGAACTCTCCGGTACGCCCAGATACGTACCGGTCACCGGGTCGAGGACGACGAGTGCGTCGACGTAGGCGTCGGCGACCTCGCGGGGCAGCGGGCTCTTCGTGTCTGACATGCGGACATCCTCGTACGCGGGCCGGGGCCGCGTCAGCCCGCTTTCCCGGGCCGCCCGCCGTCGGCGGCCCGATTTCGCTCATGGCGTGGCGGTGGGCGGCAGCAGCGGACCGCAGTCCCACTGCTGGAAGATGAGCCGCGTCTCCACCCGTGCCACCTCGCGCCGCGACGTGAACTCGTCCAGAACCAGCCGCTGCAGATCCGCCATGTCCGCCACCGCGACATGCACGAGGTAGTCGTCCGGGCCGGTCAGATGGAAAACCGTCAGGGATTCCGGCAGCGCCCGGATCCGCTCCACGAACGGTCCCACCAGCTCCCGGCGGTGCGGCCGCACCTGCACCAGAAGCAGCGCCTGCAGCCCGCGGCCCAGCCGGGCCGGGTCGAGCTGGAGCCGGTGGCCGAGGATCACTCCGGCGTGACGCAGCCGGTTCACCCGGTCCAGACAGGTGGACGGGGCCACCCCGACCTGGGCGGCGAGATCGCGGTACGTGGTCCGGGCGTCGTTCTGCAGCAGCCGCAGGAGATCGAGATCCACCGGGTCCAGTACGACAGATTCGGCCATTGGCCGAACGTAACACGGTACCCGGCCACCGGAACCCGGTCGGTGTTCACTCTTCCGGCCATGGACTCTGCGCGCACCCGCACGTCGCACCCCGACGACGCACGCACCACCGCACCGGGAACGGGGCCGGCCACCGTACCGGCCACCGCACCCGCCACGGCGACGGCCGCCGATCCGGCCGTCGCCCCGGCCCGGGCCCTGGCCACCGAAGCCGTCCACGCCGGGCGCGACGATCTCGCCCGGCAGGGCCTGCACGCCCCGCCCATCGACCTGTCCACCACCTACCCCTCCCACGACAGCCGCGCCGAGGCCGAACGCATCGACGCGTTCGCCGTCACGGGCGCCGAGCCGGAGGGCCCGCCGGTCTACGGACGGCTGGGCAACCCCACCGTCGCCCGCTTCGAGACCGCCCTGGCCCGGCTGGAGGGCACCGAGGCCGCGGTCGCGTTCGCCAGCGGTATGGCGGCCCTCAGCGCCGTCCTGCTGGCCCGGGGCGCCATGGGGCTCCGGCACGTCGTCGCCGTACGGCCGCTGTACGGCTGCAGCGACCACCTGCTCACCGCCGGGCTGCTCGGCTCGGAGGTGACCTGGACCGACCCGGCCGGCATCGCGGACGCGCTGCGCCCGGACACCGGTCTGGTCCTGGTGGAGTCCCCGGCCAACCCCACGCTCGCCGAGGTCGACCTGGGGGCCGTCGCCGACGCCTGCGGTTCCGTGCCGCTGCTGGTGGACAACACCTTCGCCACTCCCGTGCTGCAGCGTCCCGCCGAGCACGGCGCCCGGCTGGTGCTGCACAGCGCCACCAAGTACCTGGGCGGGCACGGGGATGTACTGGCCGGGGTGGTGGCCTGCGACGAGGAGTTCGCGGGGCGGCTTCGGCAGGTCCGGTTCGCCACCGGGGGAGTGCTGCACCCGCTCGCCGGATACCTGCTGCTGCGCGGACTGTCGACCCTGCCGGTACGGGTGCGGGCCGCTTCCGGGAACGCCGCCGAGCTCGCCCGGCGGCTGGCCGCCGACCCGCGCGTCGCCCGCGTCCACTACCCGGCCATCGGCGGCGCCATGGTCGCCTTCGAGGTGCACGGCGACCCGCACGAGGTGATCGCCGGCGTACGACTGATCACTCCGGCCGTCAGCCTCGGCAGCGTCGACACCCTCATCCAGCACCCGGCCTCCATCAGCCACCGCATCGTCGACGCCGACGACCGGCGCGGCGCGGGTGTGAGCGACCGCCTGCTGCGGCTGTCGGTGGGGCTGGAGGACATCGACGACCTGTGGGCCGACCTGGACCGGGCGCTCGGGGAACCGGCCGGGGCGATACCCCTGCGGGAGGCGCTGTCGGGGGCCGGGTGAGCCTCCCGCCCCGGCACTCCCGTCCCTCCGTCACGTCACGTCCGTCCCTGTCACCCCTGGCCGACCCGCTCCCCTTGGGGGAGCCGGGATCCGGCCCGGGCGGCGGGGTCCAGGCGGGCCGTGATGACCAGGGTGCCCTCCTCCATCAGATAGTCGAGGGGCAGGCCCAGGCCGCGCATGGCCGCGACCATCCCGGTGTTGGACGACTGCGTCACGGCGTACACGCTCTCGCAGCCCGCCTCGGCCGCCATCGCCACCAGCCGGCCCAGCAGTTCGCTGCCGATGCCGCGCCGCTGCCAGGCGTCCTCCACCAGCAGCGCGACCTCCGTCTCGTCGCCGTCCCACATCAGATGACCGAGCCCGACCAGCCGACCTGACGCCGTCAGGGCGGCGAGGGTGCGGCCGAAACGGGGGCCGAGCAGGTGGTTGAGATAGCGGTCGGCGTCCCCGACCGGGCCGTGGTAGCGCATCCCGAGGGTGTGCTGCGAGCACCGCTCGTGCATCGCCTTCGCCGGGGCCAGGTCGCCGGTGTCCGCCCGGCGGACCGTGATGTCGTTGCCCTCGGCCAGCGTCAGTACGTCCCGGCTGCGCGGCACCCGCGGACCGAGCCGCGCATCCAGCTCGACCAGCGCCCGTGCCCGGGCGAACTCGGCCGGTGTGAACGGCAGACCGGGCCGCTCCACGCTGATCACTCCGCCCTCGGGCGCCGGCAGACGCAGCACCGTGTCCTCCAGCACCCCCTCCACCGGCACCTCGTCCGGCGCGCCGCCGGGGCCGGCCGCGGGCAGCGAACGTATCGTGCAGCGGCCCAGCAACTGGCGCAGCGCCAGCGGCAGTTCCGCCGCGTCCAGTGCGGTCCGGGCGGCCAGTCCGAGCACCCGGGTGGGGGCGTCCACCAGATCGTGTGCGTCGGCCCGCTCGGTCCAGGTGTCGGCTCCACCCGCAGCGGCCACCGCCCGGACCAGCTCGGGCGCCTCCAGCTCGGCGGGGGCCCGTAGCAGGAACTCGTCCACCGTGCCCCGGGTCAGCGGATGCGTCTGCAGGCTCAGGATGTCCACCCGCAGTCCGGCGAGCGCCGTGCACAGCGCGGCAAGCGAGCCCGGTTCGTCCTTCACCGTGGTACGCATCCGCCACAGCGCCGTCGGCCCGGCCTGCCGCTCGGCGGACGGCGGCCGGGCACCGGGATCGTCGGCCGGCGGAGGGGGCCCGTGGCGCCGTGTCCACCAGGACCGGAAGCCCGCGGTGACTCCGGTGGCGAAGTGGTGGTGCATGCGCGTCACTTCAGATATGTCTCGACTCATGCAGCCACTGTGACGGAACGCTGTTGCGTGATCACGAACGCTTTGTGACCGGTGAGTAAAAAGTACTTCTGGGTGCATTTGTTGAGCTTTCTTCCTTTGTGAGGGTCCGTCACGCGGCCACCTCCTCCGTCAGCGCCGTGTGCAGCCGCCGGGCCTGGGTCACCAGCCGGGAGGAGCCCCACCGGTCCGCCGCCAGGTCCCGGTGCGGCAGGGTGTGCCGGAGCACGCCCCAGATGGTGGCGTTGGCGCCGGTCGCCGCCGCCGTCCGCACCGAATCGGCGAGCCGCAGCGGCTTCACCGCCCCGCCACGGGCCGACTCCCCGGGCTCCGTGCCCAGCAGGCCCGGGTCCATCCGGCCCCGGGCCGCCGGCACCAGCAGCGCGTCCACGGCCGCGAGCCGGTCCTCCGGATGCCGCGCCCCCGGCCCGTACGCCACGCACAGATGCACGGCCCCGCCGGCCGCTCCCTCCGGCCCGGCGAGCCGGGGCAGCACCTCCGCGGCCCCGCGGGTGTCGCCCAGCGCACACCCGGACAGGTCGAACAGCACGCCCGCCGCCACCGCTTCGGGCCGCTCGGGCAGGACCGCGAGCCAGTGCTCGCCCATGCCGTCCCGCCCGTGGTAGCAGGACCAGCGTTGACGGGACTCGCTCACCGGCCGTCCCAGCCCCCGGAACGGGGCCGGGAGGGCGTCCCGCAGCTGGGGTGTCTCACCAGCCCGTCCAGCGCCCGCTCGCAGGCGGACATCCCCCCGCCTGCGGCGAGCAGCGCGCCGACCTCCCCGGCCAGCCCGTCCGGCGACGCCGCCGCGGGCGCCTCCCGCACCGGCTCCGGCGCGGGCGGCAGCAGTTCCTCCGAGGCCGCCCGAGGAGACGTCAGGAACCCGGAGAAGAACCGCGGATGGGCCACGGCACCGCCGGGCGTCGCACTCCCGGAGGTCTCCGGCCCGAGCAGCTGTCCACCCGTCCCGGTCACCAGCACGGAGGATCGCCCATAGGCCACGGCCTGCACAGATCGCGTCATGGGAAGAACCGTAGGGGTGCCCACTGACAATTCGTCCGACCTGCGGAAACTCCCTCCGCGCCGGGAGGCCGGGCTCCGTCGGTCAAGGAGCCGCGCCCCGGGCCGGGGGTCCTCGGACGGCCCGGGATCTCACTGCCCGACCCGACCCGGCTGCAGGACCTGGGTGAACAGCACGGTCCCGTCCTGCTCGCGCAGCCGCACCGTCAGTTCGCCGCTGCCGCCGTCGATGTCCACCTCGCCGAAGAACTGGTAGCCGCCGGCCGGCGAGACGTTCGCCGCCGTCGGAGCCTTCACGAACACCCGCTCCGGGCCGAAGGTGCCGTCCAGCGCACCGGCCGGGAAGGCGCCGGCGTTGAGCGGCCCGGAGACGAACTCCCAGAACGGTTCGAAGTCGGCGAACGCGGCCCGCGACGGCTGGTAGTGGTGCGCCGAGGTGTGGTGCACGTCCGCCGTCACCCACACGGTGCCGGTGATCCTGCGGTGCTTGACGAACCGCAGCAGCTCCGCGATCTGCAGCTCACGCCCCAGCGGCGCGCCCGGGTCACCCTGCGCCACCGCCTCGAAGTGCGGCTGCCCCTCGGTGGAGTCGGACACCACCAGGCCGATCGGCAGGTCCGAGGCGATCACCTTCCACACCGCCCGCGACCGTGCCAGCTCCCGCTCGAGCCACTCCAGCTGCTCCCGGCCGAGGACGCCCTGCGGGTCCACGGTCCGGTCGTTGCCCGAGTTGGCGTTGCGGTACGTCCGCATGTCCAGCACGAACACGTCCAGCAGCGGCCCCTGCCGCAGCACCCGGTACATCCGCCCCTCGCGGCGGCCCGGCCGCGGCGTGGCCAGCGGGAAGTACTCGCCGAACGCGCGCCGGGCGCGGGCGGCCAGCACGTCCACCCGCTTCTCCGTGTACCGGTCGTCGGTGTCGGCGACGATCTGGCCCGGGTACCAGTTGTTGCGCACCTCGTGGTCGTCCCACTGCGCGATCGTCGGGACCTGCGCGTTGAAGCGGCGCAGGTTCTCGTCGAGCAGGTTGTAGCGGAAGTTGCCGCGGAACTCGGCGAGGGTCTCGGCGACCTTCGCCTTCTCCTCGGTGGTGATGTTCCGCCAGACGCCCCCGTCCGGCAGAGCGGCCGTGGGAGCGAGGGGGCCGTCGGCATAGACCGTGTCGCCGCTGAAGACGAAGAAGTCCGGGTCCAGCGCCGCCATCGCGTCGAAGATGCGGTAGCCGCCGAACTCCGGGTCGATGCCCCAGCCCTGGCCCGCGAGATCGCCCGACCACACGAACCGCACCCCGTCGCGGCGGCGTACCGGGGCCGTGCGGAAGGTGCCGGCGACCGGTTCGCCGGCCCGGCGCGGGTCGTCGGGATCGGCCAGCCGCACCCGGTAGTGGATCTGCTCGCCCGGCGGCAGCCCACGCAGCCGGGTCGTGCCGGTGAAGTCGGTGTCCGGTCCCAGCAGCGGCCCGTACCACCGGCGCGCGTTGCGGAACGACTCGGTCGCGGCGGACTCGACGATCATCCGGGCCGGCCGGTCGGAGCGCACCCACACCAGTCCGGAGTGGCAGGTCACGTCTCCCGTCTGCACGCCCCAGTCCGCCTGCGGCCGACCCGAGCGGGCGAACGCCGGTGCCGTGCCGAGCGCGGTGGGCAGGGTGAGGGCCGCCGACGCGGCGAGCGAGCCGCGCAGCACGCTGCGGCGGCCCGGGAAGAGACGGTTCGACATGGCTGTGCCTCCAGGGACAGGACCCGACCAGTGGGCGGTGCCACACCTACTCCCACGCCACGGCCCCCGAGGAAACCCCGGGTGAACAACCGGACCGGACCGAGGTGCGCCCACGCGCGCGCTCTTACGAGGGGTGGCCCCGGCCACCCCGTAAACAGGAATGACAGACCGCAGCGAGGGGGCAGGCTGATGCCGGGCCCCGGAAGAACGCCACGCAATCCTGGAGCGCCCGTGGACGCCAAGAACCGATTCGAGACGAGAACCACCTTCGCGCTCTCCCGGCTCGAATGGCTGGGATTCCTCGCCGTGTCGCTCGTGCTCGCCTACCAGCACCGGTCGGAGATCCGCTGGTGGGTTTTCGCGCTGCTGTTCGCGGTGATCGACGTCATCGGCTACCTCCCCGGCGCCATCGCCTTCCGGCGCAGCCCCGACCGGCGTGTCGCACGCGGCTACTACGTCGCCTACAACGTGATGCACAGCCTGGTCACGGCCGGTCTGCTGGCCGGTGCCTGGGCGCTGTTCGTCGGTCCGGAGTGGGCGCTGCTCGCGCTGCCCATCCACCTCATGGGTGACCGGGCCCTGTTCGGGAACTCCCTCAAACCCTTCGGAGTCGCCTTCGAACCGCAGACCGACCCGGACTTCCGCGAGTTCCAGCAGCGGTACCGGCCCAGGTTCCCCGGTTCGCCGGTCGGCACCGGCACGACGGAACCGCGGACCACCGTGGAGGGCCGGGATGCCGTCCGTGCTTGACACACTCGCCGCCCACAGCGACAACCCCAGCTCCTTTCTCGCCCTCAACAGCGGAAACACCTACTTCCGCGACCACCGGTTCGACGGCGCCTGCGCCTACCTCACCTCGGGGTGCCATGTGTTCCAGTTCGGCGGCCCCTTCACGGCGCCGCAGAACCGCGCCCGGCTGCTGGAGGCGTTCGTCGCCCACGCCGGAAAGCGCCTGGTCGCGGTGCAACTGCAGCGGGCGGACGCCGAGCTGTACGCAGCGCACGGCTTCACCGTCAACCAGGTCGGGGCGTCGTACGCCGTCGACCTGTCCCGGTTCACCCTGCGTGGCTCCCGGTTCGTCCGGCTGCGCAACAAGATCTCCCGGGCCCGGCGCGCCGGCCTGGAGATCACCGAGACGCACGCCGGGGAGGACTGCTCCGAACTGGACCACCTGGACCAGCGCTGGCTGCGCGACAAGGGCCGGCACGTCAAGGAACTGCGTTTCCTGGTGGGCCAGCGCGACGGCCCGCTCCAGAAGCACCGCCGGCTGTTCGTCGGCCGGATCGACGGACAGGTGGTCGGCTACATCAACTACTCGCCGGTCTACGGCAGCCGCCCGGGCTGGCTGCACGACCTGAGCCGACGGCGCCCCGACGCCCCGCCCGGTGTGATGGAGGCGCTCAACGCAACCGTCATCGACCGCCTCACCCAGGAGGGCGCCGGCTGGCTGCACTTCGGGTTCACTCCGTTCACCGGCCTGGATCCCGCGCACGAAATGCCGGGAGCCAGCCGCATGTTCGTCCGCTTCACCCGGCTGCTGGCGCAGTACGGCGAGTCCGTCTACCCGGCGGCCTCGCAGCTCGAGTACAAGGAGAAATGGGCTCCGCACGCCGTCCTCCCGGAGTACATCGCCTTCCTCGGCAAGCCCCGCCTCCGCGCCGTCTGGCGACTGCTGCGCGCCACCAACGCCGTGTGACGCCGGACCCCGGCCCGACGACGCCGGATCCGGGCCCGACCACACCTGATATCTGCCTGTCCGCCCTCAGGAGGACCGTCCGCCCATGAGATTCCTGGAACGCGAACGCACCACCCTCGCCAAGCTGCTCCCGGACCTCGACCCCGCCCTGCGCGAGGTCCCGCTGATGGAGCTGGAGCGTCCGGGCAGCCCCGGCATCCGGCTGTTCCGCGACAGCGGCGGGCCCGGCCTGCTGGTCCCCGTCTCCCACCAGGGCCGCGGAGCGAGCGCCCTGGACACACTGCGCGTGCAACGGGCCATCGGCAGCCGCTCGCCGTCCCTGGCCGTGGCCACCACCATGCACCACTTCTCCATGGCCACCCTCGTGGGCCTGGGCGCCCTCGGCGACGGACTGGAGTGGATGCTCGTCGAGGGAGTCGCCGCGAGCAACCGCATCGTCGCCTCCGGGTTCGCCGAGGGCCGCAGCGGCGCCGGCATCCTGGACCCGACGATGACCGCCGAGGTCACCGCCGACGGCATCCGCATCAACGGCGTCAAACGCCCCTGCAGTCTCGCCCACTCCATGGACGTCCTCACCGCCAGCGTCACCGTCCCGCGCGAGGACGGGCAGGGCGAGGAGCCGGCCGTCGCCCTGGTGCCCGCCGAGAGCGAGGGCATCTCCGTCAGCGGCTTCTGGTCCAGCACCTTCCTCGCCGGGGCCGAGAGCGAGCAGGTCACCCTCTCCGACGTACTGGTCCCGCCGGAGCTGCTGCTGCGCACCGCGGCGGTCTCCGGTGCGCACCTCGACGACCTGCAGACCGCCGGGCTGATCTGGTTCCAGGTGCTGATGACCGGGAGCTATCTGGGCGCCGCGAGCGCGCTGGTGGAACGCGTCCTGCTCAACGACCGCATTCCCGAGCACGACCGCGTCCGCCTCTTCGTGGAGACCGAGGCCGCCATGTCCGCGGCCGAGGGCATCGCCCGCCGGGTGGACGCCGGGGAGCTGGACGAGTCCGCGCTCGCCCAGGCGCTGTACACCCGCTACGCCCTCCAGGACGCCCTCGCCCGGATCGTGCCCCGCGCGGTCGAACTGCTCGGCGGCCTCAACTTCATGACCTCCGACGAGGTCGGCCACCTGGCCGCGTGCGCCAACGGGCTCTCGCTGCACCCGCCGTCCCGTTCCCGGATGACCGGGCCGTTCTCCGCCTACCTGGCGGACCGGCCGCTGGCCATCGCCTGACCCGTTCAACTGACCCGTTCAACTGACCTGTTCAACTGACCCGTTCAACTGATCCGCTCCGCTGACCGGCTCCGCTGACCCGCTCCACGAGGCCGCCCGCCGGCCCGCTGCACCGCTTCCGTTCCGTCCTTCCGCAGCCGAGACCTGTTGGGAGTACACCGTTCATGCCGCGACACATCCCTCGTCCGACCGCCCTGCCCACCGCCGCCGCGTCGCCGGTGGCCCGTACCGCACCCGACGGCCGCCGTCCCACCCTGCTGCTCACCGGCGGATCCGGGGTCCTCGGACGCGCCCTGATCGACGAACTCGCCGCCGACTTCGACCTCCTGTGCCTGCGCCGCAACACCCCGCTGCACGACCCCAGGGTCCGCGAACTGAACGGCGACCTCCTCGCCCCCCGCCTCGGCCTGAGCCCCCTGGCCTGGCACGAGCTGGCCCTCGAGGTGGACGTCGTCCTGCACTCCGCGGCCGAGACCAACTGGCGCCGCCCGCCCGAGGAGATCGTGCGCACCAACACCCTCGGCGCCGACACCATGCTCGACCTGGCCGCCCGCGCCGACGCCCCGATGTACCTGGTCAGCACCGCCTTCGTGGCCAACACCCCCACCGAGGAGGACCACCGGCGCTTCCCCGGCGCCGCCGCCTACCTCACCTCCAAGATCCGGGCTGAGCAGCTGGTGCGCGACGCGGGCGTGCCCGGCGTCATCGTGCGCCCCTCGGTGGTGATGGGCGACTCCGTCACCGGCCGGATCGCCGGACAGCAGGGTCTGACCAAGTCGATCGGCTCGCTGATCCTGGGCCAGGTGCCGGTGCTCCCCGGCGCCCCCGAGGCCCGGATCGACATGGTCCCCCAGGACTACGTCTGCCGGGCCGTCGGCGATCTGATCCGGGGCGGGGTCGGCTCCGGCGAGTACTGGCTGACGGCCGGCAAGGAAGCCGTCGAACTGCGCGAACTGGCCGAGGTCTGCGCCGACGTCGCGGTGCGCCACGGGCTGCCCCGGCCGCAGCGCCCCCGGCTGATCCCGGTCGAGGCGGTGCACCGGCTGCTGCTGCCCATGCTGGAGGGCACCGCGCTGCCCGCCTCGCTCCGCCGCCGTCTGGAGCACTACGCGGAACTGCTCCTGGTGTTCCAGCGGGAGCTGCCGTTCGACTCCTCCCTGGGCGAACCCGACTGCGGCACCCGGCTGACCAACGCAGCCATCCGCGCCGGGCTGGAACGCAACGCGGAGTGCTGGGCCGAGGAACACTCCGGCCTGCTCGCCCGGCACCGGGCCGCCGCTGCCGCCCCCGCGGAGGTGGCGTCATGACTCTCTCGCCGCCGGAAGCCGAGCACATCGGTACGGGAGACGACCGCCGCACCGGGACGGAAGAGGACGTCGTCGGGCTCTACGGCAGGCACATCGGCTCCGGACGCGCCGTCATGGGCCGCGTCATGGGCGGCATGGCCGAGGTGCGCTCCGAGGGCCTGTGGATCCACGCAGACGACGGCCGCCGCTTCCTGGACTTCGGCGGCTACGGCGTCTTCATCCTGGGCCACCGCCACCCGGCCGTCGTCGAAGCCGTGCACCGGCAGCTCGACATCCACCCGCTGGCCAGCCGGGTCCTCCTGGAACCCGTGGCCGCCCGCGCCGCCCGGGCCCTGGCCGCCCACACCCCGCCCGGCATCGACTACGTCCACTTCGTCAACTCCGGCGCAGAGGCCACCGAAGCCGCCCTGAAACTGGCCCGCGCCCACGGCCGCACCTCGGTGATCACCACCCGGCGCGGATTCCACGGCAAGACGCTGGGGGCGCTCAGCGTCACCGCCAACGCCACCTACCAGACGCCGTTCCAGCCACTGCTCCCGGACGTCGCGCAGGTCGCCTACGACGACCCCGCCGATCTCGAACAGGCCCTCGCCGCCCGCCGCGACCGGGCCTGCGTCGTCCTCGAACCCGTCCAGGGCGAGGGCGGGGTGCGCATCCCGCGCCCCGGCTACCTGCAACAGGTCGCCCACCTGTGCCGGGCCTACGGAGCGCTCCTCGTCGTCGACGAGATCCAGACCGGCATGGGACGCCTCGGCACCTGGTGGGGCGTCGACGCCGAAGGGGTCACCCCGGACATCCTGCTGGCCGGCAAGGGACTCAGCGGCGGTGTCGTCCCGGTCGCCGCGATGGCCGCCACCGCCGAGGCCTACGCCCCGTTCGGCCGCGACCCCTACTTGCACACCTCCACCTTCGGTGCCTCCCCGCTCGCCTGCGCCGCCGCGCTCGCCGCCGTGCGGGCGATGGAGGACGAGGACGTCGTGGCCCGCGCCGCGGAGCTCGGGCCGCGCATCCTCGCCGGGGTACGGGCGGTCTGTGCGCCGTACGAGGGCGGACTGGTCCGCGAGGTACGCGGCCGGGGCCTGCTGATCGGCATCGAGTTCGCCCGGGAACAGGCCGTCGGCGAACTGCTGCTGGAGATGATCGCCCGCGGAGTGCTCGTCAACCACTCCCTCAACTCCGGCCACGTGCTGCGTCTCACCCCGCCCGCGCGGGTCGACGACACCGCACTGGAGGTGTTCCTCACCACCTTCGCCGAGGCCCTGAAGAGCACCGCCGCCCGCATGGCCGGGTGACCCCATCGCCGCCAGTCGTTTCCGACAGCAGACCCGGAAGGAACCCCACCACCCATGCCCCACGTGGTCGTGCACGCTCTCGCCGACGGCCTGGCCCCGGCGGACGCCTACCGGCGGATCACCGACTTCCGCCGCTATCCCGACTACACCGAGACGGTCCGCGAGGTCCGGGTCGATCCACCGCTGCCCGACGGCACCGTCGTCTCGGACTGGACCGTCGTCTTCCGCGGCGGGCTGATGCGCTGGCGGGAACGCGACAGCTTCGCCCCCGACTCGCACACCGTGACCTTCGAGCAGCTCTCCGGCGACTTCCAGAGCTTCGAGGGCAGCTGGCGCTGCGAGGAACGCGACGGCGGCACCCTCGTCGTCTTCGCCGCCGCCTTCGACCTGGGCATCCCCAGCCTCGCGGAGATCCTCGACCCGGTCGCCGAGTCCACCCTGCGCACCCTCATCGCCCAGATCGTCACGGGCCTGCTCGGCGCGGAGGTGACCGATGACCGCGCCGCCGCGGCCCGTGGCTGACCCGGCGCCCGCCGACGCCCCGCCGGGGCCGGACGCCGAGCCGCTGCGCGAGGAACCCGGCCCGGGCGCGGCCGGCTGCCTGGCGCTGTACGCCAAGCTGGCCGCCGGGGTGACCGTGGTGACCGCGTGCGGCGACGACGGACCGCTCGGCATGACGGTCTCCGCGGTCACCTCGCTGTCCGCCCGCCCGCCGCTGCTGCTGGCCTGCCTGCGCCACGGCTCCCGCACCCTGGCCGCCGTCCGCGCCCGGCGGGCCTTCGCCGTGCACCTGCTGCGCGACGAACAGCAGGAGCTCGCCGCCCGGTTCGCCTCCCCGACGACCCCCGCGTCCGGACGGTTCGCCGGCACGGACCTGCGCGCCGTGCTCGGTGTGCCCGTGCTCGCCGGAACGCTGGCCTGGGCGGTGTGCCTGACGGAGGACGTGCGCCGCTACGGCGACCACCAGCTCGTCGTCGGCCGGGTCGCCGCGGTGCATGTGGGCGGGGGACGCCCGCTGCTGTGGCACGACCGCCGCTTCCGGTCCCTGACCGGGTCGGCTCCGGGCGCCCCCGGATGACCGGGCCGCCGGCCGGAGCCCCGTACTGGGACCCGGCGGAACTTCCTGCGCAGCCGCCGCTGCACGGCGTGGTCACCGCGGACGTGGCCGTCGTCGGCGCCGGCCTGGCCGGGCTGGCCTGCGCCTACCACCTGGCCGAACGCGCCCCCGGCCTGGACATCGCCGTGGTCGACGCCCAGCGCCCGGCCGCCGGGGCCAGCGGCCGCGGCACCGGACTGCTCGGCCCGCGGGCCGGTCCGGCGATCGACCGCGCGGTGCGCCGCCACGGCCCCCGGACCGCCCACCGGATGCATCTCGCCAGCATCCGCGCGGTCGACGAGGTCCTCGCCCTGTCCCGGCGGCTCGACGTGGCCTGCGGACTGCGGACGGGCGAGCAGATCATGGCGACCCGCTCGCCCGCGGGCCTGGTGGCACTCGCCCGCCAGGCCCGCGCCTTCCGCCTGCTCGGCCTGGACGTCCCCGTCCTGACCGGCGCCGACATCCGGGAACGCGTCGGCGTCCCCTACCGGGCGGGGATCGTCCACCGCCCCGCCGCCACCCTCGACCCGGCCGCCCTGACCTGCGCCCTGGCCCGGGCCTGCGCCGCAAAGGGCGTACGGTTCTACGGCGACAGCCCGCTGCTCGCGGTGCGCCCCGGCGACCTGGTCGGCCCCGAACTGGTCTTCCCGCACGGCCGGCTCTACGCCGGTCAGGCCGTGCTCGCCGTCAACTCCGCCGCCCGGACGGCGGGCCTGCCGGTCGGCACGGTCCTCCCGCTGGAGGTGTACGCCGTCGCCACCGCGCCGCTGAGCGGACCGGCGTACGAGACGCTGGGCGGGAGCGCCGGGTACGCCGTGGTCGACGCGGTGCCGCTGGCGCCGTACTTCCGGCTGCTCCCGGACGGGGGAGTGGTGGCCGGGGGCGGCACCGCCGTCGTGCCGGCCGGGCTCGGACCCGCCCGGCTGCAGAGGCTGCGCGAGCGGGCCTGGGCCCGGCTGGAGCGCTGGCTGCGGTCCCTGCACCCCGAGCTGGCCCGGATCCGGGTCACCCACCGCTGGTCCGGCCGCATCGGCATGACCGCGGACGACCTGCCGGTGGTCGGACCGGTCCACGGCCACCCCGAGGTCTGGTACATCGGCGGCTGCTGCGGCCACGGGCTGGCGCTGTCCGTGGCGCACGGCGCCCACGTGGCCGGGGCCCTGCTCGGTGAGCCCGACCCCGGCGAGCGGTTGCCCTGGCACCGGTCCCGGGCCCCGCGGCTGCCCGTGAGCGGCCCCGTCCGGCCGCTGCTGCGCGCCTACGTGGACACGCTCGGCCGGACCGCGCGGCACGCGTGCTGACAGCGGGCGCGCGCCCGCACCCGTCCCCGAGACCTCACCCGGAGGTACCACGATGCGATCCCGCCTCGGTACGGACGGCGCTCTGCCGCCGTCCCTGTCCATGGGCACCGCGGACGTCGCCTTCCACCTGGCGGCCCGCGGCCGGCCGCTGCCCGTCGTGTTCGCCTTCGACTTCGCCGGCCGGGCTCCCGCCCTGGACGCGGTGCGCGCGCGCGTGGCCGAACGGGCCCACCGCATTCCCGCGCTGCGGTACCGCATCGCACGCGACCGCAGGAGGTACCGCAGGGTGGACCGGATCGCGGCGGACCGGCACGTGCACGAGGCGTGGCTGCCCGACGACACCGACGGATCGGCGGCCGGCCGGATGCTGCTGTCCCGGCCCATGGGCGCCGACGACCGGCCGCCCTGGGAGGTGTGGCTGGTGCACGGACCGGCGGACCGCCACAGCCTGTGCTACCGCACCGACCATGCGTTCCAGGACGGCGTGGGCGCCGCCTACACCGCCCGCGCGCTGCTCGGCGACCGGCCCGACGGCGGCCCCGCCCCGCAGTCCCCCCGCCGTCCCACGCTCCGCGGACTGGCGGGCAGTCTCGGCGACCTGGCGGCCGGTTTCGGCCCACCGGTCGTCAAACCGGCCTTCGACGGGGAGAGCACCGGCCGCGTCGACGTGTGCCACACCGACACCCCGCTGTCCCGGCTCCGCGCCATCGGGCGCGCCCACGGCGCCACCGTGACCGACGTCTACCTGGCCGCGATGGCCCACGCGGTGCACACCTGGCACATGAAGGAGACCGGTACGGTCCATCCGCCCCTGCCGGCGGCGATCCCGATGTCGGTCCGGGCACCCGGGGAGGAGTACGCCCCCGGCAATCGCATGGTCACCGCGCGGGCACTGCTGCCGTGCGACGAGGACTCGCCGCAGCGGGCCTTGGCCCGGGTCATGGCCGGCATGGGCCGGCTGCGCGAGAGCAGGCGCCGGGACGCCATGCGCGTGCTGCTCGCGGTCACTCCGCGGGCGGTGGGTGCTCGGGTCGGCACCCGGCTGGTGCACGGCAGGCTCGTCTCCGGCCCGGTCAGCAGCGTCAACTTCGGCGAGGCGCTGGTCCATCAGGGGCTCGCGGCCCGGCGTTGCGCCGTCTTCTCGAGCGTCGCGTCCGGGGTCCGGACCGTGGTGACGTTGACCAGCCACCACGACACGGCGTGTCTGACGGTCGTCCACGACGTGGCGCTCACGACCGCGGACGAACTGCCGGACCGGTGGCTCGAGGCACTGCTGGAACTGGAACGCCGCTGACCGGCGCAGGCGCGGCACGCGGGTGAGCCCCGGACCGGGCGCGTCCGGGGCTCACGCGTGCCTGGGTGCGGTGCCTCAGGGGGTGCCGCGCAGCGTCCCGGTCGTGAGGAAGGCGCACTTGGCGGCGGCGTCGCCGACCAGCGGCAGGTACGGGGAGAGCCGCTGGACCACGTAGGGCAGCGTGAACAGGTCGGCGACCCGTGCGTCCCAGCCGTGCTCCGCCCACCAGCGCTCCGGTTCGGCGAGCCGCCAGTTCCAGGCCACCCCGACGGTGGAGAGGGCCTCGAGGAAGGGAGCCACCAGGGGGGAGGACGCGGTCGCGGAGTTCACGCACTCGGCGCCGAACACGCTGCCCTCGGCGGAGAGTCCGGTCATGGTGCTGACGACGGTCTCCACCTCGGCGGGCCGGAGGTGGTACAGGGGGGCCTCGCAGAGCCAGGCCGTGGGCCGGCCGGGATCGAAGCCCGCCGCGACGAGGTCCGCGCCCCAGGCCCCGGTGACGTCGGCCCCGACTGCGGTACGGCGTCCGCAGGCTGCGGGGCTCCAGTCCAGTACCCGCTCCTTGAAGGCCAGCACGGCGGGGTCCTCGACCTCGAAGAGGTGCACCCCGGTCGGCCAGTCCAGGCGGAAGGCGCGGGTGTCCAGACCGGCGCCGAGCACCACCACCTGGCGGCAGCCCGAACGGGCCGCGGTGACCAGGTAGTCGTCGAAGTAGCGGGTGCGCACCACCTGCCAGTCGGGCAGCAGGCGCTGCATCGGCCCGTCGCCGGGCGCCCCCGACTCGAATGCGGCCGCGTGGAGGAAGTCGGCGGCCCACGCGTCCCGGACGAGCGGCGCGGGCCGGCCCGCCTCCACGGCGTGCGCCGCGGCGGTCCAGAGGGCCGCGCGGGGAACGGCGGCCGGTGACCGGGCGGGTCGCACGGACGGCGACTGCTCATCTGCGATGTCCGTCATGGATCCTCCTTGAGTCGAGGGCGATCAGAGCGGGCCGGGCGCGCGGCGGGCGTCAGCCCGAGCGCCGCCGGCCGAGCAGGAAGGCCGCGGCGCCCAGTGCCAGCAGCCCGCGGGAAGGGCGGGTCGGACGCTGGCCCCCCAGCGAGGGCGGGGTGCGCGGCTCGTGGATGCTCAGCGCGAACTGGCGGTTGGCGATGTCGGTGAGGACCCCGCGGACCTGTTCGGGGCTGGTGACGGCGGCCAGCAGCAGTTCCATCGAGTTGCGGGCCAGCTGGTGCCGGCCGAGGAACTCGCGGCCCAGTGCCAGCAGGATCCTCGGCACCTCGCCCTGGAACACCTCGGGCAGGGTGATCTCGGGTGCCAGACAGCGCACCGAGCCGTCGAGGTTCGCGAACGACTTGCCCAGCAGCGAGACCGCCGGCGGCGAGCCGATGCCCCGCTTGGTCGCCTTTGCCAGCACTGTGGTCAGCGAGACGCCGAAGTTCATGTCCTCCAGGGACAGATGGGACACCTTGGGGACGAACGCAGCCATGTCGGCGGCGAACGCGGGCATGTTGGCCCACGGTGTCATCCGGCCCATCTCCGCCCAGTGCTGGGCCAGCCCCGCGCCGTCGTTCTGCGCCAGCGTCATGAACAGCGGCAGCAGTTGCAGGCTGGTACGCCGGTCCAGACGGCCGACCATGCCCCAGTCGATCAGCGTGGCGGGCCCCCCGGGGGCGGCGAAGACGTTGCCGGCGTGCGGGTCGGCGTGGAAGAAGCGGTGCACGAAGTACCCGTGGTACATGAACCGCAGCAGGTCCCTGCCGATCTCGACGCGCTCGTCGTCCGAGAAGTGGCGCCGGTCGATGTGCCGCACCGACGCCCCGTCGGCCATCGACTGGACCAGCACCCGGGGACTGGCGTACAGCACCCGGGGCACCTCCAGGGAGCGGAAGGCCCGGATGTTGTTGCGGGCCTCGTCCATGTTGCGGGCCTCGCCGGTGAAGTCCAGTTCCGGTTCCATCGCGTCGAAGACGGAGCCGAGCATCGCCTCGATGTCGATGACCTCGTTGAACCGGGGTGCGACGCGGGCCACGATCCGTGCGGCCCGGCGCATCAGCGCCATGTCCGCCAGCACGCCCTCCCGGATGCCGGGCCGCTGGATCTTCACCACGGCCGACCGGCCGCCGGGCAGGGTCACCCGGTACACCTGCGCGAGGGAGGCCGCACCGAGGGGGGTGACGGTGTCGATGTCGTCGAAGCGCAGTTTCCAGTCCGGGCCGAGGTCGCGGGCCAGCACCGGCTCGAACTCGGCGAACGGCTGGACATCGACCTGGTCGTGCAGGTTCTGCAGTTCGTCGCGGATCGACTCGGGCACCATGTCCGGTCGCGTGGACAGGATCTGACCCAGTTTCACATAGAACGGACCGAGACTCTCCAGCGCGTGGCGGACCGCCTTGGCGCGCCGCTGTTCGGCCCCGGCGGAGTCCGCCGCCCCGGAAGGCGGCTCGGCGGACTCCGCCGGGGGCCACGAGTCCCGCTTACGGCGTCTGCCCAGCCGGGTCGCCTGCCCCACCTCGTCGGCGACGAGGCTGCCCAGGACCCTGACCACGAGACGCAACCGGTCGCCGACGACAGACGGCATGGTGCGCGATCCTCCTCCATCCGCAAGTGGATGCCGCGGCCGTCAGCCGGAGGGTTTCGGCATGACCGGCGGAGCGGGACGGTACGGGGCGGCCGGACGGGTCAGAGCAGGCCACCCGTGAGGCCCGTCACGCCCTTGGCCACGTCTCCCGCGCTCTTGGTGGCCTCGCTGACCGCGGAGGTCGCCTGCCCGGCGGCCGAGGCCGCCTGGCCCGCCGCCTGGCCGATCGGGTTCTGCAGCAGCTGGAGCACCTGTGTGAGCATCTGCACCAGCTGGTTGAGCTGGGCCGGCAGCTGGGCGGCGCTGGTGAGGACGTCCCCGACGCCGGACGCCGCGTGTCCGGCACCGCCGGCCAGCTGCCCGAGCCCGCCGAGGGCGCCCGCGGCGCCGCCCAGCGCGGCCATCGGGTTGGCGGCCCCGCCGAGTGCGGCGAGCGGGTTCCCGGCGCCGCCGAGCGCCGCGAGCGGATTGGCGGCGCCCGCAGCGCCGCCCAGCGCGGCCAGCGGGTTCTGCGCGGCGCCGCCGAGGGCCGCGAGCGGGTTGGCCGCGCCGGCCGCTCCGGTGAGCGCGGCGAGCGGGTTGGCGGCGCCCGCGAGCGCCGTCGCCGGGTTGACCGCGCCGGCCAGGGCGCCCAGCGTGTTCGCGGGCAGCCCCGCCAGGGCGTCGACCGGGTTGTCCGAACCCGGCTTGTCCGCCCGGTTGAGCAGATCGTCGAAGGCTTCCTTGCTGCTGTCGGCCATTCCGCCGACGAAATCCTTGAAAATGTCCTGGATGTTCTTGTTGCTGGCCATGACGGAATCCCTTTCCTGGTGGGCGGTGATCGGATGCGGGAGGTTTGCTACGCGCAGCCCTCCAGAGCCCGTGCACACGCTGTCTTGAGGCGTGCCCGGCCACGGGTGAAAGCTGCTTCTGCGGCTTTGATCGAGATGTTGTGCATGCGGGCGAATTCCGCGGTGGAAATTCCGGCGGCGCGGGCCAGTATCACTTCCTGCTCCCGGCCGCGCAGCTGGCGTACCTGGTCGAGCAGCCATCTGCCGAAGTCCTCGTCGCACACGTCCTCCTCGGTCGTGCCGGGGGAGTCCAGGAGCGCCGCGCGCTGCAACAGCCTGCCGCGGCGGTCCATTTCGCGGTAGAAGTCGATGCACAGGCGCAGTGCCACCGACGTCAGGAAAGGACCGATGCGATTCCTGTCCAGCGTGCGGTGCGCGGCTGCTCTGGCCATGGTCTCCTGGACGCAGTCCTCGGCGTCCTGGAAACTCGGCAGTCTTCTTCGAACCAGCCGCATAAGGCGGTCCTGGTGCTGGAAGATGTCTTCCCAGGAGCTTTCAGCGGGCGAGTGGCAAGTGGATTGTAGCGCCATTGTAGATTGCAGCCCGTTGTCTCTCGGAATGAGCAGGGAGAATCGCCGTCGAATTGTTTTCGTCGGCCGTGGGATTTTCCTACCCGAGGATTTGGGGCGGCAAACCGGAATGTTTGCCTCCGCCGGTCAGCAGGAATGATTTTTCGCCGTCATTTCCGGGTTCGCGGGGCCGGCTGCCGCGTCCAGTCGCGGTTCCAGTTCACCCACATGTCCCGCAGGGTCTGGTGCACCCGGGACGCGCCGCCGCGCAGCTCCGTGGTGTACGCCTCGACCGCCTCCTTGCCGATCAGCCGGGCGCCTCCGGTGAAGTAGGAGCCGCGCACATGACGTGGCGAGCGGTACTTGCCCCAGAGCAGGAGCCTCATCAGCGGCCACAGGGTGAACACCCCGGACGGGCAGCGGTCCTCGGGGTCCAGGGTGCCCCACACCGCAGGGGCCAGTTCGCTCTCCCGGAGCAGCTCGTAGATGCGCGCGATCGCCTGTTCCTTCGTCATCTCCCCCTTCCGGTAGTCCAGTACGGCGTCCCGTGACTGCTGGAACATCCGCTCCACCCACGGGTTGTCGACGCCCTGGAGCCCCCGGTACGGCGGCAGTTCCAGGGCGTCGAAGCAGGACCGGTCCCCGGACTTCTCGTACGCCACGGCGACCTGGTTCTGCGCATTGGTGCCGTACAGCGTGGTGAGGGTCCACACCCGGTTCCAGGCGTTCCACAGGTCGAAGTCGTCGAAGGAGATGTAGCTGCAGGACACCAGGTCGTCGTAGAACCGGAACATGCGCTTGGTCCAGTACTCCAGGTACCGGAACCGGGCGGTGTCGAAGTCGTTCCGGCGCACCGCGTCGATCAGCCGGTGGCTCAGCGCGTTCAGCGACATCACGGTCACCGCGAGGCCGCTGGAGAAGAGCGGGTCGATGAAGTCGCTGGCGTGCGGCAGCAGGCACCACCGGTCGCCGACCACCTGCTGGGAGGAGAACTGGGTCCGGTCGGTCGACACGTACGGCCGTACCGCGCGGGCTCGCTCGAACTGCTGCTGCACGGTGGGAAAGCGGCGCACGTGGTGCCAGAACTCCTCCTCGGCCGAGAGGTTCTCGGGCCGTGGATGGCGGTCCAGGTCGAGGTTGATGCCGACGCTGCACAACCCGTTGGTGCCGGCGCTGTGGTTGTCGAACGGGATGACCCAGAACCAGCCGCCCTCGAAGAGATGGTGCAGGGTGCCCTGGCTGAACGGGCTGGGCATGCCGTGCTGTTCGCGGGGCGGCGCCACGGTGTCGAAGGGGCGCACGTCCACCATGTGCGTGAAGACGGTGCGCGAGCGGGTGCGGTACGGCGGTTCCTGCCGCAGGCCGAGCCGCTCGGGGAGCATGGCCCGCATGCCGCCCGCGTCCACCACGTACGACGCCCGGAACGTTCCCTTGTCGCGGGTGACCAGGGTGGCCCGGTCCTCCTCGAACTTCACGTCGTCGACCATGGTGTGGGTGAGTGCGACGACGCCGTAGGACACGGCCACGTGGAACAGGTAGGCGTCCACGTCCTGCCGGAAGAAGTGCGAGTCGGGGCCGAGCGGCGGACCCCACGTCGGGTACTGGGTGCACTGGTCGGCCCGCGCCGGCTCGCCCTCCCGGTGGTAGACGTAGCTGAAGTTCCGCTTGACCCCGCAGTTCGACGACACATGGCGGCGCACCGCCCCGTTGGTCGCCAGGTGTTCGATCTCCGGGACGTCGTAGCGGCGGGCCAGCACCCGCAGCCCGAAGGTGGTCTCCGGGACGGTGGACTCGCCGATGGCGAAGCGGGGGTGCCCGCTGCCCTCCAGCAGCAGCGTCCGCACCCCGTGGCGGGCGAGGATCGCCCCGAGCATCGTCCCCCCGATGCCGCCTCCGACGATGGCGACGTCGAACTCACGCTGGTCCTCTTGCATGTCTACGTCCTTTCGCGACGGGGAGAGCGGACTGCCGGGCCGGCGGTCACCGGGCGGCGGCCGACGGCGCCGGCAGCACCCGGCGCAGCCCGCAGGCGGCCACCCGGGCGGAGAAGGAGAGGGCGAACCAGTCGGTGGGTGCGGCGGCCGTCAGCAACCGCCGTTCACCGGGGATCCGGCGGTTCCCGCGCCCCGTGACGTCCAGCCAGGCGCCGAAGTGCAGCAGCCGCGTCTCGGGCCCGGCGTCCCGCGCGGGGAACGGCCGCATGTGCTCACGCACCGCGCGCGTGAGAGCGCGGCGCCGACGGTCGTCCACCCGTTGCCCGGCCAGGAACCGGTCGAGCAACTCGGCGGACCGGCGGGGAAATCCGCCCGGTCCGAGCGGCGCGCGTCCCACCAGTCCGGTGTCGTGGAACGCTGCGGCGGCGAGCAGCCCGACCCGGTCGTACCCGGTGCCACGGGCCCGTGCGAAGGCGTCGGCCAGCAGGAATGTCCGCAGCGAGTGCAGCGCGATCCGCCGCGGCACCCGCCGGTCCAGTTCCGTCAGGGCGGCTCCCGCCAGGGGGTGGCCGAGCAGCTCCGCCAGCGGTGGCCGGCCGAGCAGCGGCCACCACGCCTCGGGCAGCGCACCGGGGCGCACCGGACCGGCGCGGGTCTCCCCGCCCCCGAAGCCCGGTCCGTCGGACTCTGCGGCCATGACCAACCCCCTTGCCGGTGCGCCGTCTTGGTTACGCACGTCTCACCTCTCCTTACGCTCCGGGGTCGGCCTCCCCCCTCGCTCCGTCGGACCCCGGCCCCCGACGGAGTGGCCGGTCTGCACCACCCTGGCGTCGAACGTGTTTGCGCATCACGTGCCGAGACCGCGGTGACCGGGAGTCGACGTCCCGTGCTGCCGGTGCGCGGAAGCCGGCACAGATGGCGAAAACCTGTCACCTCTCAAGTGCCCGTCCAGATAAGCGCGTTGGTGCGACTGCGGCGGCGCACGGTGCGCGACGCACGCTCCGGGCGTGCGCAGCGGCACCCCCTTCGTGGGAATTCCGGGCGGGCGCCGCCGGGCAGGCTGCATCCCGTGATCGCCGTGCTCAACATCCACGAACGCACTCTCGCCGCCGCTCCACGGGACGTCGGCGCCCTCATCGACTCGCTGGGCGGCGCGGACGACCGGCTCTGGCCGCCCGGCTGGCCGCCCATGCGCTTCCAGGGCCCGCTCGCCGTCGGCGTTCCGGGCCGCCACGGTCCCGTGCGGTACGTGGTCACCCACTATGTGCCCGGCCACGCGGTGCGGTTCCGCTTCACCGGCCCGCGCGGCTTCGAGGGCTTCCACGAACTCGCCGTCGAGCCACTGGGGGAGCGGCGGGCCGTGCTCCGTCACACGCTGGTGCTCCGCCCGCGCGGGGTGCGGTGGCCGGCCTGGCCGCTGTTCTTCCGCCCCCTGCACGACGCGGTCTTCCGGCAGCTCCTGGACCGCGCCGAGCACGCGCTGACCGGCCGGGTGGCCCGTCCGGCCGGACACGGCGCGTATGTGCGCCTGCTGCGTGCCCTGACCGTCCGGCTGGCGCCCGGTCTGGCGGGGGAGTGGGCTCCCGCTCCGTATACGGACCCGAAGGAATGAGCCCTAATCATGCGATGGAGGGAATTCATTCCCTCTATCGAGGGATCGTTACGGGAATCTCTGGACGCGAGACTGAGTGGTCCGGGAAGTCCGCCGGATTTCCCGCAGGCCGGGTTTCCGGCCGGAAAGGAGGAGTCACGTCGTGAGCCTGAACCCGCGTATCCCCGGGATCAACACGGACGACATCACCACGGACATCACCGAGGCGCCGCACCGGCTGGGCGCCGTCGCCGAGGCGGTCGGCGCCCAGGTCGTCGCCGCGGTCGACGTGGACGGAGGAGAGGACGACTGGGACCTGCCGCTGACCGAGGAGCACCCCCGCCCGGTCGTGCTCGTCCACGGCACCTTCGGCAACCGCGGCTACACCTGGACCTCGGCGACACCCCTGCTGCGGCAGCACGGCCACCGGGTCTTCCGGCCGGACTACGGCCGGCACCTCAACCCCGTGATCTTCGGTCTCGGGGACATCAAGGAGTCCGCGCGGCAGCTCGCCGAGTTCGTCGACGAGGTGCTGCGGCGCACCGGCGCGGAGAAGGCGGACCTCGTCGGTTTCTCGCAGGGCGGCATGATGCCGCGCTACTACCTCAACGCCCTGGGCGGCGGGTCCAAGGTGCACAACTTCGTCGGCATCGCGCCCAGCAACCACGGCATCACCGCCCAGGGCCTGATGAACCTCGCCCGTCAGATCCCCGGCGCGGTGGAGCTGGTCGAGCAGGGCGCCGTGGCCACGGTCGTCCCGGCGTGGCCCCAGCTCCAGCACGACCACCCCTTCCAGCGTGAGCTCGCCGACCTGGGCGAGACCACCGAGGGCGTCCGGCACACCGTCATCGCCACACGCTACGACGACGTGGTGACCCCGTACACCTCGTGCGCCCTGGCGGAGACGGAGGGCCGCTACGTCCGGAACATCGTCCTGCAGGACATCGACCCCGAGGACCACACCCCGCACGTGAGCATGCCCTACAACGCCACGGTGCTGGCTGAGGTGCTCAAGGCGCTGTCCTCCTGATCCCGGCTGCCGTCCAGCAAGACCCGGGCGACCAGCGCCGGGTCGTCGTTCATCGGCACATGGCCGCAGCCGGGCAGCTTGACCAGCCGGGCACGGGGGACGGCGTGCTTCGCGCGCACCCCCTGCCGGGGTATGAGCAACCGGTCCCGGCTGCCCCACGCCACGGTCACCGGTATGCCCGGGACGTCGTCGGTGAAGCGCACCTCGCGGCCCGAGCGGAGGGTCTCGGCGAAGCGCTCGGCGCGGGCCAGCGCGAGCGTCTCGGCGACCACGGCCTCGGGTGAACGGCGGCCGGGGCGGGCATAGATGGTGCTGGTCAGGACCGCGCGCCCGGCCGTGGTGCGGGCCATTCGCTCGACCAGCGGCAGCGGCAGCCGCCGGGCGGTGGCCCGCATGCCGGTCAGTACGCCGAAGGCGTAGCGCCGCTCGGGCTCGGACCAGAAGCCCGCCGGGGACAGGGCGGTGACGGACCGTGCGTGGCCCTCGCGGCCGAGCTCCAGGGCCAGCAGCCCGCCGAGCGAGTTGCCGGCCACGTGCGGCCGGTCCAGTCCCAGGGCTTCGCAGAACCCGGCGAGCACGGTGCTCATCGTCGGCAGGTCGTGCGGCAGGTCCTCCGGCAGCGCGGGGGAGACGCCGAACCCCGGCAGGTCGAGGGCGATCACCTCGCGCTCGGTGGCGAGGATGTCCACCACCGGGTCCCAGGCCTGCCGGTGATGCCCGATGCCGTGCATCAGCAGCAGCGGTGCGCCGCGGCCGGTGCGCGCATAGGCGAGGGTCAGGCTCCGCGGGCCCGACGCGGTGGTGACCTGGAAGGTGACGGTGGTGGACATGCAGCTCCTCTGGGACGCGTGACGGAGGTGTGCGTAGACAGGGTGTCAGCAAAAGCTACCGACGGGTAGACCTTTGGTCATGGTTTCGTGACGGTGCACGGAAGCCCCCGGCCCGCGACGGGTGATTTGCCGTCGCGTCACCCCTGCCGCCCTGTGCGAACGCCACGTGAACGCTGTGCCGCACCGGGGCCGGACCGCGTCCGGCCGATCGAGGATTGGTCTTGACCAAGGGTGTGGGCCGTCTTATCGTCGCTGAGAAGTGCAACAACCTTTAATAAACAAGGGCGCGAAAACGCCGCCGGATCACGGCGATTGCGGAGGACAGGGTGGGGACCACGCAGCTGGAATCGGTGCCGGAGCCGAAGTACTGGCATCTGAAGACCGTGCTCAGCGAGGCGCTGGACGCGGAGTTCTCGGTGGGCGAGATCCTGCCCAACGAGCGTGACCTCGCCGCGCGCTTCGGCGTCGCCAGGGCCACGCTCCGCCAGGCCCTGGAGCAGCTCGAACTCGAGGGGCGGCTGCAGCGCCGCCGCGGTGTCGGCACCACCGTCGCCCCGCCGCGCATGGGCGTGGCCGTCGGTGCCCACGGGCAGGCCTGGCCGGGCGAGGCCGACGACACCTGGCAGCCCCTCGACTGCATGCCGGCCGCCCCGCCCGCGGCCGTCGCCGGGCAGCTGGGCACCGGGCGCGAGGAGCCCGTCCACACCGTGCGCCGCTCCCGGATGTCGCACGGCCAGCCGGTGGCGGCGGAGCTGCTCTACGTTCCCGCGGCCTCGGTACCCGACCTCTCCGCGATCGACGTGCCGTCCGGCGCGGCCCGTGCGCGTGCGGTCCTGCGCGAGCTGCAGCGGCTTCCGCTGCAGCGCCAGGAGAACGCCGTGGAACTCGGCTCCGCCCGCGCCGACGACGCAAAGGAACTGGACCGGCTGCCCGGAGCGCCCGTCCTCGTCGTCACCACCCGCTACCTCGCCGCCGACCGCACCGCGGCGCTGTCCGTCGCGACCTACCGGGCGGACACCTGCCGGCTGACCTTCGGCGACTCGGGCGACGTGGAGATCCACCACGACCCGGAGAACCAGGCCTCCTGACCCGCAGGCCGCGGGGGAGCCGGCTGCGGCCGGGAGACGCCCCGGCGGGGCGCGGTGCCGGACCGGCATGGGGCCGCGCCGCGCCGGGTGGACCAGTCACGACGGCCCCGCACCAGCGGACCGACGACAGGTCACGGCACTCCGGCTGCTGCGGAACCTCCGGATACCGGGGCCCTTCCCGATACCGAGGGGCTTCCTGCGCAGCGCTCAGCGGCGCGCCGTGGCGCCCTCCACCGCGAACAGCTGCTCCTCCACATGGTCGAGGGCCAGCCGCAGCGCGCCCGTCGCCACCGCCGCCTCGCCGAGCAGCGACAGCGTCACCTTCGGCGGCCGCAGACAGTAGCGGGCCAGCTCACCGCGCAGCGGCTCCAGGACCCCGTCCAGACCGGCCGCCCAGCCGCCGATGACGACCAGTTCGGGATCGAGGGCCAGCACCAGCGCCGCCACGTCGTGCACCAGCCGCTGGATGAAGCGGTCCACGGCCGCGCGGGCCCCCTGGTCGCCGTCGCGGGCCTGGGCGAACACCTTGGCGACCGCCTGCTCGTCCAGCGGGTGCAGGGGCTCGTCGGTGGTCGACAGCAGAGTCTCCGGTGTCGCCCCCCGGCCCAGCAGATGCAGGGCACCGATCTCGCCGGCCGCCCCGCCGAACCCCCGGTGCAGCCGCCCGCCGATCAGCGCACCGGCCCCGGGGCTCAGTCCGGCCAGCACGAACACCACGTCGTCGGACCCGGTGGCGGCCCCCTTCCAGTGCTCGGCGACCGCCGCCGCGTTGGCGTCGTTCTCCACCAGCACCGGGCACTTGAAGGAACGGCCCAGCCGCTCGCCCAGCCGCAGCCCCGTCCAGCCGGGCAGCGCGGTGCCCAGCCGGACCGTGCCGTCCGCGTCCACGATCCCCGGGACGGCCGCGCCGACGGCCCGCAGCGAGCCGCGGGCGACACCGGCCCGGCGCAGCAGTTCGGCGACCGCGGTGCGCAGCCGCTCCAGGCGCTCGTCGGCCGGCGCGGTCTCGTCGACGTCCTTGGCCTGCGCGCCGACCACCCGCCCGTGCAGATCGGACAGGAGCGCGGCGACCCGGTGCGGCCCGATCTCCAGGCCCAGCAGATGCCCCGCCTCCGCGCGGAACCGGAACCGCCGTGCGGGCCGCCCCTGCCGCCGGGCCGCCCCCTCCTCGGCCGCCTTCTCCACCACCAGACCGGCCTCGACCAGCTGCTCCACGACGCCCTCGACGGTCGGCCGGGACAGCCCCGTGACCCGGGTGATCTCGGTCAGCGTCGCGCAGTCCGTGGATCGCAGCGCATGCAGCACCACCGCGGAGTTGATCCTCCGCAGCAGCGAGGGATCCCCGCCCGTCAGCCGCCCCACTGTCGGTCCTCCCAGCTCGTGCGCGTGTTGGCCGGATCGTACTCGCCGCCCGCCCGCCCGGCGAGCGCCGGTCCGCACCACCCGCTCAGCCCGGTGCCACGAACCCAGACTCGTACGCCGCGATCACCGCCTGAGTCCGGTCCCGCGCCCCAAGTTTCGCCAGGACGGCGCTGACATGCGACTTCACCGTCTCCGTGCCCACGACCAGCCGGGCGGCGATCTCCGCGTTCGACATCCCCCGCGCCATCAGCCGGAGCACCTCGCCCTCCCGCTCGGTCAGCCGCGCCCGCTCCAGCGCCGCCCGCGCCGCGCGGTTGCCGCCACCGTCCCCGTACTCCGCGGCCAGTTGCCGCACCGACGCCGGGAACAGCAGCGACTCGCCCTCGGACACCAGCCGCACCGCGTGCACGATCTCCGCCGGCCGGGCCCGCTTCAGCAGAAACCCGTCGGCACCCGCGCGCAGCGCCTCGTACACGTACTCGTCGTTCTCGAACGTCGTCACGACGAGGATCTTCGGAGGCCCCGGCACCGTCCGCAGCAGGGTGCGGGTGGCCTCGATGCCGTCCAGCAGCGGCATACGCACATCCATCGCCACCACGTCGGGCCGCATCTGCCGCACCAGTGGTACGACCGCCGCCCCGTCGGCCGCCTCCCCGACGACCTCGATGTCCGGCTGGGCCTCCAACACGGCCCGCAGACCCGCGCGTACCAGGGGCTCGTCGTCGACGAGAAGGACGGTGACCGGCATCCGGCCAGCCTAGAGCCTGTCCCTGATCAGCCCGACGGCAGCATCACACGCACCCGCCAGTCCCCGTCGTCGCACCCCGTCCGGGCGTGCCCGCCGAGCAGCGCGGCCCGCTCGCGTATGCCGCGCAGACCGGTGCCGCGGCCCGCGGCGGGTGCGGCCCCCGGGAGCGGATTGCGTATCTCCAGGGTCAGGACGCCGTCCGCCACGTCGATGCGGACGCGCACCGGGACGGCGCCCGCGTGCCGCAGCACGTTGGTCAGCGACTCCTGCAGAATGCGGTAACCCTCCCGGGACACCGGCCCGGGCACGCTGTCCAGCGCTCCGGTGACCTCGGTGTCGACCTTCGCGCCCGAGGACCGGGCGGACTCCAGCAGCCGGTCGGCGTCCGCCAGCGTCGGCCGGCTGCCCATCGGCCGCTCCGCCTCGCGCAGCACGCCGAGCACCCGCTCCAGGTCCTCCAGCGCGGACCGGCCGGTCTCCTCGATCGCGGTCAGCGCCCGGTCGGTGAACTCGGGGCTGTTCGCCGCGCGGGCGGCCCCGGCCTGGACGACGGCCACCGTCAGCGCGTGACCGATGGAGTCGTGCAACTCGCGGGCGATGCGGTTGCGTTCCAGCAACTGCTCGGTGCGTTCCTCGAGGGCCTCGAGGCGCTCGGCGGCGGAAGGGCCGAGGAACGCCCGGGCCGCCGCCGTCACCAGGAGACCGAGGCCCACCACGGCGCCGTACAGAGCGAGGAGGGGGAGCGGGGCGAGCAGCCCGTACCCCCAGTGGGGCTCCACTCCGGACGGGATCGGCCCACCGCCGCCGGGGTGGCCCAGTGCCAGCCGCACCAGCTGGACGGTGACCACCGGCAGCCATACGCAGGCGTACGCGGTGGCCCCACCGAGCAGCAGCCGCACCTGCAGCCACCCCACCGTGCGCAGCCGGTCCCGCAGGCCCGCCGACGGGGCCACCGAGTACGCCGGATCGTCCTCGCCGGGTGTGAGCAGCAGCCGCGCCTGCACGCCCTCGCCGGTACGCACCGCCGGGAGCAGCCCCATGGCGACCAGGACCACCGCGGGCACCCACAGTCTGGTGTCGTCGACGAGCGCCCACACGCTCACGAACAGCATCGGCACCCACAGATGCAGCAGCCGTGTGTATGTCGTCCCCCGGACCAGCGGGCGCAGCAAGCGGACCATGACGCCATCGTGCCAGCGGCCACCGACAGCGGGCCTCCCCCGCACAGGGGAGACGATCTCCACCGGCGGGGGAGGCCCCGCCCCGGTACGCCCCGGCACGCTGCTGCCATGACCAGCATCGACGTCCACGCCCTCACCAAGGAGTACGGCCACCGACGCGCCGTCGACGACCTCACCTTCACCGTGCAACCCGGCCGCGTCACCGGCTTCCTCGGACCCAACGGCGCCGGCAAGTCCACCACCATGCGGCTGGTGCTCGGCCTGGACCGGCCGACCTCCGGGACCGCCACCGTCGGCGGACGCGTCTACTCCGCCCTGCAGGAGCCGCTGCGGCACGTCGGCGCGCTGCTCGACGCGCAGGCCGCCCACGGGTCGCGCACGGCCCGCGATCATCTGCGCGCCCTGGCGGCCGGCAACCGCATCCCGCAGCGCCGCGTGGACGAGGTCCTCGAGGAGACCGGCATCGCGGCCGTGGCCCGCCGCCGGGTGCAGACGTACTCCCTCGGCATGCGCCAGCGGCTCGGTATCGCCGCCGCCCTGCTCGGCGACCCGGAGGTGGTCATGCTGGACGAACCGTCCAACGGGCTCGACCCGCAAGGCATCATCTGGATCCGGGAGCTGCTCCGCCGGCTCGCCGCCGAGGGGCGCACCGTCCTGGTCTCCAGCCATCTGATGTCCGAGACCGCGTCCTTCGCCGACCACCTCGTCGTCCTCGGCAGGGGACGGCTGCTCGCCGACACCCCGCTGCCGGACTTCATCCATGCGCACGTGCGGGCGCGCGTCCGAATCCGGACCACCGACGACGCCGCCCTCAAGGGCGCCCTCGCCCGGCACGGCCACCACGCCGTGGAGCACGAGGACGGGCACTGGACCGTGTACGACGCGCGCGTGGACGACATCGGGCGCCTCGCCGCCACCGCAGGGGTACCGCTCCTCGAACTGGCCGCGGAGGAGGGCACGCTGGAGCAGGCCTACCTCGGCCTGACGGCGGCCGAGACCGAGTTCACCGCACCGCCGCAGGAGGCCTGACCATGTCCTTCACACCCGTTCTCCGCGCCGAGTGGATCAGGATCCGGACCCTGCGGTCGCTGTGCGGTGCGCTGCTGGCGCTGTTCGCCGTCACCACCGGGTTCTCGGCGCTCGCCGGGCTCTCCGACACCTCGGACCCGGAGTTCGACCCGCTGTTCACCGCCCTGTCGGGCGTCGTGCCCGGGCAGATCGCCGCGGTCACCTTCGGCGCCATGGCCGTGTCCTGCGAGTACCACGGGGGCGCGATCCGGGTCTCGCTGGCCGCGGTGCCGCAGCGCGCGCGGTGGTTCGCGGCGAAGCTCACGGTCGTCGCCGCGGCCACCCTCGCGGTGGGGCTGGTCACGGCCGCGGTCGCGCTGTGGGCGGCCCGCGCGGGCCTGGGCTCCGCTGCGGGCGGGCTCACCGCCGGGGAACAGACGCGCGCCGTGGTGGGCTGCGGGATCTACTTCATGCTGATGGCCGTGCTCGCAGCCGGCCTCACCGCGCTGTTCCGCAGCGGGGTGGCCACCCTCTCCCTGCTGATCCCGTTGCTGCTCGTGGTCCCGTTCGTGATCGGGGACATCGCCGGAAGCGCGACCGGCTTCCTGCCGGACCGGGCGGGGCAGGCGGTGCTGCACCGGTCCCACGACGGGCCGCCGGGTCCCTGGTCGGGGCCGGCGGTGACCGCGCTGTGGGCCACGGCCGCCGTGCTAGCCGGCGCCCGGCGGCTGCACCGCCAGGATGCCTGAACGGCGGGTGTCCGACCCCGGGCACCCGCCCGCCTACCCCTCCGCCGCGGCCCGCAGCCGGGCGAACTCCTCCGCCATCGTCCGCACGGTCCAATGGGCGTTCAGCCCACTGGGGTTGGGCAGTACCCACACGTGCGCGTCCGCGATCCGCCGCTGCTGCGGGCCCACCTGCGCCCTGCGCTCGCCGAACGCCGCCCGGTAGGCGGTCACCCCCACCACGGCCAGCCAACGGGGCCGCAGCCGCGCCACCTTCAGCGCCAGCAGCCGGCCGCCCTCCCGGTACTCCTCGGCGGACAGCTCGTCCGCCCGCGCGGTCGCCCGGGCCACGACATTGGTGATGCCGAGCCCGTGGGACAACAGCTCCCGCTGCTCGTCCGGCCTCAGCAGCCGTGGGGTGAAGCCGGACCGGTGGAGCACCGGCCAGAAGCGGTTGCCGGGGCGGGCGAAGTGGTGCCCCGTCACAGCCGTCGTCAGCCCGGGGTTGATGCCGCAGAAGAGCACGCGGAGCCCGTCCGCGGCCACGTCGGGTACCAGACGGTCGCGGGCGGCCTCCAGCTCCGCCGGGGTGAAGCGCGCCATGGGGAGGGGCGGCCGGGTGTCAGAGGATCGCGCCGGGCGTGTAGCCCGCGGCCCGGGGGTACTGCTTGACGATCTCCTCGATGCGCCCGGTGACGGCGGCCACCTGGTCGGCGGCGGCACCGGTGAAGGAGAGCTTGTCCGCCATCAGCTCGGCCAGCTGCGCACGGTCCAGCGGGATCCGCTCGTCCGCGGCGAGCCGGTCCAGCAGCTCGTTGCGCTCGGCACCCTGCTCGCGCATGGCCAGCGCGCACGCCACCGCGTTCTCCTTGATCGCCTCGTGGGCGACCTCGCGTCCCACGCCCGCGCGCACCGCGCCCATCAGCACCTTGGTGGTGGCGAGGAAGGGGAGGTAGCGGTCCAGCTCACGGGCCACGACGGCCGGGAAGGCGCCGAACTCGTCGAGGACGGTCAGGAACGTCTCCAGCAGACCGTCCAGCGCGAAGAACGCGTCCGGCAGCGCCACCCGGCGCACCACCGAGCACGACACGTCGCCCTCGTTCCACTGGTCGCCCGCCAGCTCACCCGTCATCGAGGCGTAGCCGCGCAGGATCACCATCAGGCCGTTCACGCGCTCGCAGGAGCGGGTGTTCATCTTGTGCGGCATCGCCGAGGAGCCGACCTGGCCGGGCTTGAAGCCCTCGGTCACCAGCTCGTGCCCGGCCATCAGCCGGACCGTCCTCGCCAGCGAGGACGGCGCCGCCGCGAGCTGCACCAGCGCGGTCACCACCTCGTAGTCCAGGGAGCGCGGGTAGACCTGGCCGACCGACGTGAAGGCCTGGGAGAAGCCCAGGTGGGCGGCGATCCGGCGCTCCAGCTCGGCGAGCCGGCCCGCGTCGCCGCCGAGCAGGTCCAGCATGTCCTGGGCGGTGCCGACCGGGCCCTTGACACCGCGCAGCGGGTAGCGGCCGAGCAGCTCCTCCAGCCGGCCGTGGGCGACCAGCAGCTCGTCGGCGGCGGTGGCGAATCGCTTGCCCAGGGTCGTGGCCTGTGCGGCCACGTTGTGCGAGCGTCCGGCCATCACCAGCTCGCCGTACTCCCCGGCCAGCCGGCCCAGCCGGGCCAGGACGGCCACCGTGCGGTCGCGCATCAGCTCCAGCGAGAGCCGGATCTGCAGCTGCTCGACGTTCTCGGTCAGGTCACGGGAGGTCATGCCCTTGTGCACGTGCTCGTGCCCGGCGAGCTCGTTGAACTCCTCGATCCGCGCCTTCACGTCGTGCCGCGTGACCCTCTCACGCTCGGCGATCGAGGCCAGGTCGACCTGGTCGAGCACACCCTCGTAGGCGGCGATCGCCGCGGCGGGCACCTCGATGCCGAGGTCCTGCTGGGCCCGCAGCACGGCGAGCCAGAGCTGCCGCTCCAGCCTCACCTTCTGCTCGGGGGACCAGAGCGTGGCGAGCTCGGCGGAGGCGTACCGTCCGGCGAGGACGTTCGGGATGCGGGGCTTGGCGGGAGCGGAAGTCACGTGCACGGAGTCTACCCGGCGTCCGCGCCCGCCCCGGAAGGTGCACACGAGCCGGGGAGCGCCGCCGGGACGCCCCCCGACCTGCGGCGACAGCATGCGTCACCGGGGCGGCCTCACCGGCCGAGGACGCCCGTGGGGAGCAGCGACCGCGGGGAGGCGACCGGATGGCCGACCTCGAGCGACCCGAGGAGGCCCTGCAGGAACGGTGCCCCGGGAACGCCCCGGGCCGGGCCCGGGTCCGGTACGGCGGCCGGAGCGGCCTGGGCCGCGGGGGCGGACGCCAGCGCAGCGGCGGCGAGGACGGAGACACAGGCGAGCTTCTTGATCATGCACGGCTCAACGACGGCGGCCACCGGCGGGAAACGCCGGGAAACGCCGGGAAACGCCCCCGTCACCCGTTCGCCCCCGGCGGCACTTCTCGCGGCCTGTCAGCCCTCGTACGGCAGCAGCTCCGGCCGCTTCGCGGGCAGCCCGTCGCCGGACGAGCGGCCGGTCAGCCGCCGGCCGATCCACGGCAGCAGATGCCGCTGCGCGAACCGCAGATCCGCGGCCCGCCGCACGGCCCACCCGGGCGGCAGCGCCGCCGGCAGGGGGGTGCGCCACCGGGGGTCCTCCGCCTCGTAGCCGAGCGCCTGCCACACCGCCTCCGCCACCCGGCGGTGGCCCTCGGCGGTCAGGTGCAGCCGGTCCACGTCCCACAGCCGCGGGTCGCCCAGCGACGGCGCGCCGTACAGGTCGACCACCACGGCGCCGTGCCGCTCCGCGAGCTCGTCGATGCAGGCGAACAGCGCCTCCATGCGCGGCCGGAACCGCTCCAGCACCGGGCCCCGGCGGCCGGGGCTGCGCATCAGCACCAGCTGTTCGCAGCCGGGGGCGAGCCGCTCCACGGCCTCGGTCAGCAGCCCCCGTACCCGCCCCATGTCGCACTTGGGCCGCAGCGTGTCGTTGAGCCCGCCGACCAGAGTGATCACATCCGCACCCATGGCCGCCGCCGTGTCGACCTGCTCGTCGACGATCTGTCCGATCAGCTTTCCGCGCACCGCGAGGTTGGCGTACCGGAATCCGGGGGTACGGGCGGCCATCCGGCCGGCGAGGAGGTCGGCCCAGCCCCGGTAGGAGCCGTCGGGCAGCCGGTCGGACATGCCCTCGGTGAACGAGTCGCCGACCGCGACCAGGCTGGTGTGGGTGGGGTTCGTCTGCATGGCGACAGAAATGGTAGCGCCTGCACATACCCCCCGGTCTGTCGCCCTCCGGCGCACCGCGGAGGCCCACCTCTGCCCGCGCCGGTGCCTCAGGTGCGCTGCCCGAACAGCTCCTGCAGCACGTCCTCCATCGTCACCAGGCCCGCCAGCCGCCCGTCCGTGCCGAGCACGGCCGCCAGATGCGTACGGCTGCCGCGCATCGCCGTCAGCACGTCGTCCAGCGGAGTGCCCTCCCGCACCCTGGCGATGGGCCGCATGTCGCGCAGCCGGAACGCCACATCGCGCGGCGAGGCGTCCAGGGCGTCCTTGACGTGCAGATAGCCGACGATCCGCCGTCCGTCGTCCACCACCGGGAAGCGGGAGAACCCGGACTCCGCCGACAGCCGCTCCAGCTGCTCCGGCGTGATGCCCACGCGCGCGTGCACGACGCGCTCCAGCGGCAGCACCACGTCCCGCACCGGGCGCCGACCCAGTTCCAGCGCGTCGTGCAGCCGCTCCTGGGCCCGGTCGTCGATGAGGCCCGCCTCGCTCGCGTCCTTCACGATCTCGGCCAGCTGCCGGTCCGTGAACGTCGCCGCGACCTCGTCCCTGGTCTCCACCCGCAGCAGCCTGAGCAGGCCGTTGGCGAAGGCGTTGATGGTGAAGATGACCGGCCGCAGCGCGCGCGCCAGCGCCACCAGCGGCGGGCCGAGCAGCAGCGCGCTGCGCACCGGCTCCGCCACCGCGATGTTCTTCGGAACCATCTCGCCCAGCAGCATGTGCAGATACGTGGCGAGCGACAGCGCGATCACGAACGACACCACGTGTCCCGCACCGGACGGCACCCCCAGCGCATGGAAGACCGGCTCCAACAGGTGGGCGATCGCCGGTTCCGCGACGATGCCCAGCACCAGGGTGGTCAGGGTGATGCCGAGCTGGGCCGCCGCCATCAGGGCGGACACGTGCTTCAGCCCCCACAGCACGCTCCCGGCCCGCCGGTCGCCCTCCTCGGCGTACGGCTCCACCTGGCTGCGCCGCACCGAGATCAGCGCGAACTCGGCGCCCACGAAGAACGCGTTCAGGACCAGCATCGCCAGACCGGTCAGCAGCTGTACGGCGATCATCGCCCCCTCCCCTCCTCCCCGGCACCGCGCCGTTCGTCGTCGAGCGGCGCGTGCAGCAGCACCCGGGCGGCCCGGCGGCCCGTCGCGTCCACCACGTCCAGCCGCCAGCCCGCCACCTCCACGGTGTCGCCGACCTCCGGAATCCGCCCCAGCCCGGTGGCGACCAGACCGGCGAGCGTCTCGTACGGCCCCTGAGGCACCCGCAGTCCCAACCGGGCGAGCCGGTCCACCCGTGCCGCACCGTCGGCCCAGTACAGGGCGTGGCCCTGCTCGTCCGTGCCGGCCGGGTCCAGCTCGGGTGTCTCGTGCGGGTCGTGCTCGTCCCGTACCTCGCCGACGACCTCCTCGACGATGTCCTCCAGCGTCGCCACGCCGGCCATCCCGCCGTACTCGTCGATCACGACCGCCATCGTGCGCCGTCCGGAGAGCCGGTCGAGGAGCCGGTCCACGGTGAGCGACTCCGGTACCAGCAGCGGCTCGCGCAGCAGCTCGGAGACCAGGACCCGGGGCCTGCGTTCGGCCGGCACGGCCAGCACGTCCTTGATGTGCGCGGTGCCCACCACCACGTCCAGGCTCTCCCGGTAGACGGGGAACCGGGACAGCCCGGTCGCCCGGGTCGCGTTCGCCACGTCCTCGCAGGTCGCCCGGTCCTCCAGGGCGATGACCTGCACCCTCGGCGTCATCACGTTCTCCGCGGTCAGGTCGGCGAGGTTGAGCGTCCGGACGAAGAGTTCGGCGGTGTCCGCCTCCAGCGCGCCCTCCTTGGCGGAGTGCCGGGCCAGCGCCGCCAGCTCCTGGGGCCCTCGCGCGGACGCCAGCTCCTCGGCGGGTTCCACGCCGAACCTGCGCACGATGCGGTTGGCGGTGTTGTTCAGATGGGTGATGAAGGGGCGGAAGACGGCACTGAACCAACGCATGGGGGTGCCCACCCGCCGGGCCACGGCAAGCGGCGAGGAGATCGCCCAGTTCTTCGGCACGAGCTCGCCGACCACCATCAGGACCACCGTGGACATGGCCGTGCCCAGTACCAGCGCCAGCGACGAGGCCGCCGATCCGGACACCCCCAGGTCGCGCAGCGGGCCCGCGATCAGCCGGGCGATCGAGGGCTCGGCGAGCATGCCGACGACCAGATTGGTCACGGTGATGCCCAGCTGTGCCCCGGACAGCTCGAACGTCAGGTTCCGTACCGCCTTCAGGGCACCGGCCGCGCCCCGGTCGCCGCGCGCCGCGGCCCGCTCCAGTTCGCCGCGCTCCACCGTGGTCAGGGAGAACTCCGCCGCGACGAAGGCACCGCAGGTCAGCGACAGCAGGATCGCCACCAGCAGCAGGAGCACTTCGGTCATGGCGTCACCTCCGTCCCATGATCGGCCAGACCGGTGCGGACCGCTCGCTGTCGCGCCCCGGAGGATTCGCCGCGGCGGCTGCTCAGCCGTCGGTCAGCGGCCTCACCCAGCGCCGCCACCGCTCCTCGGGCGTGTACCCCGAGGAGCGCCAGGCGTGCTGCGCCGACGTGTTGTGCACCAGCACCATCGCGTCCGCGCGCCGCCCGCCGAGCCGGACGAACCGTTCCTCGGCGGCGGCGAGCAGCGCGGCGGCGACGCCCTGCCGGCGGTGGTCCGGGTGCACCGCCAGCCGGTACAGATGGCAGCGCCAGCCGTCGAAGCCGGCGATCACCGTGCCGACCAGCTCGCTGCCGCGCACGGCGAGCAGCAGCGCCTCGGGGTCCCGGGCGACCAGCCGTTCCACCCCGTCCCGGTCGTCGCTGATGCTGGTGCCTTCCGCGGCCGTCTTCCAGAAGGCCAGCACGTCGTCCAGGTCCTCGGGTGCGGCGGTGCGGATCCGCGGATCAGTCATGCGGTGATCCCATCACGCGGGGTGCGCGGGCAGGGGGAATTCCGGTATCCGGACGACGACCCGGGCAGCCCGCCCCGGATCAGCCGACGGCCCGGTGCCCGGTGAGCCGGTGCAGGCGGTCGACGAGGCGGGCGGTCGCGTCGGGGCCGCTGGGTTCGGTGCCGAAGAGGAGGCCCGCCACGAGGGGCGCGATGATGATCTCGAAGACGTCCTGTGCGCTCGGCACGTCGACTCCCCGCGCGGCGGCACGGTCGAGCATGGCCTGCATCTCGTCGAAACGGTGGGCGAGCGTGGGAGGCAGATCGTCCTCGGTGTCGTTGCCGAGGCGGACCGCGACGAGGGCGCGCAGGAAGAGGATGCCCTCGGGGCCCGAGAGGTCCTCGGCGGCCTCCCGGGCGTAGGTCTCCATGTCACGGCTGAAGTCGCCGGTGTCGGGCACGGGCGAGCGTGCTGTGAGGCGCTCGCCGACCACGTCCACGAGGATGCCGTCCGCGCTGCCCCAGCGCCGGTAGAGGGTGCCGAGGTGCACGCCGGAGCGTTCGGCGATCCGGGCGATCGTCAGCTCGGTCGCCGGCTGCTCGCGCAGCAGCTCGTCCACGGCCCGGTGGACGTCGGCGCGGATCCGGGCGGTTCGGCCACCGGGGCGGCGGGCGGGGCGGGGGTCGGACATGGTCCCCGAGCTTAGTTGTCACGGCACGTCGGCCCGGAACGTGGTGTAGACGCCCTGGGTGTCCTCACCCAGCGACTCGGCGGCCACCAGCGGGTTCCAGAAGTCGACGTAACGGCTGATCCTCCCGTCCCTCGTCTCCACGACGGAGATGTACCGCTGGTGGTAGGGCCGGCCGGTGCTGATCGCCGTACCGACACTGGAGAACTCGGCGACGACGAGGGCCGGGTCGAGCGTCTCGTGGAACCGCGGGCCGGTGAACTCCACGTCGAAGTGCCGGGGGAAGTTCTGCATGTACGCGAGGAGTTCGGCCTTCCCCGTGACGGACGGGGGGAAGCCGGCGGGTCCGTAGGGGAACTCCAGCACACCGTCCTCGGTGAACAGCTCCACCCACTCCTCGATCCGCCCGGACGACAGGTGGTCGAGGTGGTCGCGGAAGGTCTGCTGGGCGGCGGCGCGCACGGCGGCGTCGGCGGTACGGCTGGTCATGGCCGGTCCTTTCGGTAACCACTAACGCGAGGGACTTCGCGTTAGTGGTCCCAATGTAGCACCGCATACTGATAACGCGAAAGTCTTCTCGTTAAGGAGTTGGGTCTGCGCGGCCCGTCGTACCTTCCGGCAGCGGCGCCGAGGTGCTCGATCACTCGTGCGCGATGGCTTCCAGGACGTTCATGCGCGAGGCGCGCAACGCCGGAAGCACGGCCGCCACCACGCCGATCACCGCCGAGCCGACCACGACCGCGGCGACCGTGCCCCAGGGGATCGCCAGCGCCGTCATGCCCTGCAGCGCGAGCACCTGCTGGGTGCACACGCCCCACACCAGCCCCAGGGCGAGCCCCAGCACCGCACCGAACACGGCGATCACCACCGACTCCAGCCGGATCATCCGCCGCAGCTGCCGCCGCGAGAGCCCGATCGCCCGCAGCAGCCCGATCTCCCTGGTCCGCTCCACCACCGACAGCGCGAGCGTGTTGACCACGCCGAGCACCGCGATCGCGATCGCCAGCCCCAGCAGCGCGTACACCAGATAGAGCAGCACGACGATCTGGTCGCGCACCAGTTGCTTGTAGTCCGCGAGGTCCCGCACCTGCACCTGCGGATACGGCTGGAGCGTCCGCTCCAGGGCGGCGCGCAGCTCGTCGTCACCCGTGCCCGGGGCGGCGTTGACGTACAGGGCGGACTCCTGGCCGCCCGGCGCGTACCGTTCCAGCGTCGTCATCCCGAAGAACAGCCCGCCCCGGGTGCCGAACCCCTCGGCCGTGTCCAGGTCGGTGAGTGCACCGACGGTCAGCTCGGCGGAGCGCCCGCCCTGGAACTCGACGGGCAGCACGGTGCCGGGCCGCACCCCGTGCTCCCGCGCGAAGTCCGCGTCCATGGCCAGCCGCCCGGGCGCCAGCGCCGCCGCCGTGTCGCCGCGCGCATAGGTGATGTTGGCGACCTCGTCGAGGCGCGGATCGTAGGCCGCGGCCGTGGTCTCCACGCGCTGCCCGTCCGGCAGCCGCACCGCCACCGGCGCGAACCGCGCCCTCACCACCAGCCCGGCGCCCGGTGTGTCGCGCACCTGCTCGGTGATCTCCGACGGGAACGGCACGAACCGTCCGCTCTGCACGCCGAAGTCCGCGCCCAGCGTCCGGTCGATCCGCCGGTCGAAGGACTCCGTGATGGAGGCGCTGGCCACCGACATGCCGCCGACCAGTGCCAGCCCCACCATCAGCGCGGCGGCGGTCGCGCCGGTACGCCGCGGATTGCGCAGGGCGTTGCGCCGGCTCATCCGGCCCACCGCACCGAACAGCGCCGGGAATGCCCCGCCCAGCACCCGGATCACCGGCCGGACCAGCAGCGGGCCCCCGATCACCGTCGCCACCAGGGTCAGCCCGACGCCGAGCCCCAGCAGCGACGCCGCCGAGGCGGTCTCCTCCGACGCCACGCACCCGGCCAGCGCCGCCGCACCGCCCGCCCCGACCACGGAGCCCACCACGGCCCGCACGTGCAGTGGCCGGCCCACGTCGGCCACCTCGGCCGCGGCCAGGGCCGCCATCGGTGAGACGGCCGCCGCGCGGCGGGCCGGGAGATAGGCGGCGACGAAGGTCACGCCGAGGCCGACGGCGTACGCGGCGACCGGGGTCACCCAGCCGATCACCATCTCGGCGGCGCTGATGTTCATGCCGATGACGTTCAGCAGTTCGATCAGCCCCGCCGCCAGGCCGATGCCCGCGGCCAGCCCGAGCGTGGCGCCGACCAGGCCCGTCAGCAGTGCCTCGGTGAGCACCGAGCGGCGCACCTGGCGCCGGTCCGCACCCAGTGCCCGCAGCAGCCCCAGCTCCCGGGTGCGCTGCGCGATCAGCATGGAGAAGGTGTTGACGATCAGGAAGATGCCCACGAGCACGGCGACGCCGGCGAACCCGAGCATCACGTACTTGAGGACGTCCAGGAACCCACCGAGCTGCTCGACGTCGGACTGTGCCTGCTCGGCGGCGGTGCGGTACTCGTAGGCGCCCGCGCCCAGAGCGGTTTCGACGCGCTGCTTGAGCACCTCGTCGCTCACGGCCTCCGTGCCCGTCACCGCGAGGGCGGTGGCCGCCCCGGCATCGCCCAGCAGCATGGTCCGCGCGGCCGGTGGATCCAGGAACAGCAGCGCCGCGCCGGGGTTGGTGGTGGTGAACGTCGCGATGCCGACCACCTCGACCCGGAAGGAACCCGGCGGGGCGACGACGGTGAGGACGTCGCCGACGGACACGTCCGCGCGGTCCGCGGTCTCCGCGTCCAGCACCGCCTGACCGGTCCCGCGCGGCGGATGGCCGGAGGTCAGCTCGACCGGGCTGCGTTCGGTCGGCTGCCAGGCCGTGCCGATCGTCGGCGCGCCGGTGGTGGGGCTCACCGACGCGTCGGCGTCGTCGACGACCGTGATGTTCTGGACCTCTGCCTCGGCACGCACCGCGGCGACCCCCTCGATCCCGGCCACGCGCTGCGCCAGCGCTGCCGGGAGGGTGGCCGTACGGCCCGACGGGACCGCCTCGGCCAGTCCGGTCCGGGGGCTGACGGTGACGTCCGCGGCCGTCGAGGCGAACAGCCGGTCGAAGGTCCGGCTCAGTGTGTCGGAGAAGATCAGGCTGCCGGTGACGAATGCCACCGACAGCACCACGGCCAGCGCCGAGAGCAGCAACCGCCCCTTGTGCGCGAGAAAGCTCCGCAACGTCGCCTTGAGCACGGCGTCAGTCCTCGCCCGGTGACCCGGGCGGCCCGGGGGCGGGTGGGGCGGCACGGTCCGCGGGCGGGCCCGTCGGGCCGGCGGCGGGGCCGGCGAACAGACGCATCCGGTCCAGCACCGCCTCCGCCGTGGGGTGCTCGTGCGTGTCGACGATGCGGCCGTCGGCGAGGAAGAGCACCAGGTCGGAACGGGCGGCGGCGCCCGGGTCATGGGTGACCATGACGACGGTCTGGCCGAGCGCGTCGACCGCCTCCCGCAGGAAGCCGAGCAGTTCCGCCCCCGCGCGCGAGTCCAGGTTCCCGGTCGGCTCGTCCGCGAAGATCAGCTCGGGCCGGGAGACCAGCGCCCGGGCACAGGCCACCCGCTGCTGCTGTCCGCCGGAGAGCTGGGCCGGCCGGTGCCGCAGCCGGTCGCGCAGGCCCAGGGTGTCGACGACCTGGTCCAGCCAGCGGGCGTCCGGCCGCCGGCCCGCGATGTTCATCGGCAGGGTGATGTTCTCCAGCGCGTTCAGCGTGGGGACCAGGTTGAACGACTGGAACATGAACCCGACCCGGTCCCGGCGCAGCCGGGTCAGCTCGCGGTCCCGCAGCCCGGTGATCTCGGTGCCGCCCAGCCACACCTGTCCGGCCGACACCGTGTCCAGCCCCGCCAGACAGTGCATCAGCGTGGACTTCCCGGAACCGGACGGTCCCATCACCGCCGTGAACCGCCCGCGGGCGATGTCCACGTCCACCGCGTCCAGCGCGAGCACCGTCGCCTCGCCCGCACCGTAGGCCTTGGTCAGCCCGCGGGCGCGGGCCGCGATCAGGTCGCCGCCCGGTGCCGGCGCGGCCGCGTGCTCGGCGGGGAGTGGGGACACGACGGCCTCCTGACGCGTGCCTCGCAGGGTGACTGCCTGGGCCCGAGGGTACTGTGACCCGTCCCACACCGGGTATCCGTCCCGGGTGTCGCGGCGCCGTCCAGGCGCAGCCGCCGTACGGGGGCAGCGGTACGGGGACAGCCGTACGGACGCCGGGGCCACTCACGGTGACGTCCCTGCCGCCCGCCCTTGCCGGTGCTAGCGTTCCGGCGCTAGCTTCGGAGTATGGCGAAGACCCAGCTGAACGTGCGGGTGGACGAGGGCACGGCCCGAGCGGCCCGCGAGCGCGCCCTGGCCCGCGGGATGAGCGTCAACCGCTACATCGAGGAGCTGGTCCGGCAGGACACCGGCGAGGTCGGCCGGACGTTCGTGGAGGCCGCCGCCGACTTCATGCAGCAGTACGAGAAGGTGTTCGCCGAAGAGGCCGGCGAGGGCCGTCGCTGACCTTTGAGCCCGCTGCGCATCGATCTGGCCTGGCTGCTGCTGCTCGCCGAGCAGCGAACCCCGGGAGACCCCCAGGTCACCGACTGGGGTGCGCTGGTCGCCGCCGTCGCCCGCCACCAGGCCGAGATACTCGACGTCCCCGTCTACGACAGCCCGCACGCCCGCGCCGCCGCACTGCTCCAGCTGCTGATCCACGTGCCCGCGCTGGAGCGCTCCAACGCGCTGTTCGCCTCCGCGGTCGCCTACGCCTATCTGGTCGGCAGCGGCCTGAAGGTCGCCACCTCGCCCGAGCAGGTCCGCGATCTGGCCCGGCTGGTCAAGAGCGGCGAGGCCTCGGTCCACGACATCGCCCGGGAGCTGCGCGCCTGGTGCGGATGACCCGCTGATCCTGATGCGCAGTGCTTCCGTGCCCCCGGGCCCCGCCGTCACTGGACCGGCCGCCAGGCCGTCCCCAGCGCGCAGTACGAGCTGGGCAGCGGCGGCCCGTGCTCCGGCACCAGCAGCCGCCGGTAGGGGCCCAGCGTGAACCCGGCGGCCCGCAGCGCGGCGACCGGTTCCCGGGAGACATGGCAGCCGCCGGAGAGCGCGGGCCACACCGTCCGGTCCATGGCCCGCTGGGTGAAGGTCATCACCCGGCCACCGCCCCGGCCGTGCTCCAGGAACCGCACCTGACCGCCCGGCCGCAGCACCCGCTGCAGCTCGCCGAGGGCCCGCGGCACATCGCGGACGCTGCACAGCACCAGCGACAGCACGGCCGCGTCGAACGCCTCGCTCTTGACCGGCAGTGCCTCGGCCGCGCCCGGCGCCACGTCCACCGGCACCTCCGAGCGCAGCGCCGCCTCCACGGCCAACTGCCGCAGATACCGCTCCGGTTCGATGGCGACGACCTCGGAGACGGCGCTCGGGTAGTGCGCGAAGTTCAGACCGTTGCCCGCGCCGATCTCGATCACCCGGCCGGACAGCCCGGCCAGCATCCGGTCGCGCAGCGCGCCCAGGCCCATCCGCCTCTCGGCGCCGGCGCTGAACCGGGCGTAGTAGCGGGCGAACACCGGGTGGTGCACGGCGTCGTGCGGCACCGTGCCGGAACGGGCCGTACGGACGGAGCGGTCGGAACGGAACGGCATGGGACCTCCCTCGCCGGATGGCGCCTTACCGCGATTGTCCCCCGCCCGGCGCCACCGCACCCCCGGCCACGCTCCGCCGTTCGGCCCCCGCATCGGTTTCCCCGGTCCGCAACCGTTGCCGGGCGCGTACAGCCGCGTCCGCTCCGGTCGACGGGACCCGCCGACGGCCGCCGGGGTGCCCTTCCCGGACGCGCCGGGCGGGTGCACGACGGCCCCCGCCGGGAGGCGCCCCGGCGCGCCTCTCAGGGCGCCTGCCGCACCCGGAACGCCTCCGCGTCCCAGGTCCCCTCCAGACGGGGCGCCAGCCAGTGCGGTGCCGCCGCGCGGAACGCCTCCGGAGCCAGGGCACCGGCCCCGTCGGGTACCGCGCCGAGCAACGGTGCCCCGGCGACGTCCGGCAGGTCGGCGAGGTTGCAGCGCGAGGCCAGGTCCGCCGCGGACGGCCAGCTGCCGATGGCGACACCGGCCACCTCCAGCCCCCGGCGCCGCAGCTCACGCGTCGTCAGCTCGGTGGTGTTCAGGGTGCCCAGGCCCGCCGCCGCGACCACCAGCACCGGCGCCCGCAGCAGGACGGCGGCATCCGCCAGCGTGCCGCCCGCCGCGTCGAACCGCACCAGCAGTCCGCCCGCCCCCTCCACCAGCACCAGGTCGTGCTCGGTGGCCAGCTTGGCCGCGGTCTCGGCCACCTCCTCCGGGTGAACCGGCGCCCGCCCGGCCCGGCGGGCCGCCGTCGCCGGCGCCAACGGCTCCGGGTACCGGGCGAGTTCCGCCGCGGTCACCGCACCGGCCAGCCGTGCGACCTCCTCGGCGTCGCCGGGCTCGTCCGGCCGTACACCGGTCTGTGCGGCCTTCAGCACGGCCACCGACCGGCCGGCGGCCAGCGCGGTCGCGGCCACGGCGGCGGTCACCACCGTCTTGCCGACCTCCGTGCCCGTGCCCGTGATCACCAGTACCGGCATCTCATCCCTCCCGCGCCGCCGCGCACACCGCGCGGGCGATACGTGCCACGTCCGCGTCACTGGTGACGTACGGCGGCATGGTGTAGATCAGATCACGGAACGGCCGCAGCCACACGCCCTCGCGCACCGCCGCGGCGGTGGCGGCCCGCATGTCCACCGCGCGGTCCAGCTGCACCACGCCGATCGCACCGAGCACGCGCACGTCCGTGACGCCCGGCAGCCCGGCCACGGGCGTCAGCCCTTCGCGCAGCCCCGACTCGATCCGCTTGACCTCGGCACGCCAGTCCTGGCCGAGCAGCAGCTCGATCGACGCGCAGGCGACGGCCGCGGCCAGCGGATTGCCCATGAACGTCGGGCCGTGGGCCAGCACCGGCACCTCGCCCCGTGAGATGCCGTCCGCCACCCGGGACGTGCACAGAGCCGCCGCCATCGTCAGATAGCCGCCGGTCAGCGCCTTGCCCACGCACATCACGTCCGGCGTCACGGCCGCGTGCCCGGCGGCGAACAGCGCGCCGGTGCGGCCGAAGCCGGTCGCGATCTCGTCGAACACCAGCAGTACGTCGTGCGCGTCGCACGCCTCGCGCAGCACCCGCAGATAGGCGGGGGAGTGGAACCGCATCCCGCCCGCGCCCTGCACCACCGGCTCGACGATCACCGCGGCCAGTTCGTCCGCGTGCCGGGCGACGAGCGCGCGCAGATGCTCGGCGTAGGTCTCCTCGTACGCGGCGGGCGGCGGGTCCGCGAAGACCTGGCGGGGCAGTACCCCGCTCCACAGCTCGTGCATGCCGCCCTCGGGGTCGCACACCGACATCGGCTGCCAGGTGTCGCCGTGGTAGCCGCCGCGCCAGGTCAGCAGACGCTGCTTGCCGGGGCGGCCCAGCGAGCGCCAGTACTGCAGGCACATCTTCACCGCCACCTCGACCGACACCGAGCCGGAGTCGGCGAGGAACACGTGCTCCAGGCCCTCCGGTGACATGTCGACAAGGAGCTTCGCCAGCCGCACGGCGGGCTCGTGGGTGAGCCCGCCGAACATGACGTGGCTCATCCGCTCCAGCTGCCCGCGCGCCGCCTCGTTCAGCACCGGGTGGTTGTAGCCGTGGATCGCCGACCACCACGACGACATGCCGTCCACCAGCTCGCCGCTGCCGTCGGCGAGCCGCAGCCGGACCCCGCTCGCCGACTCCACGACGAGCGGGTCCTGCCGGCCGGGCATCGGGCCGTACGGGTGCCAGACGTGCCGCCGGTCCAGGGCCAGCAGCGCGTCCACGCTCAGGTCCGGGTCAGGCATTGGGCGCGAGGTCCGTTCCGGCGCCGCGGCGGCGTACGGAGACCAGGTCCGTGCGGGGCTCCTCGGGCCGCCCGGCGGCCGGAGCGGTGCCGCAGACCCCGCCGCCCGCGTGCGAGCCGCACCCCGCGCCCGCGGCGTCGGTCTCGTGCGAGCCGCAGCCCCCGCCGTCGCCTCCGTGCGAGCCGCAGCCGCCCCCGGCCGCCGCCCGGTGCTGCGGAAGCGTGACCTGGCCGGCGCCCTCCACCTCGAAACCGGCGTCCGCGATCATCTCCAGGTCCGCCCGGCCGGCCTGGCCCTCGCTGGTGAGATAGTCGCCCAGGAAGATCGAGTTGGCCAGGTGCAGGGCGAGCGGCTGCATCGCGCGCAGATGGACCTCGCGTCCGCCCGCGATGCGCACCTCGACGTCCGGGCAGACGAACCGCACCATCGCCAGGATGCGCAGGCACCGCTGCGGGGTCAGATGCCACTCCCCGGCCAGCGGGGTGCCCTCCATCGGGATCAGGAAGTTGACCGGAACCGAGTCCGGGTCCAGCTCGCGCAGCGAGAACACCACGTCGACCAGGTCGTCGTCGCTCTCGCCCATCCCGGCGATCAGCCCGGAGCAGGCGGACAGCCCGGCCGCGTGCGCCTTGTGGACCGTGTCCACCCGGTCGGCGTACGTGTGGGTGGTGGTGATGTCGCCGTAGGTCGCCTCGGAGGTGTTCAGATTGTGGTTGTAGGCGTCCGCCCCCGCCGCGCGCAGCCGCTCCGCCTGGCCGTCGGAGAGCAGCCCGAGGCAGGCGCACACCTCGACCGCCTCGTTCTGCTCCTTGATGGCCTTGATGGTGTCCGACACCCGGTCCACGTCCCGGTCGGTGGGCCCGCGCCCGCTGGCCACCAGGCACACCCGCTTGGCGCCCCCGGCCACGCCCGCGGCGGCGGCCTCGGAGGCCTGGTCCGGCTTGAGCCAGGTGTACTTGAGGATCTCGGCCCTGGAGCCGAGCCGCTGGGAGCAGTAGGAGCAGTCCTCCGGGCAGAGGCCGGACTTGAGATTGACGAGATAGTTGAGCTTCACCCGCCGGCCGAACCAGTGCCGGCGCACCTTGCCGGCCGCGGCCACCACATCGAGCAGAGCGTCGTCGGAAGTCGCGAGGACGGCCAGCGCCTCCTCGCGGGTCGGCGGCTCGCGCCGCAGCCCCTTGTCCACCAGCGTGTTCAACAGGTCCATGAGAGCCGATCCTGTCCTACACAAGGGCCCCGGGCCAAGGAGACTTCGCACAACACCGGCGGTTCACCGTGTGGGTATCGCCACACCGTGCGCGGCCCGTCGTGGCGCTAGTGTCTGTGCACTGCCTACAAAACCACGCTCACGAACTCTCCGGGGGAGGATCGGCCCATGGCGTTCGGCTGGATCGACGAGCAGGCGGCGCTGCGCCGCCGCGCGGGCCTCGTGCGGAGCCTGCGCCCGCGCCCGGCCGACTCCCCGCTGCTGGACCTGGCGAGCAACGACTACCTGGGCCTGGCCCGGCATCCCGAGGTCACCGAGGGCGCCGCGGAGGCGGCGCGCACCTGGGGCGCCGGCGCGACCGGCTCCCGGCTGGTCACCGGGACCACCGGGCTGCACGCCGAGCTGGAGCGGGAACTCGCCGCCTTCTGCGGCTTCGAGGCGGCGCTGGTGTTCTCCTCCGGCTACGCGGCCAATCTCGCCGCGGTGACCGCGCTGGCCCCGCACGGCTCCCTCGTGATCTCCGACGCAGGCAACCACGCGTCCCTGATCGACGGCTGCCGGCTCGCCCGCGGCGCCACCCAGGTCGTGGCGCACGCGGACCCCGAGGCGGTGGCCAAGGCACTTCAGACGCACGACGGGCCCGCCGTCGCCGTCTCCGACACGGTGTTCTCCGTCGACGGCGACGCCGCACCGCTGGCCGCGCTCGCCGAGGCGTGCCGTGCGCACGGCGCCGGGCTGGTCGTCGACGACGCCCACGGCCTCGGCGTGCTCGGCGACGGCGGCCGGGGAGCCCCGCAGGCCGCGGGCCTGGCGGGCGCCGGCGACGTCGTCGTCACGGTGACGCTGTCCAAGTCGCTCGGGGCCCAGGGCGGTGCCGTGCTGGGGCCGGCCAGGGTGATCGACCACCTGGTCAACACTGCCCGGACGTTCATCTTCGACACGGGGCTGGCCCCTGCCCCGGCGGGGGCGGCCCTGGCGGCGCTGCGGCTGCTGCGCCGGGAGCCCGGGCGGGCGGCACGCGCGCGCGAGGTGGCGGCGGAACTGCACGCGCGGCTCACCGGTGCCGGCCTGGAGGCGGTCCGTCCGGACGCCGCGGTCGTCTCGGTGCGCGCGCCGTCCCCGGAGGCGGCCGTGCGCTGGGCGGCCGACTGCCGAACCGCCGGCCTGGCCGTGGGATGCTTCCGTCCTCCCTCCGTGCCCGACGGCATCTCACGGCTCAGGCTGACGGCCCGTGCGGATCTGTCCGGGGACCAGATCGAACGCGCTGTACGGGTGATCGGCGACACGCGGCCATGAGTCGGCGAGGCACGGCCGGGCGTCACCGGAGGGCGGTCTAGCCCTCGCGGAGCGCCGCCGTGAACTCCGTCCAGCTCTCGGGGGAGAAGAGCAGGGCGGGTCCGGACGGTGCCTTGGAGTCGCGCACGGCGAGCAGTCCGGCCCAGGGGCCGGCCGCCGGCCGGGCCGTCTCGACGCAGTTGTTCGCTCCGGTGCTGTAGCTGCTGCGCAGCCATCGCACCTCGTGCGGTCGGGTACCGGAAGTGACGTTGCGAGGCAGTGCTGTCATGGTGCCTCCTTACGCGCCGGCCGCTGTCGCGGCGATGAATTCCAACGAGTCGTCGGGCGAAAGGGCGTGGTGTCGAAGGGCGTTGAAGGCCTCGGTGTAGGCCTCCAGGTCTTCTTTCCGTTCGAGATGGAGGCTACTCGTCAAGTGGTCGAGAACAACCACGTCCAGATCAGAAGTGCTCGAAAATGAGAAGATTACGAAAGGTCCGGTGACGCCGATATGCGCCCCCGCGGTGAACGGCAGCACCTGGAGCCGGACATGCGGCAGCCGTGCCGCCTCGACCAGCCGCTGGAGCTGGCAGGCCATCACCTCCGGCCCGCCGACCTCCCGGCGCAGCACCGCCTCGTCCAGGACCGCGCTCAGCCGTAGCGGCGGACTCCCACGCAGTACGTCCTGACGGGCCAGCCGCACCTCCACCAGCGCGTCGAGCCGTTCGTCCGGCAGCCCGTCCGCCGCCGCACGGGTCACCGCCCGGGCGTACCGCGGCGTCTGCAGCAGCCCGGGCACCACGGTGGTCTCCAGGGTCCGCATCGCGCTCGCCTGCGACTCCAGGCTGATGAAGTCCCGGTAGGTGGGCGGCAGCACCCCGCGGTAGGCGTGCCACCAGTGGTGCCGGCCGCCGTCGCCGTCGGCGCCCGCCAGCGTCAGCAGCAGCTCCCGGAGCTGGGCGTCGGAAACCCGGTAGGCGTCCAGCAGTAACCGTACGTCGGCGGGTTTCGAGCCGCTCGTGCCCGTCTCGATCCGGCTCACCTTCGACTGGTGCCAGCCCACCATCCGGGCAGCCTCACCGCTGGTGATGCCCGCCGAGGTGCGCAGCGCGCGCAGTTCGGCACCCAGCTTCCGGCGGCGCACCACGGGACCGTGCTCCATGGGCCATTCCTTCCAGTCCTTCCGAGCCGCCCACATACGGTCTGCCGTCGCAGATTTCACCGCTTCGAGCGACAGATATATGCATATCTTGGCGGATCGCCGCCCTTCACCGGCGTGGTGATGGCAGTCTGGCGGGCGAAGCACCAGTCCGGGACCGTACTCGAACCATCCGCTCCGTGTCGGACTGCGGTCCCGTGGGAAAGGGACGACGTCGCCATGGCAGACCATCTGGAAGCATCCGTCACTCTGCCGAGCGATCCCGCCTCGGTCTCCGCGGCCCGCGGCTATGTGGTCGGCACCCTGGCGGAGTGGGGACTGCCGGCGGACACCGAGGTCTCCGAGACGATCCGGCTCATCGTCTCGGAGCTCGCGACCAACGCCGTGCAGCACACCCTCGGCCAGTCGCCCACGTTCACGGTGGACGTCGTCCTGGACCGGGACGAACGCCTGCACATCGGGGTGACGGACAGTCACCCCCGTCTGCCCAAGCGACTGCCCGCGGCGGTGCAGCAGGACAACGGCCGGGGCATGGTGATCATCCGCTGGCTGGCCGCCGAGTGCGGCGGCAGACTGCGGGTCCGGCCCACCCGTGAGGGCGGCAAGACCGTGTCCATCGAACTCCCGTGGGCGGCCCCGGCCACCGAGCCGGTCGCCGCAGGAGGCCAGCCCCGGGGGTGACGGCAGCCGTCCGGACGGGCCGTCAGCCCCCGGGACCCGGGGTCAGCGCACGCGCCCGTACAGGACGCTGCTGGTCCAGATCTTCTGCAGCCGCACCACGTCCCCGGTCTTCGGGGCGTGCCAGATCCGGCCTTTCCCGGCGTAGATGCCGACGTGGTACACGCTGCGGCCCGAGTGGAAGAACACCAGGTCCCCGGCCTTGCGGTGGCGGACGGAGACGGGCCGGGTCCGGTTGTACTGCTGGGCCGCGGTGCGCGGCAGCCGCTTGCCGGCCTTCTTGAACGAGTAGAGCGTCAGCCCGGAGCAGTCGAAGCGGTACGGGCCGGTGGCCCCGTACTGGTACGGGGAGCCCTTCTTGGACGCGGCCACCTGCAGGGCCCTGGTCGCCACGGCCGCGGCGGAGGCCTCCGAGGCGGCGCCCGGGACCACGACGGAGCCGCCCACGGCGGCGAGGGTGAGGGCCGAGGCGGTACCGGCCCGGGCCAGGAAGTGCGGGACACGATTGAGCGCGGTCATGCGCAACCCTTCGTCAGCCGCCTGTGAAGGATGACCTGTCGGATTCGGGCTGGCGAAGTTGCCCGGCCGCACGGGTGCGGCTTCACCCCAAGGGCTGCTCGGCCCGGTGCCCCTCGGACGAGAGACGGCCGTTCCGGCGACCCGACGTGCTCGGGTCCTCCACTCCTGCCGATCCACTCCTGTCGACCGGTCATCCGGGCGGCGGCAGGACTCGGCGTCCGCCCGGATCGCCCCGCCGCTGCGGCGAGGTCTTGTCGTCAGTCACGGATCTTGCTGCACCCCGGTCGGAAAATCCCAGTGGGACAGGGGGGTCGTGTTGTTACGCGCCACGCGTCCGTTCGGGGGGACGCCAGGATGTCCGAAGCCGCACCGATGCACCGGGCCACGGCCCAACCAGCTACGGAGACCACCGGCACCGGTCCCGCGCATACCCGGCGCGCAACCGCGACCGTGCCGAAAAAAGAGGTGATTCTCCGCCGAAAGGGGGTACGCCGTTTGGTCCGTTTCGGACCGTGCAACCGCGTCACTCAGCCCGCGGCTGCGGCAGGGCCACCCGCGCCGCGCGCCGCTCGCCGTCCAGCACGCGCAGAGCACGCGCCAGCGTGGCGGCGTGCAGCCGCGTCTCGCCGCGCCGGTGCATCACCTCCAGCGCGTCGCGCAGCGCCGCGGCGCGGCCGACCAGGGCCTGGGCGGCGCGCAGTCCGCGGTAGGTGTCGCCGTCGTGGGCGGGGTTGATCCGGCCCACCAGATCGACGACGTCGAGGTACCGGTCGATCAGCTCGGCCTCCGCGCGGGTCAGGGCGGGCAGCGGCGGCAGCTCCGGCGGCAGCATCGGGGGCTCACCCCGCGGCCGGTGTGGGGCGGGCGCCCTTGCGGCTGGCCACGACGCGGTCCACCAGGCCGTACTCCAGTGCCTGCCGGGCGTCCAGGACCGTCTCCCGCTCCAGATCTGCGCGGACCTGCTCCGGGCTGCGCCCGGTGTGCCGGACGAGCAGCTCCTCGAGCCGGGCGCGGATGCGCGTCAACTCCTCCGCCTGGATGGCCAGATCACTGGTCTGCCCCTGGACCGGCCCGGTCAGCGCGGGCTGGTGGACCACCACCCGCGCGTCCGGCAGCACGGACCGCTTGCCCGGGGTGCCCGCGGCCAGCAGCACCGCCGCGGCCGGGCCGGCCTGGCCCACGCAGGTCGTCTCCACGTCGCAGGTCACGTACCGCATCGTGTCGTAGACCGCCGTCATGGCGCTGAACGAGCCGCCGGGGGAGTTGATGTACAGGGCGATGTCGCGGTCCGGGGCCTGGTGTTCCAGATGCATGAACTGCGCCATCACGTCGTTCGCCGAGACGTCGTCGATCGGCGTGCCGAGGATGACGATCCGCTCCTGCAGGAGCTTCGCGTACGGATCCGTCGTCCGGGTCCCGAGGCCCGTGCGCTCCGTGAACTCGGGCAGGACATGACGGGCGGACGGTCGGGACATGGCGAACCCTCCTGGCGGCGGAATCGGCTGCGCTCCACAAAAAATGTACAGGACGTACGTATCAACGGCGAGGGATCCGGGGTTCGCCCGCAGCGGACGGCCGACGTGTCCGGTCAGCGCTTCCCCGGCGGCTCGTGCAGCCCGAACGCCGATCCCTGGTCGTCCCGGCAGAGCATGAACCGGCCGAACCGGCCCGCCGACTCCGGGTCCTCCCCGCCCTCGCCGCCGATGCTCTCCACCGACCCTCCCAGCTCCCGCACCCGGGCCGCCGCGGCCTCCAGATCGTCGACCCGGAAGAAGAGATACGGCGAGGCCCCCGCGTCCCCGCCGTGCATACCGCCCGGCAGTCCGCCGGTGCCGAGGGTGTAACCGCGCCCGGTGGGTCCCGGATCCATGGCCCAGCCGAACAGGGCGCCGTAGAAGACCCGCCCCCGCTCGGGGTCGGCCACGCCGAGTTCGAAGAACGACGGTTCGCCTGCCATGGAGACCTCCCGCGGCCCGCGCCGTACACGTGTCCCGCCCCCATCGTGCTCCCCGGGGCGGAACAGCGCAGCCGGGCCGCCCCGACTCCCGCCGTAAGCTGGGGTCATGGCCTACGAGATTCCGGTGACGCAAGCCAGGGCTGAGCTCGCCGATCTGATCAACCGCGTGGTGTACGGCGGTGAGCGCGTCGTCGTGACGCGGCACGGGAAGCCTCTGGTCGCCCTGGTCTCCGCCGCCGACCTCGAGCGCCTGGAGGAGGGCCCGGAGCCCCCGGGCGAGCAGGTGGCCACCTCCGTCTCCGGCGTACGCGATGCCACCGCGGCGCCGCGCGAGCGCCCGCGGCAGCGCTTCGGTATCGCGGCGGAGCACCGGGGCGCCGCCCCGTCCTGAGCCGGCCCGCGCGCGGCATGCGTCCGGCCGGGCGCGCGCCGCTCCTCGACCGCGGTGCGCGGCGCACGGCCGGAGCATGACGGCACGCCGGGTCAGCCGACCGGCGCCGGCCGGCGGTCGGCGGTGGCCGCGGCGGGGCGATTGCGGTCCCGCAGCGCACCGCCGAGCAGGACCGCGCCCAGGCCGAGGGCGGCCCACCAGGCCAGAGTGAGGGCCGGGCCGGCGGCCGCCGCCCCGTCGAAGAACGACACCGAGCGCAGCAGCGAGACACCCGCGCCCGGCGGCAGCCACTGACCGATCGCGCCGACCGGCTCGGGCAGCAGCTCCGGTGCCGAGGCCGCGCCCGAGAACGGGTTGCCGAGCAGCATCACCAGGAACGAGCCGAGTCCGATGCCCGGCCGGCCGAGCAGCGCACCGAGCCCGGCGACGGCCCCGGCCACGGCCAGCGTGGACAGTCCGAGCACCCCGGCCACCGCCCACCAGTTCCCCGTGGTCACCCCCAGCCAGCTGTGCGCGATCCCGGCGGCAACCACGCCGACCAGGGCCGCGGTACCGGTGAGCAGGGCCACCGCGCGCATCCCGCGCAGGCCGAGCAGGCTCACCGCGGCACCGGTGGCGATCCCGGCCAGCGCGAGCGGCAGCACGCTGGACGCCAGACCGGAGCCGCGCGGATCCCCGGCGGGTGCCGGCACCACGTCGACCGTCTGCGGCCGGGCGCCGGTGGCGGACATCTGCTCCGCCGCCTGCTGCAGCAGCTGCGCGACGGCGGGGCCCGCCGCTGTGGCGGTGAGCAGCTTCGGGCCCTGCCCGGTCACGACCAGTGCGCCGTACACCGTGCGGTCCTCGATGGCGTCGCGGGCGGCGGACTCGTCGGCGTAGCGGTGGACCTCGAAGGCGTCGCCCTGCCCGGCGAGCCGCTCCTCGACCTGGGCGGCGGCGGGAGCCGGTCCGGCCACGCCGAGCGGCAGATCGCGGGGCGCGGTGCGGGCGGCCGGCCAGGCGAAGGCCCACAGGGCCAGCGCGATCAGGGCCGGAATCAGGAGCGCGACGGCGACGGCGCGACGGCCGGCCGGCGATGTGGTCATGGAAACCCCTCCGTAAAAAGAAGGATCGTTCGTTTTGGATGTGCCCCCACCGTCGCGCCACTCCGGTTCCTTGTCAAGAAGGAATGTTCGTTTTACATTCACCACCATGGCTCGCGTATCCCAGGCGCACCTCGACGCCCGCCGCCGTCAGATCCTCGACGGCGCCGCTCTCTGCTTCGCCCGGAACGGCTTCCACGCCACGTCCATGCAGGACGTCCTGAAAGAGGTGGATCTGTCCGCCGGTGCGGTCTACCGCTACTTCAGCGGCAAGGACGAGCTCATCGGGGCCATCGTCGCCGAGGTGCTCGGCACCGTGCGGGAGGTGTACGAGCGGGCCGCTCGGGAGACCCCGCCGCCCACCCCCGATGTGCTGATCCCCCGGACCATGGCGCAGCTGCAGCAGGAGCGGCCGACCCTGCTGGCCGACGGCACCTGGATGTTCCCCCGGCTGATGCTGCAGGTCTGGGCGGAGACCGTGCGCAACGAGGAGCTGGCGGCCGTGCTGCGGGACGGGTTCGCCGTGGTCCGCGGGTCCTGGCGGCTGCTGGTCGAGGCGTACAAGGAGGCGGGGCTGATGCCCGCCGACGCCGACGCCGACGCCATGGCCCGAGTGATGATCGCCTTTGTGCAGGGGTTCGCGGCGCAGCTCGCCCTGTTCGGTCCGGTGCCCGAGGAGACGCTGCGGGACGGTCTGCGGGCGTTGATGAGCGTGCAAAGGAACGATCAAGAAAGTAGCCCTGAGCAACGATCGTGATCGTCCGCGGGGTTAACGTGACCGAAACCCGGTGCAGCTAGCCTGCGGACCCCGGACACCAGGGGCGTGGCCCGGTAGCCGCGGCAACCGGACCCCCACGGTCCGGAGCGAGGACTGTGAGGTGGGACGTGCAACTGACCCCGCACGAACAAGAACGGCTGCTCGTCCATGTGGCCGCCGACGTCGCCGAGAAGCGCCGGGCCCGCGGCCTGCGGCTCAACCACCCCGAGGCCGTCGCCCTCATCACCGCGCACATCCTCGAGGGCGCCCGGGACGGCCGCACCGTCGCCGAGCTGATGTCCTCCGGACGCAAGCTGCTCACCCGCGACGACGTGATGGACGGCATCCCGGAGATGGTCCACGACGTGCAGGTCGAGGCGACCTTCCCGGACGGCACCAAGCTCGTCACCGTCCACGACCCGATCGTGTGACCCCGTCGCGTGACCGCTCGTGTGAAAGGGCTGCTGCCGTGATTCCCGGAGAGATCCTGTACGCCGACCCGCCGATCGTCTACAACGAGGGCCGCGTGGTCACCCGGCTGACCGTGCTCAACGCCGCCGACCGGCCCGTCCAGGTCGGTTCCCACTACCACTTCGCCGAGGCCAACCCCGGCCTGGAGTTCGACCGCGCAGCCGCCCACGGCAAGCGGCTCAACATCGCCGCCGGCACCGCCGTACGCTTCGAGCCCGGCGTCCCGGTCGAGGTCGAGCTCGTCCCCGTGGCCGGCGCCCGCGTCGTGCCCGGACTGCGCGGGGAGACCGGAGGCGCCCTCGATGCCTGAGATCTCCCGCGCCGCCTACGCCGACCTGTTCGGCCCGACCACGGGCGACCGCATCCGGCTCGCCGACACCGACCTGCTGATCGAGATCGAGGAGGACCGCGCGGGCGGCCCCGGGCTCGCCGGCGAGGAGGCGGTGTTCGGCGGCGGCAAGGTCATCCGGGAGTCCATGGGCCAGTCCCGGGCCACCCGGGCCGACGGCACCCCCGACACCGTCATCACGGGCGTGGTCGTCGTCGACCACTGGGGCGTCGTCAAGGCCGACGTGGGCATCCGCGACGGCCGGATCACCGGCATCGGCAAGGCCGGCAACCCCGACACCATGGACGGCGTCCACCCCGACCTGGTCATCGGCCCGGAGACGGAGGTGATCGCGGGCAACGGCCGCATCCTGACCGCCGGGGCCATCGACGCCCATGTCCACTTCATCTGCCCGCAGATCGCCGACGAGGCGCTCGCCGCCGGCATCACCACCCTGGTCGGCGGAGGCACCGGCCCGGCCGAGGGCTCCAAGGCCACCACCGTCACTCCGGGCCCCTGGCATCTGGCCCGGATGCTGGAGGCGATGGAGGCCCATCCCGTCAACGTCGGCCTGCTCGGCAAGGGCAACACCGTCTCCCACGAGGCGATGCTGTCCCAGATCCGGGGCGGGGCGGTCGGGCTGAAGATCCACGAGGACTGGGGAGCGACCCCGGCCGCCATCGACGCGGCCCTCACCGTCGCCGACCGCACCGGCGTCCAGGTCGCCATCCACACCGACACCCTCAACGAGGCCGGATTCGTGGGCGACACCCTCGCCGCGATCGGCGGCCGGGGCATCCACGCCTACCACACCGAGGGCGCGGGCGGCGGACACGCACCCGACATCATGACCGTGGTCTCCGAGCCCCACATACTGCCCAGCTCCACCAACCCGACCCGGCCGTTCACCGTCAACACCGCCGAGGAACATCTCGACATGCTGATGGTGTGCCACCACCTCAACCCGGCGGTTCCCGAGGACCTGGCCTTCGCCGAGTCCCGGATCCGGCCGTCCACCATCGGTGCCGAGGACGTGCTGCACGACCTGGGCGCGATCTCCATCATCTCCTCCGACTCCCAGGCGATGGGCCGGGTCGGCGAGGTGGTCATGCGGACCTGGCAGACCGCCCACGCGATGAAGAGGCAGCGCGGCGCACTGCCCGGCGACGGCGGCGCCGACAACCACCGCGTACGCCGCTACGTCGCCAAGTACACGATCAACCCCGCGCTCGCCCAGGGCCTCGCCCGCGAGATCGGCTCGGTCGAGACCGGCAAGCTCGCCGACCTGGTGCTGTGGGAACCGGCGTTCTTCGGCGTCAAGCCGCTGCTGGTGCTCAAGGGCGGGCAGATCGCCTATGCGCAGATGGGTGACGCCAACGCCTCCATCCCGACCCCGCAGCCGGTCCTGCCCCGGCCGATGTTCGGGGCGATCGGCCGCGCGCCCGCCGCCAACTCGGTCAACTTCGTCGCCGACGCGGCGCTCGAGGGCGGGCTGCCGGAGCGGCTGCCGCTCGGCAAGCGATACGTGGCGATCGCCTCGACGCGCGGCGTCACCAAGGCCGACATGCGCGAGAACGACGCCCGGCCCGAGGTGGTGATCGACCCGGACAGCTTCGCCGTACACATCGACGGGGAGCTGGTCGAGGCGGAACCGGCCGTGGAACTGCCCATGGCACAGCGCTACTTCCTGTTCTGAGGCCGGGCGTCATGTCGAGAGCAGCACTCCTCGTCCTGGCCGACGGCCGCTTCCCGGCCGGCGGGCACGCCCACTCCGGCGGAGCCGAGGCGGCGGTGAAAGCCGGGCGGGTCACCGACGCCGCGAGCCTGGAGACCTTCTGCCGGGGCCGGCTGCACACCACGGGGCTGGTCGCGGCCTCGCTCGCGGCGGCGGCCGCTCTCGGTGCCGATCCGGTGGCGCTGGACGGGGCCGCGGACGCCCGGACGCCCTCGCCCGCGCTGCGGACCGCCGCCCGTCGGCTCGGGCGGCAGCTGCTACGGGCCGCCCGCGCCACCTGGCCCTCGGGTGAACTGGACGCCCTGGCACGGGAGTTCCCCAAGGGCGCCCACCAGCCGGTGGTGCTCGGGCTCGCCGCGCGGGCGGCGGGGCTGGGGCCGGTCGACGCGGCGTACTGCGCGGCGTACGAGAGTGTCAGCGGGCCGGCGACGGCGACGGTGCGGCTGCTCAGCCTCGATCCGTTCGATGCGACGGGGGTGCTGGCGCGGACGGCGGCCGAGGTGGACCGGACGGTCGACCGGGCCGTGGAGGCGGCGCGGTCGGTCGTGGAGTGCGGGGTCGAGGTGCTGCCCGCGGCTTCTGCGCCGCTGATGGAGATCGCGGCGGAGGAGCATGCGGCGTGGGGGGTGCGGTTGTTCGCGTCCTAGGTACCTCCGCCCCTGCCGCCCCTTCCTTTCCCGACCCCGGGGGGCCTCGCCCCGGACCCCGTACCGGCCTTGCGGCCTCGTCCTCGAGCGCCGGACGGGCCGAGACATGGAGCCGCTGTATGCATCTCGACCATTCCCACCACGGGCCCGCCGCCGTCAGCGCCGATGCGCACCGGCCCGACGGGACCCGCCGCGCGCTGCGGATCGGCCTGGGCGGGCCCGTCGGGTCCGGGAAGACCGCGACCGTCGCCGCGCTCTGCCGGGCGCTGCGCGACGAGCTGTCGCTCGCCGTCGTCACCAACGACATCTACACCCGTGAGGACGCCGAGTTCCTGCTCCGCGAGGCGGTGCTGCCGCCCGAGCGGATCACCGCCGTGGAGACCGGCGCCTGCCCGCACACCGCGATCCGCGACGACATCTCCGCCAACCTCGAAGCCGTCGAGGACCTGGAGGAGGAGGCCGGGCCGCTCGACCTGATCCTGGTGGAGTCCGGCGGCGACAATCTCACCGCCACGTTCTCCAAGGGCCTGGTCGACGCCCAGGTCTTCGTCATCGACGTGGCCGGCGGCGACGACATCCCGCGCAAGGGCGGTCCCGGCGTCGCCACCGCCGACCTGCTCGTCGTCAACAAGACCGACCTGGCGCCGTACGTCGGCTCCGACCTGGCCCGGATGGCCGCCGACGCCAAGGAGCAGCGCGGCGAACTCCCCGTCGTCCTGCAGTCGCTGCGCGAGGAGGCCGGAGTGCGCGAGGCCGCCGACTGGGTGCGGGGCCGCCTCGCCGCGTGGACGTCGGCATGAGCACCCCCGGCGGCGTCCGGGCCACCGCGCGGATCCTCGCCCGCGGCGACGGGCGGGGCGGCACGTCCCTGCCCGTGCTGGAGGGTGGGGGGCCGCTGGCCCCGCGCCGCACTCGGGGGAGCGGCGCCGAGGCCCGGGTGATGCTGGTCGGCGCGATGAGCGGGCCGCTGGGCGGCGACCGTCTCGCCGTCGAGGCGGAGGCCGGCGACGGCGCCCGGCTGCGGATCGGATCGGCCGCCGCCACCATCGCGCTGCCGGGGCCCGGCAAGGGCGACGCCCGCTACGACGTCCGGCTGACCGTCGGCGACGGGGCGGAACTGCACTGGCTGCCCGAGCAGTTGATCTCCGCCCGCGGAAGTGACCTGTCCGTCACCACCCGCGTCGATCTCGCGGCCACCGGGCGGCTGGTGCTGCGCGAGGAGCAGGTGCTCGGCCGCGCCGGTGAGGAACCGGGGCGGCTCGGCAGCCGGCTCACGGTGCGGGTCGCCGGGCGGTGCGTCCTCGACCAGGAGCTGACCTGCGGACCCGGCGCACCGGGCGGCTGGGACGGCCCGGCCGGACTGGCGGGACACCGCGCCGTCGGCCAACTGGTCCTCGTCCGGCCGGAGTTCGCCGAAGCCCCGCCGGCCGCCCGGGTTCTCGCGGACGGAGCGGCCATCATGCCGCTGGCCGGGCCGGCCGCGCTGGTCACGGCGGTCTCACCGGACGCACTGCGGCTGCGGCGGGTCCTGGACGCAGCGCTGGCGTACCTCGGCACCCGCCCCGAGGCGCGCCTCCGCGCCTGACACCGGCCGTCCTGTGCCGCCGTCCCCGGCGGTGGGCTGTGGCGTATCCCTGCCCGGCAGCCCGCCCGGACGTGCGGGGACGGGACGCAAGCCGCCCGTCAGACGGGGAGCCCGGCCAGCCAGGCGTCTTCCGCCGTGTAGTCGAACAGGTCGCCGTACGCCCGGGCCATCTTCGGGTACGCCTCCCGCCAGTCCCGACCGTCCAGGTGCCCCTCGATCCAGGCGATGGTGTCCGGCAGCGTGTCGGCGTACCGGACCACCGGCCGGTAGCCCAGCTCCCGCTCCGCCGCCGACATGTCGCACACCACCGGCGCCGGCACCGTCCAGGGCGTGTCGCCCACCCGGGGCGCGGGGGGCGCTCCGTCCACCAGCACGCTCTCGGTCCGCACGCCCATCACCGCGTCGATCTCCCGCGCGATCCGGGCCACGGTGGGCGCGTCCGGGTCCACGGCGTTCAGGACCCGGGAGCCCGGCCGGGCGGCCGCGAGCCGGACCAGTTCGGCGATGTTGTGCACGCTCGCCGGATGGAACCGGCTCTCCCCGCCGTAGGCGAGCACGCGCTGCCGCCGGCCGTCCAGGTTGCGCTTGACCACGTACAGCTCCCGCGGGGTCCGGCAGTGCGTGCCGTGCACCGCACCGGCGCGCAGCAGTGTGGCCGGCAGCCGGTCGCCCGCCGCCAGGAGCTCCCGCTCAAGCGCCGCCTTCCGGGTGCTGTACGAGGAGTCGCCCGGCCGGACCGTGCGCTGCTCCTCGCTGAGCGGCACCGGGTACTCGGGGAACCCGCCGGGCTCGCCCTGGGTGTCGAAGTTCCGCCCCCGGTCGTCCTCGTACACCGACACACTGGAGATCACGACCGCCGAGCCGACCCGCCCGGCCAGTGAGATCAGCTGCCGGGCGTGCCCGGGCCCGAACGCCACCGTGTCCACCAGCACGTCGCAGCCGTCGCCGACCGCAGCCGCCAGCTGCGTGTCGTCCTCCCGGTCGGCCCGCACCACGCGCACCCCCTCCGGCCGGCCGCGATCCCCGTCGCCGCTCCGCGAGACGGCCGTCACGTCCCACCCGTCGCGCGCCAGCGCGTCCACCGTCGCGCGCCCGATCTGCCCCGTCGCCCCGATCACCACAGCTCGTGTCATGCGGGGACGGTACGGCGACGGTGGCGTTCGCCGCAGCCCGTTCTGCCGGCGGCAGAAGTCAGCCGAGCGGCATCCGCCGGCCGGAGCGGCGCCGCCGCGCCGTGCGGGCCGCCCGCTGCGCCGCCTGTGTCTGCTCGGCCTCTTCCGCCTTGACGACGGCCGCGTACCGGTCGACGTACTCCTGCCCGGACAGCGCCAGGATCGCGTACATGATCTCGTCCGTGACGGCCCGCAGCACCGCCTTCTCGTTCTCCATGCCGGCGTACCGGGAGAAGTCCAGCGGCTTGCCGAACCGGATCACCACCGGGTGGAGGTGCGGGACGATCCTGCCGGGCGGCTGTGCCTCGAAGGTTCCGATCATCGCGCAGGGGACGACCGGCACACCCGCTCTCAGCGCCATCGCCGCGACACCGACCTTGCCCTTGTAGAGCCGTCCGTCGTGCGAGCGGGTGCCCTCCGGATAGATGCCGAGCAGCTCGCCCCTGCCGAGCACGGCCAGCCCCTCGCGGATCGCGGCCCGGCCCGCCTCCTTCCCCGAGCGGTCGACCGGGATCTGCCCGGCGCTGCGGAAGAAGAACGCCGTCAGCCGCCCCTTGAGCCCGGGGCCGGTGAAGTACTCGGCCTTGGCCAGGAAGGTGATCCGGCGTCTGAGCACGGCGGGCATCAGGAAGTGGTCGGAGAACGAGAGGTGGTTGCCGGCCACGATCGCCGGACCCGACGCCGGCACCCGGTCCAGCCCCTCGATCCGGGGGCGGAAGAGCAGCCGCAGCAACGGGCCCAGCAGCACGTACTTGAGCAGGTGGTAGAACACCGTTCGTTCCCTCCGTCGGCCGGGACCCGCGTGACTGTTGCTGTCATACCCGGTCGGGCCCGGGTTCCGCACCGGGGCGTCAGGACAACCGGGAGCCAGGACGACCGGGAGCCAGGACAACCGGGAGGCCAGGGCAACCGGGCCGGCGGGACAACCAGGACGGCGGGACGGCGGGACGGCGGGGGAAGCGGTGAACGGCACTCCGGTCGTGGTCACGGCGCGCGGGCAGGCTCGGCGGCATGCGGATCTCCGTCTCCTCCGACATGGCCGAACCCGCCGCCCGCTCCCGGTCGAGGAACTGCACCGGCGCGGGCACGAGGTGCGCCCGCACGGGGCGCTGCGTCCCGGGGACGCCCCCCGGTGGGCGGTCTGCTCGGAGCGGGCCGCGCGGGATGTCGCCGAGGGCTCGGCCGGCCAGGCCGTGGTGTGCTGCCGGACCGGCACCGGCGCCTCGATCGCCGCGAACAAGGTGCCCGGCGTCCGGGCGTCCTCTGCCCGGACGCCTGCACGGCGGACGGAGCCCGCCGCTGGAACGCTGCCCATGTGCCGACGCTCAGCCTGCGGCTGACGTCGGAGCCGCCGCTCGAGGAGATCCCGGCCGCCTGGTTGGCCGGGGAGGCAGGCACGGACGCCGAGGACCCGGAGAACGTGGCACACGTGGCGGCTCGACCGGGGCCGAGCCGCTCCGTAGCGGCGCGCGGTCCGCGCGCCGGCGGTCCGCGCCGCCGGGGCTCAGGCCGTCAGGACCTTCTCCAGGGTGCCCAGCGCCTCCTGCAGCTCCTCCGCCGTGATGGTCAGCGGCGGCGCGATCCGGATCGTGGAGCCATGGGTGTCCTTGACGAGGATGCCCTCCCGCATCAGCCGCTCACTGACCTCACGGCCGGTGCCGAGCGCCGGGTCCACGTCGACGCCCGCCCACAGTCCGCGCGCCCGGAACCCGGTCACGCCCTTGCCGGTCAGACCGGCGAGCCCGGCCCGCAGCACCTCGCCCAGCTCGTCCGCCCGCCGCTGGAACTCCCCGGTCTCCAGCAGCTCCACCACCGCCGTGCCGACCGCCGCGGCCAGCGGGTTGCCGCCGAACGTCGAGCCGTGCTCGCCCGGGTGCAGCACCCCGAGCACCTCGCGCCGGCCGACCACCGCCGACACCGGCACGATGCCGCCGCCCAGCGCCTTGCCGAGCAGCACCACGTCCGGTACCACCGACTCGTGCTCGACGGCGAGGGTGCGCCCGGTACGGCCGAGCCCCGACTGGATCTCGTCCGCCAGGAACAGACAGCCCGCGCGGCGGGTCAGCTCCCGGACGCCCGCCAGATAGCCGTCGTCCGGGATGATCACCCCGGCCTCGCCCTGGATCGGCTCGATCAGCACGGCCGCCGTGGTCGCGTCGACAGCCTCCTCCAGGGCCGCCAGATCGTTGTAGGGCACGATGCGGAAGCCGGGTGCGAAGGGGCCGAAGCCCCGCCGGGCGTCCTCGTCCGTGGAGAAGCCGACGATCGTCGTGGTCCGGCCGTGGAAGTTGTCCGCGGCGACCACGATCGTCGCCCGGTCGGCCGGGACGCCCTTGACGTCGTAGGCCCACTTGCGGGCCACCTTGATGCCGCTCTCCACCGCCTCGGCGCCGGTGTTCATCGGCAGCACCATGTCCATGCCGGTCAGCCCCGCGAGCCGCTCGGCGAACGAGGCGAGGCGGTCGTTGTGGAAGGCACGGGAGGTCAGCGTCAGCCGGTCCAGCTGGCGGTGGGCGGCCTCGATCAGCGCCGGGTGCCGGTGGCCGAAGTTCAGCGCCGAGTAGCCGGCCAGCATGTCCAGGTAGCGGCGGCCCTCGACATCCTCCACCCAGGCGCCCTCCGCCCGGGCGACGACCACGGGCAGCGGGTGATAGTTGTGCGCGAGGACGGGCTCCTCGGCGCGGATCAGCTCCGCCGAGCTGCGGGTGCGGGCGGGTGCGGTCATGAGTGGTTCTCCCGGATTTCCTGGGTGCAGCACTTGATGCCGCCGCCTGCCTTGTGGAACTCGGACAGGTCGACGGGGACGGGGACGTAGCCACGGTCGGCGAGCCGCTCGGCCAGACCGGTCGCGCCGGGCGAGATGAACACATGGCGGCCGTCGCACACGGAGTTGAGGCCGAACGCCATCGCGTCCTCGCGGGTGGCGAGCACCGCGTCCGGGTACAGCCGGGCGAGCGCCTCGCGGCTGCCGGGCGAGAACGCCTCCGGGTAGTACGCGATGTTCCCGTCCGTCCCGTGCCCGGCGTCGTCGAGGACGAACAGGGCCGTGTCCAGATGGTAGAAGTACGGGTCGACCAGCGTCAGCCCGATCACCGGCACCCCGAGGTGCTCCTGCACCTCGCGATGGGCCGCCCGGGTGGTGCGGAACCCGGTGCCCGCCAGGATCCAGCGGCCCGCCGGCACCAGGTCGCCCTCGCCCTCGCAGACCGCTTCGGGCTGGTGGACGTCGAAGCCGCGGCCCTTGAACCAGGCCGCGTACGGCACGGACTCCGGGCGGCGCTCGGGGGCGTGGAACAGCGAGCCGAAGACCCTGCCCTCCACGACGACGGCGGCGTTGGCGGCGAAGACCATGTCCGGCAGACCGGGCACCGGTTCCACGGTCTCCACGGTGTGGCCGTGGGCACGGTAGGTGTCCGTCAGCGCACGCCACTGCTGCAGGGCCAGGACGGTGTCCACGGGAGCGTCGGGCTGCATCCACGGGTTGATCGCGTACTGCACGGCGAAGTGTCTGGGTTCGCAGACCAAGAAGCGCCGCCGGCGCGGCACACGGGGGTCGGTCACAGAGGGGTTCCTCCGCTTCGCTCACAGGGTGTGACGGGGTTGACACCACGGTAAGAAGCGACCCGGACGGGCGACAAGGAACAATGACTGCGTGTTCACGCAGGATCGCTGCGTTCTCAGCCTGGCCGACGCACGTCCGATGCGCGTTCCCCGGCGTCCTCCGGGGCAGGCTGACTGGTGCCCGCCTCCGGACTGTCCGGGATCAGATGGGACAGCACCATCACACTGATCGTCTTCCGGATGAACGGCTCCGTACGGATCCGCTCCAGCACCTCCTCGAAGTGCTCCACGTCCCGCGCCCGCACGTGCAGCAGCGCGTCCGCACCCCCGGTCACCGTCATCGCCGCCGTGATCTCCGGATGGTTGCGCACCACCTCCGCCAGCCGCCGCGGCGGCGCGGCCCCTTCGCAGTACACCTCCACATAGGCCTCGGTCCGCCAGCCCAGCGCCGCCGGCCGCACCGTCGCCGTGAACCCGGTGATCACCCCGGTCTCCCGCAGCCGGTCCACCCGGCGCTTGACCGCCGTCGCGGACAGCCCGACGTCCGCGCCGATCTCGGCGAAGGAGGTCCTGGCGTTCGCCATCAGGGCGGTGACGATCTTCCGGTCGAGCTCGTCGAACGACGTGGGCCTGCTGCTCATGCGGGCACTGTATCCAGCGCGAACGCCGACGCCGGGCACATGTGCAGGCGCCCGGATCGCCCCTAGACTCCACGTCCATGCTGCGCGCCCTGGCTGTCGACGACGAACGCCCCTCGCTCGGGGAACTCGTGTACCTGCTCAACGCCGATCCGCGGATCTCCGCCGCCGAGGGCGCCGGCGACGCCACCGAGGCGCTGCGCCGCATCACCCGCGCCCTGGAGTCCGGGCCCGACGGCCCCGAGGCCATCGACGTCGTCTTCCTCGACATCCAGATGCCCGGCCTCGACGGCCTCGACCTGGCCCGGCTGCTCGGCGGGTTCGCCCGGCCGCCCCTGGTCGTGTTCGTCACCGCGCACGAGGACTTCGCCGTCCGGGCCTTCGACCTCAAGGCCGTCGACTACGTGCTCAAACCCGTCCGCAGGGAACGCCTGGCCGAGGCCGTGCGCCGCGCCGCCGAACTGCGCGGCCGGGGCGGTGAGCCCACCGCACCCCGTATCCCCGTCCACGAACCCGACCCCGACCACATACCCGTCGAGCTGGGCGGTGTGACCCGCTTCGTCGCCGTCGACGACATCACCCATGTCGAGGCCCGGGGCGACTACGCCCGGCTGCACACCGGCAACGGGAGCCATCTGGTCCGCATCCCGCTGTCCACCCTGGAGGAGCGCTGGCGCTCCCGCGGCTTCGTCCGCATCCACCGCCGCCATCTGGTCGCTCTGCGCCACATCGGCGAGCTACGCCTCGACGCCGGCACCGTGAGCGTCCGCATCGGCGACGAGGAACTCCAGGTCAGCCGGCGCCACGCCCGCGAGCTGCGGGACCTGCTGATGAGGAGGCCGTGACCCGTGACCCCGCACCCCGCCGACCGGCGCGTCGTCGTCACCGGCCCGCCCCGGCGCACCCGGACCGGCCCCGGCTCCTACCGCCCCCGCACCGAGATCGACGAGCAGACCACCCTCGGCCACACCTATGTGCGCTCCCTGATGCGCAGCCAACTGCGCGCCGGGCTCACCGTCTTCGCGGTGCTCGTGCTGCTCGTCGGCCCGCTGCCGCTGGTGTTCGCCGCGGCACCGGACGCCCGGCAGCTGGAGTGGGCCGTCCTCGGCTTCGGCCTGTACGCCCCGCTCGTCCTCCTCGCCCGCTGGTACGTGCGCCGCGCCGAACGCAACGAGCGCGACTTCGTCCGCCTCGTCGAAGACCGCTGACCCCGGCAGTCACCCGCCCATGAACTCCGGCTACGCCGTCACCGCCGTCGCCCTCGTCGTCGTCGCCACCGTCCTCGTCGGCGCCTTCGGCCTGCGCATCTCCCGCACCACCTCCGACTTCTACGTCGCCTCCCGCACCGTCGGCCCGCGCCTGAACGCCGCCGCGATCAGCGGTGAGTACCTGTCCGCCGCGTCCTTCCTCGGCATCGCCGGACTGCTCCTGGTGCAGGGCCCCGACATGCTCTGGTACCCGGTCGGCTACACCGCCGGCTACCTGGTCCTGCTGCTGTTCGTCGCCGCCCCGCTGCGCCGCTCCGGCGCCTACACCCTGCCCGACTTCGCCGAGGCGCGGCTCGCCTCACCGGCCGTCCGGCGCCTGGCCGGGGCCTTCGTCGTCGGCACCGGCTGGCTCTATCTGCTGCCCCAGCTGCAGGGCGCCGGGCTGACCCTCACCGTGCTCACCGACGCCCCCGACTGGCTCGGCGGGGTGATCGTCGCCGTCGTGGTCACCGCCATCGTCGCCGCCGGCGGCATGCGCAGCATCACCTTCGTCCAGGCCTTCCAGTACTGGCTCAAGCTCACCGCCCTGCTGGTGCCCGCCCTCTTCCTGGTCCTGGCCTGGCAGGGCGACGGGGCGACCGGCCGCGCCTTCGACGAACCGGCCGCCTTCCGCGAGCAGCGGTCGGTCCGGGTCGAGGACGCCCTCACCCTGAAGCTGGACCGGCCGCTCACCGTCACCATCGACGGCACCGTCGACGGCCGTCCGCACGACGGAACCCGGCTCCGGCTGCCCGCCGGCACCCACCGCATCGACGCCGGCACCCGCCTCACCTTCACCGAGGGCACCGCCGTCCCGGCCACCGACCGGGGCGCCGACGACGCCCTGTCGCCGTCCCGGGCCGAGAGCCGCACCGAACGCCCGCTGTACGCCACCTACGGACTGATCCTCGCCACCTTCCTCGGCACCATGGGACTGCCGCATGTCGTCGTCCGCTTCTACACCAGCCCGCACGGCGTCGCCGCCCGCCGCACCACCGTCGCCGTCCTCGCCCTGATCGGCGCCTTCTACCTGCTGCCGCCCGTCTACGGCGCCCTCGGCCGCCTCTACGCCCCCGAGCTCGCCCTGACCGGGGACGCGGACGCTGCGGTGCTGCTGCTGCCCGAGCGGATGATCGGGGGAGTCGGCGGCGATCTGCTGGGTGCGCTGATCGCGGGCGGTGCCTTCGCCGCGTTCCTGTCCACCGCCTCCGGGCTGACCATGGCCGTGGCGGGCGTGCTCACCCAGGACGTGCTGCCCTCCCGTGGCGTGCGGCATTTCCGGCTCGGCACCGTCCTCGCCATGGCCGCGCCGCTGGCGGCGAGCATGCCGGTCGGCGGGCTGCCGATCGCCGACGCCGTGGGTCTCGCCTTCGCCGTCTCCGCCTCCTCCTTCTGCCCGTTGCTCGTCCTCGGCATCTGGTGGCGGCGGCTCACCCCGCCGGGCGCGGCGGCCGGGATGCTGGTCGGCGGCGGCTCCGCGCTGGTCGCCGTCGCCGCGACCATGGCCGGCTTCCCGGGCGGCGGCGGTGCCCTGCACGCGCTGCTGGCCTGGCCCGCGCTCTGGTCGGTGCCGCTGGGCTTCCTCACCATGATCCTGGTGTCGCTGGCCACGCCGGGCCGGGTGCCGGCCGGGACGGCGGCGATCCTCGCCCGGTTCCATCTGCCGGAGGAGCTGCGCACCGAGGAACGGCGTACGGAGGTGAGCACGTGAGCGGATTCCTGGCGGGCCTCTGCGTCGCCGTGCTGCCGCTGCTGGCGGTCGGCTTCTGGCTCGGCCGGCGCACGGCCCGGCCGCAGCACCTCGGCGGACTCGGCACCCCCGTCGAGCACGCCACCTTCGAGACCCTGCACACCGCCTCCCTCGCCGCACCGCCGCTGCGTGCAGGGCTGACCGAGGAGACCGCCCGCAGGTCGGCCCGCAAGCTGCGCTCCCTGCTGGGCACGGACGCGCTGTGCCTGACCGACGAGAAACAGGTCCTGGCCTGGGACGGCATCGGCGGCCACCATCGCACCGAGATCATGGAACGGCTCGCCGGACCGCTGCAGACCGGCCGCGGCGAGGCCTTCCAGCTGGCCTGCGACACCCCCGACTGCACGGTCCGCTGGGCGGTCGTCGCCCCGCTCACCGTCGACGACCGGGTGCACGGCGCCCTGGTCGCGTGCGCGCCCCGCGAGTCGGCCGTGCTCGTCCGGGCCGCGGGGGAGGTGGCCCGCTGGGTCTCCGTGCAGCTGGAGCTCGCCGATCTGGACCAGTCCCGCACCCGGCTCATCGAGGCCGAGATCAGGGCGCTGCGCGCGCAGATATCCCCGCACTTCATCTTCAACTCGCTCGCGGTCATCGCCTCGTTCGTCCGCACCGACCCCGAGCGCGCCCGCGAGCTGCTGCTGGAGTTCGCCGACTTCACCCGCTACTCGTTCCGCAGGCACGGCGACTTCACCACCCTCGCCGACGAGCTGCACGCCATCGACCACTACCTGGCGCTGGTGCGGGCCCGCTTCGGTGCCCGGCTCGCCGTCACCCTGCAGATCGCCCCCGAGGTGCTGCCGGTCGCCCTGCCCTTCCTCTGCCTGCAGCCACTGGTCGAGAACGCCGTCAAGCACGGCCTGGAGGGCAAGTCCGACCGCTGCCACATCCAGATCACCGCCCAGGACGCGGGCGCCGAGGCCCTGGTCGTCATCGAGGACGACGGCGCGGGCATGGACCCCGGCCTGCTGCGCCGCATCCTCGCCCGCGAGGTCAGCCCCTCGGGCGGCATCGGGCTGTCCAATGTCGACGACCGGCTCCGCCAGGTCTACGGCGACGACCACGGCCTGGTCATCGAGACGGCCGCCGGTGCCGGCATGAGGATCTCCGTCCGGCTGCCCAAGTACCAGCCGGGCGTGCACTCGGGCGGACGGCTCAGCGGCCCCTGAGGATCAGGAGCGGGTGGCGACCATCCCCAGGGTGAGCAGACCCAGGACGACCCAGCCGAACCACAGCCAGCCGTTCCCGCCGAGCGCCACCGTGTACGCGGTCACCGTGACCAGGCCGCCGATGGTCAGCGCCCCCATCGCCTTCGTGGAACCGTCCATGGAACCGGGCATCGCAACACCCTCCTCGTAGGCCGTTCCCTCCATGGTGCCCCAGCCCCGGGCGGAAGCCGAACGGTGCGGCGGCCTCAGTTCCCGCGGGCGTGCAGCGACGCCAGATAGGCGTTGTACGCCTCCAGCTCCTTGTCCCCGTCCCGGTCGGCGGCCCGGTCGGTGCGGCGGGCCTGCCGCTGGTCCGAGGCGTACCACTGGAACAGCAGCGCGACCAGCACCAGCACGGACGGGATCTCGCTGAACGCCCAGGCGATACCGCCGGCCGCGTTCTGGTCGGAGAGCGGGTCGATGCCGAGCGAGGCGGGCGGGTTCTGGAACGTCTCGACCATGGTGGTGGACGCCATCATCAGCGCGATGCCGAAGAACGCGTGGAACGGCATGCCCGCGAACAGCTCCAGCATCCGCATCAGGTACCCGGGGCGGTGCGGCCCGGGGTCCACGCCCATGATCGGCCAGAAGAAGACCAGGCCGACGGCGAGGAAGTGCACCATCATCGCGATGTGCCCGGCCCGCGAGCCCATCAGGAAGTCGAAGAGCGGGGTGAAGTACAGCCCGTAGAGGCTCGCGATGAACAGCGGAATGGTGAACACCGGGTGGGTGACGATCCGCATGTACCGGCTGTGCAGCAGCATCAACAGCAGCTCGCGCGGACCCTTGCGGCCCCGGCCCGTCGGCGGCAGCGCGCGCAGCGCCAGCGTGATCGGGGCGCCGAGCAGGATCAGGATCGGCGACACCATGCTGATGATCATGTGCTGCACCATGTGCACGCTGAACATGACCATGCCGTAGTCGTTCAGCTTGGTGCACATCGTCAGCACGATGGACAGCACCCCGAGCACATACGCGGCGGTCCGCCCGACCGGCCACCGGTCGCCGCGCCGCACCAGGCGTGCCACGCCCCAGCCGTACAGGGCCAGCCCGAGCAGGCAGGCCACGAGGAAGAACGGGTCCGTGGACCACTCCAGGCTCCGCGCCAGCGTGAACGGCGGCAGATCCATCATCATGCCGTGCCCGCTGTGATCCATCCGCCGGCTCCTGATTCGTGGGGGTTGCGTACGGTCTGTCCACAGCTGTCTGCCGACAGCTGTTTGTCCGCACCAGAGTAGAACCGCCCCCGGCCGCGTCGGCGACCGGGGGCGGTTCTGCGTCCGGGGAGATCCCTACGGCGCCCGATGGTGCCTCACAGCACGCACTCCGCCTCGGCGTACCGGTCGTCCGGAACGGTCTTGAGCGTCTCCACGGCCTCCGCCAGCGGCACCGTCACGACGTCGGTGCCGCGCAGCGCGGTCATCCGCCCGAACTCGCCCCGGTGCACCGCCTCCACCGCGTGCCAGCCGAACCGGGTCGCCAGCACCCGGTCGTACGCCGTCGGGGTACCGCCGCGCTGCACATGCCCGAGGATCACCGGCCGTGCCTCCTTGCCCAGGCGCCGCTCCAGTTCGAGGGAGAGCTGCCGCGCCACACCGGCGAACCGCTCGTGGCCGTAGATGTCCTTGCCGCCCTCGTCGAACGCCATCGTGCCGGGCCTGGGCTTGGCCCCCTCGGCGACGACCACGATCGCGAACCGCTTGCCCGCCGCGAACCGCTCGCCCACCTTCGCGGTCAGCTCCTCGATGTCGAAGGGCCGCTCGGGGACGACGACCGCGTGGGCACCGGCCGCCATGCCGGAGTGCAGCGCGATCCAGCCGGTGTGGCGGCCCATCACCTCCACGATCAGCACCCGCTGGTGGGACTCGGCGGTGGTCTTCAGCCGGTCCAGCGCCTCGGTCGCCACCGTGACGGCGGTGTCGAAGCCGAAGGTGACGTCCGTGACCGCGATGTCGTTGTCGATGGTCTTGGGGACGCCGACTATCGGCAGGCCGTTGTCCGACAGCAGCCGGGCCGCCTTCAGCGTGCCCTCGCCGCCGATCGGGATGATCGCGTCGAGGCCGAGCTCCCGGACGTGTCCCCTGGCCCGCTCCACACCGTCCCGCAGATGCTCGGGCCGCACCCGGGAGGAGCCGAGGATCGTGCCGCCGCGGGCCAGGATACCGCCCACGGCGTCCAGGTCGAGCTTGAGGTAGTCACACTCCAACAGGCCCTTCCAGCCGTCCCGGAAGCCGATGACCTCGTCACCGTGGTCGGCGACGGAACGGTGCACGACGGACCGGATGACGGCGTTCAGGCCGGGGCAGTCGCCGCCGGACGTGAGGACACCAATGCGCATAGCCCGATATACCTTCTCAAACTGGGCACGGGGACCGGACCGCGCTGTCCGGCTCGATCCCCGCCACCCTAGCGGCATCGGACCGCGGGACCGAACAACGCGTCCGTCTGCTGGACGTGCCCGCTCACCTGTGCGGATGAGCCTTCAGAAGGGTGCCTGCGCAGCGGCGTCCACGCAGGCTGCGCAACGGTGCCTACGCGGGCTGCTGCGCGGCTTCGATGCGCTCGTTGCGGAGTGCCTCGTACCAGCGGTCGTCCGTCGGCGGCAGGGCGTTGACGTCCAGGGCCAGCTTCAGCAGCAGGTCCGCGATCTGCGGGTTGCGGGCCAGCACGGGGCCGTGCATGTACGTCCCGAAGATGGTGTCGTTGTACGCGCCCTCGGTGCCGTCGCCCGTGCCGTTGCCGTTGCCGAACCGGACCCGGGCGAACGGGCGCGCGGTGGGCCCCAGACGGGTGACGCCCTGGTGGTTCTCGAAGCCGGTCAGCGGGGGCAGGCCCAGCTGCGGGTCGATGTCCCCGAGCACGTCGCCGACGCACCGCTCGCCCTCGCCGCGCACCGAGACCACGTCGAGCAGCCCCAGACCGGGCTCTCGCTGCCCGAGGTCGTTGACGAACTCGTGGCCGAGGATCTGGTAGCCGGCGCAGACCGAGAAGACGATGGCGCCGTTCTCCACCGCCCGGTGCAGCCCGCCGTCGCGGCGCAGCCGCTCGGCCGCCAGCCGCTGCGGCCGGTCCTCGCCGCCGCCGATCAGATAGATGTCGCCGGAGGTCGGGATCTGCTGGTCGCTGCGCACGTCGAGGCGGGCCACCTCCAGGCCGCGCTGCCGGGCACGGCGCTCGACGACGAGGACGTTGCCCTGGTCGCCGTAGGTGCTGAGCAGGTCCGGGTAGATCCAGACGACCCGCAGTTGGTTGTCGCTCACGAAACTCCCCTGAGGTGCGGTGGTCAGTTGCCGACGCGGCGGCGCAGGTCCTGGAAGGCGGTGTAGTTGGCGATGACCTCGATCCGGCCGGGCGGGCACTGCTGCACCGCCTGGTCGAGGGTCTCGAACACCTGGAACTGCTGGTTCGCCACTTCCAGACGCACCGCGAGGTCCAGCCTCCGGTCGCCGACCACGCAGATCGGGTGACCGGACAGCCGGGTGTAGTCCACGTCCCACAGCCAGGAGGTGTCCGTGCCGTCGGCGCTGCGTGCGTTCACCGAGAGGATCACCGGCGCCGGCGGCGGGTCGATCAGGGAGAACGTCTCGAGCCAGCCGGCCGGGTTCTTCGCCAGCAGCAGGCGCAGGTCACGTCCCTGGAACTGCACCACGTCATAGCGCCCCGCCACCGCCTGCACCTGGTACATGCGCTCCAGGGCGACCTGCGGCGGCACCCCGAAGACGGCGGCCACGGCGGCCGACGAGGCGGCGTTGGCCTTGTTGGCGCGGCCCGGCAGCTGCAGATGGATCGGCCAGGCCGAACCGTGCGGGTCGAGGACGTGGTCGCCGGACAGGGCCCAGCTCGGCATGGGCCGCCGGAAGCCGCACTCGCCGCAGAACCAGTCGTCCCCGGGGCGCTGCATCACGCCGCCGCAGGACGGACAGGACCAGGCGTCGTCCTTCCACATCTGGCCCGCGGCCACCCAGACCACATTGGGGGAGGAGGACGCCGCCCACACCACCAGCGGGTCGTCGGCGTTGGCGACGACGACCGCCTTGGAGCCTGCCAGGCCCTCCCGCCAGTTCTCGGCGAGCATCCGGGTCTCGGCGGCGCGGTCGAGCTGGTCGCGGGAGAGATTGAGCAGCGCGATGCACTTCGGGTCGGTGTCCCGGGCGACGCCCGCCAGATACTTCTCGTCGACCTCGATCACGCCGTAGCGGGCGTCGGAGTTGCCCGCGAGGGCCGAGGTGATGCCGGCCGGCATGTTGGCGCCCAGCGCGTTGGAGACGACCGGACCGGCCGCCCGCAGGGCCTCGGCGATGAGCCGGGTGGTGGTGGTCTTGCCGTTGGTCGCCGAGACCAGCACGACGTCCAGGTTCTGGGCGAGCCGGGCGAGGAGGTCGGGGTCGAGCCTGAGCGCGATCCGGCCGCCGATCACCGAACCGCTGCCGCGCCCCGCGGCGCGCGATGCCGCCGCGACCGCCTTGCCCGCGGTCACGGCCAGCTTGGCCCGCGGCGAGAGCGGGTCCGAGTTGCCTGCCATCAAGTCTCGATCCTCCTTGCGTACGCGCCGCGCCTGAAGCCTGACGGCCACGTGGTGTGGACCTCAGCCTATCGAGATCCATTCGCACTCCCGAATCGCGGCACCGCCGCGAGGCCCGCTGCGGGCGCGGACCGGGGGGACCTTACCCTGGCGGCCATGCGACACGGCTCGATCCCGGGCGCCCGAGGGCGCGTACGGCCCCTGACCCTGCTCGGTGACACGGTACTGCGCGAGCCGTGCCGCGAGGTCACCGGCTTCGGCCCCGAACTGGCGGACCTCGTGGAGGACTTGTTCGCGACGATGTACGCCGCGCGCGGCGTCGGTCTCGCCGCCAACCAGGTGGGCGTACCGCTGCGGGTGTTCGTGTACGACTGCCCGGACGACGAGGACGAGCGCCACCTGGGGCACGTGGTCAACCCGCGGCTGGCCGAGGCCGACGGCGTGGTGCTGCGCGGCCCGGAGGGCTGTCTGTCGCTGCCCGGCCTCGAAGCCGGCACCGAGCGTTACGACCACGCGGTGGTCGAGGGCGTCACGGTGACCGGAGAGCCGGTCACCGTGCACGGGACCGGGTTCTTCGCCCGGTGTCTGCAGCACGAGTGCGATCACCTGGAGGGACGGCTGTACGCCGACCACCTCACGGGCCGGCGGAGGCGGAAGCTCGCCCGGCAGGTGGCCCGGGCATCCTGGCACAGGTGAGTGTGGCTGCCCGCGGCACACGGCCGTCAGAACCCCGGACCCCCTATCCGGTCCCCGGCGGCAGCCAGTCGCCCCCACAGCAGATCCGCCAGACTCCGCACCAGCTCCCGCCGGGAACACGGCCGTTCCCCGAGCCACCAGTCGCCCGCGGCGTGCATCATGCCGACGATCCCGTGCCCCCACACCCGGGCCAGCTGCCGGCTGTCGGGGCCGAGATCGAGCCGCTCCTCGATGACCGTGCCCAGCTCCTCGCCCATCCGGCGCAGCAGCGGCGCCGAGTGCTTGCCGATGTCGAAGCCCGGCTCGTTGGCCTGGCCGCCCTCCGCCGGATGCATCAGAAAGCGGTACACCTGAGGTCGGGCCTCGATGGCCGCCAGATAGGTGTCGAGGGTGGCCTCGACGCGCTCCCGCCGCTCCGCAGGGGCGTCCAGGGCCGCCCGCAGCGAGTCGAGGAGGGCGTCCGTGTGCCGCTGCGCGAGCGCGGCGTACAGCCCGCCCTTGTCGCCGAAGTGGCGGTAGAGGATCGGCTTGGTGATGCCCGCCTCGGCGGCGATGGCGTTCATCGAGGCCTGCGGGCCGTCGCGCAGCACCACCCGGTCGGCGGCCTCCAGCAGCTCCCGTCGCCGACGGTCGGCCGACCGCTGCTGATCGGTCCGCTCCGTGGTGTCCATGTGCTCTCCCCACCCGTGCTCTTTCGGTGACGCCTGCGCAAACTAGCACCCGGCAGGTCCCGCCCATCGAACGGGCTGCCGACGCGTCGCCGGGAGTTGACTTTTCTTACCCGCGGGTAACAGACTGCGTGTTACCGCAAGTAACATGCAGGTGCACCGCTGGAGGGGACATGGCCGAGTTCACCATGGAGCTCAACGACGAACAGAAGGAGGTCCGGGACTGGCTGCACGGCTTCGCCGCCGATGTCATCCGTCCCGCCGCCGCCGAATGGGACGAGCGTGAGGAGACTCCCTGGCCGGTCATCCAGGAGGCCGCCAAGGTCGGCATCTACTCCCTCGACTTCTACGCCCAGCAGTACTTCGACGCCACCGGTCTCGGCATCCCGATGGCGATGGAGGAGCTGTTCTGGGGGGACGCGGGCATCGCCCTGTCCATCGTCGGCACCGGCCTCGCGGCCGTCGGCGTCCTGGCCAACGGCACCGAGGAACAGATCGGCACCTGGATCCCCCAGATGTACGGCGACGCCGACGACGTCAAGGTCGCCGCCTTCTGCTCCTCCGAGCCCGACGCCGGCTCCGACGTGGCCGCCATGCGCACCCGCGCGGTCTACGACGAGGCCAGGGACGAGTGGGTGATCAACGGCACCAAGACCTGGGCGACCAACGGCGGCATCGCAGGCGTCCACGTCGTCGTCGCGGTCGTGGACCCGGACCTCGGCTCCAAGGGGCACGCCTCCTTCATCGTCCCGCCGGGCGCACCGGGACTGTCCCAGGGCCAGAAGTTCAAGAAGCACGGCATCCGCGCCTCGCACACCGCCGAGGTGATCCTCGACGACGTGCGCGTCCCCGGCTCCTGCCTGCTCGGCGGCAAGGAGAAGCTGGACGAGCGGCTCGCCCGCGCCCGGGAGAGGGCGAAGAAGGGCGGCGAGCGGGTCAGGAACGCCGCGATGGCCACCTTCGAGGCGTCGCGTCCGGCGGTCGGCGCCATGGCGGTGGGCACCGCGCGCGCCGCGTACGAGGTCGCGCTGGAGTACGCCCAGACCCGCGAGCAGTTCGGGCGGCCGATCATCGACAACCAGGGCGTCGCCTTCCAGCTCGCCGACATGCGGACGTCCATCGACGCGGCGCGGCTGCTGGTGTGGCGGGCCTCCTGGATGGCCGTCAACGGCCGGCCGTTCACCGCGGCCGAGGGCTCGATGTCCAAGCTCTTCGCCAGCGAGACCGCCAAGAAGGTCACCGCCCAGGCGGTGCAGATCCTCGGCGGCAACGGCTACACGCGGGAGTACCCGGTGGAGCGGATGCACCGGGACTCCGCGATCTACACGATCTTCGAGGGGACCAGCGAGATCCAGCGGCTGGTGATCGCCCGGACGGTCTCGGGGATGCCGGTCCGGTAGCACCGCCGGGGCGCCGTGCGCTGCGGCCCGGCCGGAGGCCGTTCCTCCCGCCGGGCCGGCCCGGTCAGGTCGGCTGACCGCTGCTGTGGGCGATGCAGGCCACGTCGATCCGGTCGGCCAGCTTGGCCAGCTCGATGGTCAGGGCCGCCACCGTGTCCTCGTCCAGGCGCTCCTCGCCGGTCTCCACCAGACGCAGCCACCGCCCGCCGACGGTACGCAGCAGTTTGCTCACGTCGGCCGCGGACACCTGCAGGGCGCCGCGGTCGTCGACGATCAGAGGCAGTGTCACTTCGCGGGTCACAAAAAGGGATCGTAGCCCCGCAACGCTCACGCTCCGTGCCATACCGTGGTGATGTTGCAGAACTCCCGGATTCCGTGACCGGACAGCTCACGCCCGTACCCCGACCGCTTGACCCCGCCGAACGGGAACGCCGGGTGGGAGGCCGTCATCCCGTTGACGTACACCCCGCCCGCCTCCAGGTCCCGTACGAACCGGTCGACGTCGGACTCGTCACGGGTCCACACGTTGGAACTCAGCCCGAAGTCGGTGTCGTTGGCGATCAGCACCGCCTCGTCCAGGTCCGCCGCCCGGTACAGCGTCGCCACCGGTCCGAAGGCCTCCTCGCGGTGGATGCGCATCCCGCGGGTGATGCCGGCCAGCACGGTCGGCGGGTAGTACCAGCCGGGCCCGTCCGGCCGCTCGCCGCCGCACAGCACCTCCGCCCCGCCGCGCACCGCGTCGTCCACCAGCTCCATCAGGTCGTCCAGACCCTGCTCGGTGGAGAGCGGGCCGACGTCGGTGTCCTCCTCCAGAGGGTCGCCGACCTTCAGGGCCTTCATGCCCTCGGTGAACCGCTCCGTGAACGCGTCGTACACGTCGGAGTGCACGATGAACCGCTTGGCGGCGATGCAGGACTGCCCGGTGTTCTGCACCCGCGCGTTCACCGCGACCTCGGCGGCCCGGTCCAGGTCGGCGGAGGGCATCACGACGAACGGGTCGCTGCCGCCCAGCTCCAGCACCGTCTTCTTGATCATCTCTCCGGAGGTGGCGGCGACCGCCCGGCCGGCCGGCTCGCTGCCGGTGAGGGTGGCCGCCCGCACCCGTTCGTCGCGCAGTACGCCGTCGACCGCGGCGGAGCCGATGAGCAGGGTCTGGAAGCAGCCCTCGGGGAAGCCGGCCCGGTGGAAGAGGTCCTCCAGATACAGCGCGGTCTGCGGCACGTTGGAGGAGTGCTTGAGCAGGCCGACATTGCCCGCCATCAGCGCCGGGGCCGCGAAGCGGACCACCTGCCACAGGGGGAAGTTCCACGGCATCACCGCCAGCACCGGGCCCAGCGGCCGGTAGCGCACCAGCACCCGGGAGGCGCCGGAGTCCTTCACCTCCGCCTCGGCCGGCTCCTCGTCGGCGAGCAGCCCGGCCGCGTGGTCGGCGTACCAGCGCATCGCCTTCGCACACTTCGCTGCCTCCGCGCGGGCCTGCCTGACCGGCTTGCCCATCTCCGTGGTGATGACCCGGCCGATCTCCTGCGCGTCCTGCTCCAGCAGTTCGGCGGCCCGGTGCAGCTTGCCGGCCCGCTCCTCGAGGGTGCTGGTCCGATAGGTGCGGAAGGTGGCCTCGGCGAGCTGGAGCCGGCGCTCGATCTCCTCCTCGCCCATGGCCTCGTAGGTCCTGAGCGTCTCGCCGTTCGCCGGATTGACCGTCGCGATGGGCATGGCTGACCTCCCTGGCAGCGGACTGTGCTCCGACCTTCGCGCGCGGTGGCGGGAGCCGCAACGCGACAGGCTGCTCGTCAGGCCGAGTGCTCCGCCAGCCGGTCGAGAAACGCGGTCTGGGCTGTGACGATCACCTCGCGGGCCCGGTCCAGGGAGAACCACGCGACCCGGTCCAGCTCCGGGAACTCCTGCGTCCGCCCGGAACGCGGCGGCCACTCCATGACGAACGTGCCGGGCGTGATCGCCGCCGGGTCGAGGTCCGCCTCCAGCGCCCAGACCGTGACCAGCTTGCCGCCGGACTGGCGCACCTCGCCGAGCGGCAGCGCCCCGTCGCCCGCGGGAGGCGGCACCCCCAGTTCCTCCCGGAACTCCCGCCGGGCCGCCTCCCAGGCCGGCTCGTCCGCCTCGTACTCGCCCTTCGGAACGGTCCATGCGCCCCGGTCGCGCCGCGCGAAGAACGGGCCACCCATGTGGCCCAGCAGCACCTGGAGCCCCTCGTCGGTGCGGCGGAAGAGCAGCAGGCCCGCGCTGCGCCTCACGGCGCGGTCACCTCGGGGTGGGCGGCCAGCAGCGTCTGCACCGTGTCCGCGTCCTCGGGGCGCTTGTCCTCGCGGTAGCGGACCACGCGGGCGAAGCGGAGGGTGACACCGGCCGGGTAGCGGGAGGAGCGCTGCAGACCGTCGTAGGCGATCTCGACGACCAGTTCGGGGCGGACGGTCACACCCCAGCCGTGCTCCCGGACGGCCAGCGCGCCGAGCCGCTCGGTCTGCCAGGCCAGCATCGCGTCCGTCATGCCCTTGAAGGTCTTGCCGAGCATGGCGAAGGAGCCGTCGGCGGCGCGGGCGCCCAGATGCAGGTTGGACAGTTTCCCGGTGCGTCGGCCATGGCCCCACTCGGCGGCCAGGACCACCAGGTCGAGGGTGTGGACGGGCTTCACCTTCAGCCAGGACGCGCCGCGCCGGCCGGCGCTGTAGGCGGCCTCCACGCCCTTGACGACGACGCCCTCGTGGCCCCGGTCCAGCGTCTCGGCGAGGAACTCCTCCGCCGCGGCGACGTCCTGCGGCCCCGCCACCAGAGTGCGCCGCACCCGCATCGGCTCCGGCACCAGCCGGGCCAGCTCCGCGTGCCGCTCGGCCAGCGGCAGGTCGAGCAGATCGCGGCCGGCCACGGACAGCGCGTCGAAGAAGACCGGGGAGACGGGGACCGCCCGGGCGGCGGTGGCGACGTCCGCCCGGGACCCGACCCGCCCGGCGGTCTCCTGGAAGGACCGGGGGCGCCCGCCGGGGTCCAGGGAGATCACCTCGCCGTCCAGCACGAACCGCCCGCCCGGCAGCCCCCGCACCGCCGCGGTCACCTCGGGCAGCCGGTCGGTGATGTCGTCGAGGGTGCGGGTGTACAGCCGGACGGTGTCGCCGTCGCGGTGCGCTTGGACCCGGATGCCGTCGAGCTTCTCCTCCACCGCCGCGGCGCCCAGCTTCTGCACCGCCTCGGCCACCGAGGAGGCGCTGTGCGCGAGCATCGGCAGCACCGGGCGGCCCACGGTGAGCCGGAACCGGGCCAGCGCGGGGGGCCCGTCGGCGAGCAGCGCCTCGGCCACCGTCTGCAGGGAGCCCGCCAGCATCACCGCCCGCCGTACGCCGGCCGGCGGCGCCCCGGTCGCCTGCGCCAGCCCCTCGACGGCGACCGCGTCCAGGGCGCCCTGGCGCACCTCGCCGGTGAGCAGTCCGAACAGGAACCGCTGCTCGTCCCCGGTCGCCGCGCCCAGCAGCTCCCCGACCAGCCGGGAGCGCTCGGCCTGCGAGCCGGTACCGGACACTCCGGCGAGCTCGGTCAGCCGGGCGTCCACCTCGCGCACGGTGAGCCCGGGCTCGCCGGCCGGCGCCACGGGACGGCTCAGCACCTTCCAGCCGATGCCGATCCGCCCCTGCGGCAGCCGCCCCGCCAGATACGGGATGACGACCGGTACGTCGTCGGGGTCCGTCTCCCGGAACAACTCCGCGAGCAGGGCGGTCTTCCGGGACCGCGCCGACGTGGCGGCGACCTCCCGGGACACCTGGGCCAGCCGGGCGAGCAGCATGCAGCCATGGTGCACCGGGACGGGCGGCCCCACACCCGCGCCGGGGACCCGCCCGGCGGATCCGGACGCAGCGGACCGGCGGCCCCTGGGCAGGGGGAGCCGGCGGCCGTCGGCACGGCCGCCCGGGGCGACTCCACGCCCCGCGGGCCGCGGGGGCCGGTCCCCCGCGGCCCGCGGCGGGATCCGCCGGACCGGCGGCTCAGCCGTCGAGGACCGCGTCCAGGTCCGACATGATCAGATCGCCGACGACCGCGGCGGCGGCGCGGTAGCCGCCGCTGGCCGCGTGCACCACCTGCTCCGAGAAGCCGATCGCGTTGCCCGCCGCCCACACGCCGGGCAGGCTGGTCAGGCCCGTCGGGTCCACGACCGGATAGGCGCCGAACGGGCTGTCCTGCAGTTCGGCACCCAGCCGTTCCAGCAGACCGGTCTGCGGCACCGGGCGCGGCGCCACGAACACCACCGAACGGTCGTGCACCGCCCCGTCCGCCAGCCGCACCCCGGTGACCCGGTCGTCCTCGACCAGCACCGCGGCGACCTCGCCGGGCACCACCCTCACACCGGCCGCGGCCAGCCGGCGCAGATCCTGGTCGGACAGGTCCGCCTGGTCGACGGTGTGCAGGAACAGGGTGACGTCCTTCGACCACCCGGACACCATCAGCGCCTGGTGGACGCTCACCGGGCCCGCGGCCAGGACCCCGAAGGGCTCGTCGCGCACCTCCCAGCCGTGGCAGAACGGGCAGTGCAGCACATCCCGGCCGAACCGCTCGGCGACTCCCGGAATCCCCGGCAGCTCGTCCCTCAATCCGGTCGTGACGACCAGCCGCCGAGCGTGCACGGTCCGGCCCCCGGCCAGCCGCACGGCGAAGCCGTCGTCCTCGCGCACGGCGTCGACCGCCCGGTCGCGGACGAGCTCGACGCCGTACCCGGCGATCTCCGCCCGGCCGAGCTCCAGGAACTCGGCCGGCGCGATGCCGTCCCGGGTCAGATAGCCCTGCACATGGGGCGAGGGCGCGTTGCGCGGCTCGCCCGCGTCCACGACCAGGGCGCGCCGCCGCGCCCGGCCCAGGACCAGCGCCGCGGACAGCCCTGCCGCGCCGCCGCCGACCACGATCACTTCGTACCGCCCGGCCCTGCCGGCCTTCTCGTCACGGTTGTCGGTCATGTGACCACCTCCACGCCAGACGGTCACCCAGGACCGCCGGGATTGACAAACCAGTTTGCCGGTCCTGCAATGAGCGCATGACGACGGACGAGGTTCTCGCGGGCGTGGGCCCGCGGCTGCGGCAGCTGCGCAAGGAGCGGGAGGTCACCCTGGCGGCGCTCTCGGAGACGACCGGCATCTCGGTGAGCACGCTCTCCCGCCTGGAGTCCGGGCTGCGCAGGCCGAGTCTGGAACTCCTGCTGCCCATCGCACGGGCCCATCACGTGGCCCTGGACGAGCTGGTCGGGGCTGCGCCGTCCGGTGATCCGCGGGTGCGGTCCCGGCCGATCGTGCGCCACGGCCGCACCTACTGGCCGCTCACCCGCCAGCCCGGCGGGCTCCAGGCGTTCAAGGTGCTGATCCCGCAGGGCAGCGAGGAGCCGGACCCGCGCACCCATGAGGGGTACGAGTGGCTCTACGTCCTCTCGGGCAGGCTGCGGTTCGTGCTGGGCGACCACGACATGGTGCTCGGCGCCGGGGAGGCGGCCGAGTTCGACACGCGGTTGCCGCACTGGTTCGGGTCGACGGGGGAGGGGCCGGTGGAATTCCTGAGTCTGTTCGGGCCGCAGGGCGAGCGGATGCACGTTCGGGCGAGGCCCGCCGCCCGGTCGTGACCCGGGTGGTCCCGCGGAGACTGTTCCCTTCTCGGCAAGCGACCGCTTAGTATGCGATGGACCCGGTCGGACGACGCAGTCGGTGGAGGCCCGCATGCAGGCATGGCAGGTGTACGAGAACGGCGAGCCGAGCGAGGTGATGCGCCTCACCGATGTGGCGCCGCCGACGCCCGGCGACGGCCAGGTCCTGCTGAGGGTCCGGGCCGCGAACATCAACTTCCCCGACGCGCTGATGTGCCGGGGCGAGTACCAGGTCAGGCCACCACTGCCGTTCACACCGGGTGTGGAGATCTGCGGCGAGACCGAGGACGGCCGCCGCGTGCTCGCCAACCCGGCGCTGCCGCACGGCGGCTTCGCCGAGTACACCGTCGCCGACGCCCGCGCGCTGCTGCCCGCGCCGGAGGCCCTGGACGACGCCGAGGCCGCCGCCCTGCACATCGGCTACCAGACGAGCTGGTTCGGCCTGCACCGCCGGGCCGGCCTGGAGGCCGGCGAGACGCTGCTGGTGCACGCCGCCGCCGGTGGTGTCGGCAGCGCCGCCGTGCAGCTCGGCAAGGCCGCCGGTGCCACCGTCATCGGCGTCGTGGGCGGCGCCGGGAAGGCCGCCGTCGCCCGCGAGCTGGGCTGCGACGTGGTGATCGACCGCAAGAGCGAGGACGTCGTCGCCGCCGTGAAGGAGGCCACCGGCGGGCGCGGCGCCGACGTGATCTACGACCCGGTGGGCGGCAGTGCCTACGCCCAGTCGGCCAAGGCCGTCGCCTTCGAGGGCCGGATCGTCGTCGTCGGATTCGCCAGCGGCACCATCCCCAGCCCGGCGCTCAACCACGCGCTGGTGAAGAACTACTCGATCCTCGGCCTGCACTGGGGCCTGTACAACACCAAGAACCCGAAGCTGGTCCGGCACTGCCACGAGCAGCTCACCGAACTGGCCGCCCGGGGTGCGGTCAAGCCGCTGGTCAGCGAGCGCGTGCCGCTCACGGGCGCCGCGTCCGCCGTGCAGCGGGTCGCCGACGGCGTCACCACCGGCCGGGTCGCCGTCGTCCTGGAGAAGGGAGCCGACGCATGACCGACGCCGCGGAACTCCGCCGCCGCACACAGGAGTTGCTGGCCGAGAAGGCGCCGGCCGACACCGACCGCCTGGACTTCCTCCGGGCCCGGTTCGACGCCGGACTGGCCTGGGTGCACTATCCCGAGGGCCTCGGCGGCCTCGGCGCCCCCCGCTCCCTCCAGCCCGTCGTCGACGCCGAACTGGCCGCGGCGGGCGCCCCGGACAACGACCCCCGGCGCATCGGCATCGGCCTCGGCATGGCGGCCCCGACCATCCTCCAGTACGGCACGGAGGAGCAGAAGCGCCGCTTCCTGCGCCCGCTGTGGACCGGGGAGGAGGTCTGGTGCCAGCTGTTCAGCGAGCCCGGCGCCGGCTCCGACCTGGCGGCGCTCGGCACCCGCGCCGTGCGGGAGGGCGAGGACTGGGTGGTCGACGGGCAGAAGGTGTGGACCTCCAGCGCCCATCTCGCCCGCTGGGCCATCCTCATCGCCCGGACCGACCCGGATGTGCCCAAGCACCGCGGCATCACCTACTTCGTCTGCGACATGACCGACCCGGGCGTCGAGGTCCGGCCGCTGCGCCAGATCACGGGCGAGGCCGAGTTCAACGAGGTGTTCCTCACCGGCGTCCGCATCCCCGACTCCCGGCGGCTCGGCGAGACCGGCGACGGCTGGCGGGTCGCACAGACCACGCTCAACAACGAACGCGTCGCCATCGGCGGTGCCCGGCTGCCCCGCGAGGGCGGCATGATCGGCCCGGTTTCCCGGACCTGGCGCGAACGCCCCGAACTGCGCACCCACGACCTGCACCAGCGGCTGCTCACCCTGTGGGTCGAGGCCGAGGTCGCCCGGCTCACCGGGGAGCGGCTGCGCCAGCAGCTGGTGGCCGGCCACCCCGGCCCCGAGGGCGCCGGCATGAAGCTGGCCTTCGCCCGCCTCAACCAGGAGATCAGCGGTCTGGAGGTGGAGCTGCGCGGCGAGGAGGGCCTGCTGTACGACGACTGGACCATGCGCCGCCCGGAGCTGGTCGACTTCACCGGCCGCGACGCCGGTTACCGCTATCTGCGTTCCAAGGGCAACAGCATCGAGGGCGGGACCAGCGAGGTCCTGCTGAACATCGTCGCCGAGCGGGTCCTGGGCCTCCCCTCCGAGCCGCGCACCGACAAGGACGTCGCATGGAAGGACCTGGCCCGATGAGCGCAACCCCCGATCTGCTGTACTCCGAGGAGGAGGAGGCGCTCCGCGCCGCCGTGCGGGACCTGCTCACCGACCACTGCGACGCGGCGGGAGTGATCGCGCGCACCGAGTCCGACTCCCCGCACGACCTGTCCGTGTGGAAGTCCCTCACCGAGGGCATGGGCCTCGCGGGCCTGCTGGTCCCCGAGGACCGGGGCGGCCAGGGCGCCACCCACCGCGAGGCCGCCGTCGTGCTGGAGGAGCTGGGCCGGGCCGCGGCTCCGGTGCCGTACCTCACCAGTGCCGTCGTCGCCACCGAGGCGCTGCTGGCCTGCGAGACGGTCGGCGACCTGCTCGCCGAGCTGGCGTCCGGGCGGCGTATCGGCGCCCTCGCCGTCGGCCTGCACACCGCGCCCGGTGCGGCCTTCGCCACCGTACGGGCACAGGGCGGCGCACTGCACGGGGAGCTGACCGGCATCGCGGACGCGGCCGTGGCCGACGTGCTGCTGGTGCCCGCGAACGACGGCGGTCTCTATGCCGTCGAGGCCGCCACCGTCACCGTCACCCCGCAGGCCTCCCTGGATCTCACCCGGCCGCTGGCGACGGTCGTCCTCGACGGGGCCCCCGGACAGCGGCTGGGCGGCGCCGAGCCCGCCGTACGACGCGCCCTGCGGGCCGGCGCCGGACTGCTCGCCTCCGAGCAGCTCGGCCTGGCCGAGTGGTCGTTGACGGAGACCGTCCGCTATCTGAAGGAGCGCACGCAGTTCAACCGGCCGGTGGGTTCCTTCCAGGCGCTCAAGCACCGGCTCGCCCAGCTCTGGCTGGAGGTCGTCCATCTGCGCGCGGCGGCCCGGAACGCCGCCGACGCGCTGGCCACGGGCCAAGACGCCGACGTGGCCGTAGCGGTCGCCCAGGCGTACGCGGCACCCGTCGCGGTCCGCGCCGCCGAGGAGGCGCTGCAACTGCACGGCGGCATCGGGATGACCTGGGAGCACCCCGTCCACCTGTATCTGAAGCGGGCCAAGGCCGACTCCATCGCCCACGGTACGGCGGGCGCCCACCGCGCCGCGCTGGCCGGGCTGGTCGACCTGCGGTCCCCCTGACCGACACCTGAACGAACCCTTCCGGAACCCCGCGAGAAGCCCGCCCTGCCCCGGGCGGGCTCTTCCGTGTGCCCGCCGCCACCCAGATGAACGAGGGACGGCAGTCCGGCCAACTCCCCTCCCGGCCCTGCTCCTTGGCATGTCCAGGACCGCATACTCGCATCGGTCCCGTACGCCCACCAGGGAGGCAGAGCATGGACCCCACGACCCGTCGCAGAGCCCTCACCACCCTCGGCGCCGCCCTCGCGGGCTCCGTCGCCCTGCCCGCCGCCGACGCGCTGGCGGGCGAACGGCCCCACCGCACACGCCCGTTGTGGCGCGCCCACGCCCACAACGACTACGAGCACCCCCGTCCCCTCCTCGACGCCCTCGACCACCGCTTCGGCAGCGTCGAGGCCGACATCTTCCTCGTCGGCGACCAGCTCCTGGTCGCCCACGACCCGGAGGACCTCGACCCGTCCCGCACCCTGGAGTCCCTCTACCTCGACCCGCTCGTCGCGCGCGTCCGCGCCCACCGCGGCTCCGTGTACCGCGGTCACCGCCGCCCGCTGCAGCTCCTCATCGACATCAAGACCGAGGGCGCCGCCACCTACCGCGAACTCGACCGGCATCTGCGGCGCTACCGGCACCTGCTCACCACCTGTGCCCACGGCCGGGTACACCCCGGCGCCGTCACCGCCGTGATCTCCGGCGACCGGGCGGCCCGCGCCCCCATGCTGGCCCAGCGCGTGCGCCGCGCCTTCTACGACGGCCGGCTCACCGACCTCGGCGGCTCCGTGCCCGCCTCCTTCGCGCCGCTCATCAGCGACAACTGGACGCACCACTTCACCTGGCGGGGCGTCGGCGCCTTCCCGGAGGCCGAGCGGCGCAAGCTGCACGGCATCGTCGGCGCGGCACACGCCCGCGGTCGGCGGATCCGGTTCTGGGCCACCCCCGATCTGCCCGGACCCGCCCGTGACGCCCTGTGGGGCGAACTGCTCGCAGCCGGAGTGGACCATCTCAACACCGACGACCTGGCCGGCCTGGAGGGCTTCCTGGACGCCCGTCGCACGGCCTAGTACCACGGGGAGGCGCGAGCGGTCCGACCGCGGGCCGGCCGTGGCACGTCCTCTGCCGCCGGGGCCGCACACGGGCCCGGCGGCGCCGATGAACAACCACACGTTCGGAGGACAGGTCAGCTGCCCGGACGAACCCTCCGCTGCGCCACACTTACGGCCGAACGCCATGAACCGGACATGGCGGTGTGGCGGAGGAGGCCGACGATGGCGATTTCCATCTCTGTGGTGCTGCTGCTGGCGGTCCTGGCGGTGATCTTCCTGCGCAACGGCGGGCTGAAGTTCTCCCACGCCCTGGTCTGCATGCTGCTCGGCTTCTACCTGGCCAGCACCAGCATGGCGCCGACCATCCAGAGCGGCCTGGCCGCGACAGCGGACATCGTCGGAAGTCTCAGACCCTGACGACGGGCGGGCCGCCGCCCTACCGCCCGGAGAAGACCCCGATCCCGTTCGGCACCGGGCGTTCGGCGCCGGTGCTCGGGTGGTTGCGCACCGAGACCCCGGACGCGCCCGGCGCCCGGGCGACCAGCGTGGACGAACCGCCGCCGTCCAGGCTGAAACCATCCTCCGCACCCAGGTCGCGCAGGGTGCGGGCGACCTCGGCGACGGTCAGCCCGGTGCGGTACCCGGGTGAGCCGTCGACCGCCAGCAGCAGCACCCGCCACCCGCCGTCCGCGAGACCCACGGCGGTGCGTACGGCGGAGGTGCGGTCGTTCAGGCCGGGCAGCGGCCGGCCGCCCGCGAGCAGAGGGTAGCCGCCCAGCGCGAACCGGTACGGCACCCGGGAGCCGGACGCCACCAGCCGGTGCTGCACCCGCACCCGCTCCCCGGCCGGGACCTTGCGCAGCAGGCGGGCTCCGGCCTCCCGGCCGACCAGCACCGTGGTGCCCGGTGCGATCCGGCCGGCTCCCGGGGTGCCGGAGGCGGAGACGACCCGTCCGCCGCGGACCGCCACCTCGTAGGTGTCCGTGCTGCACGGTGCGGCCCGGTCCGTGTCCGTGCCGCAGGTGGCCCGGACGCGGGAGGCGCCGCCCCATGCGCTGGTGAACGCCCCGATCGATCCCACCGGAAGCGCGTACTGGTTGAATCCGCCCAGCGGCAGCCGGGCCTGACGGATGCGGACCGAGCCGTCCAGCACCAGCCGGTCCAGCCTGGCCCGCCGGTCCCGGCCGACCCCGATCACGTCCTCGGTGGTCGTGCCGGGCGGCAGCGCGGGCCCGAACCGCTGGCCGTTCGGCACCGCCGCCTTCAGTGCCCGGCCGCGCGCGATCACCGGCCCCACGCTCGCGCCGGTCGCCTGCACGCCCGGGTGCTGCACCTCGGTGATGTTGAAGAAGTCGCCGTTGACACCGGCCACGGCCCCCTGTCGGTCGGCCAGTTGTGAGACCGGTGCCCTGGCGGCGACCGCTCCCGGGTACAGCAGCCCGAGCCGGACCCGCGGATCGCGCAGATCGGCCCGCAGCAGATGCGCATGGGTCGTCCCCTGCGCCGCCTGGATGTCGAACTCCTCGTACGTCACTCCCGGCGCGATATCTGCGGCCCGCTGCGCGGCACCGGCCGGCGCCGCCCCCACCAGGGCCGCACCGGTCAGCAGTCCGAGCGCCGCCAGCAGTGCGAGTACCTCTCTGCCCGCCCGCCGCCGGATGCGCCGGCGCCTCTGACCCGGTGTGCCGGTCACCATTTCCTGAGCCACTCCCTGACGTCTCGTCAACCGACCGAGGATCCAGGGGAAGTGCACCAGACCGTGGGGGTCCTCCGGGTGGCTAGGCGCCGACGACGCGAGAACGGATGAGAAAACGCACTCCCTCGGGCGCCTCCAGCGAGAAGCCGCTGCCCCGGCCCTCGACGACGTCCACGATCAGCCGGGTGTGGCTCCACACCGCGTACTGGCTGCGGGACATCCAGAAGGTGACCGGTTCCCCGACCCCTTCGACGTCCAGCTCCGCGAGGAGGACGTCGGCCTCGCCGGTGCGGAACTCGCCCGCCGGGTAGCACATGGGGGCGCTGCCGTCGCAGCAGCCACCGGACTGGTGGAACATCAGCGGACCGTGCTCCGCGCGCAGTCGTCGCAGCAGCCGCGCCGCCGCCGGGGTGAGCTCGACACGCGGCGTCTCCTCGTATGTGTCCTGCATGCCGTGCATGGCAGCACGGGGAAGGTTGCGAAGGGGTTGCACGCGTCCGGGTACGGATTGCTGCCCGGGGCCGAGTACCGGGTGCCTGTCCCGGGTCCGGCTCAGCGGACGCCGTCGCGGGGCAGCACGGTGACGCGGAGGAAGTTGCACCCCGTCGGCGGCTCCGGGTCCGGCCGCGTCTGATGGGCCTTGAGCGCGATGCTGACCAGGCTCAGCAGCAGGTCCACGTCGGCCTCGCAGTCCAGATGCACCGTCACCCAGCGGGATCCGGGCACCAGCCGGATCGCGCTGGATCCGCCGAGGTCGTAGTGGAAGCGCTGGATGATCCGGCTGGTGAGATGCAGATCCACATCCCGGTCGGAATGGAAGTGGGCGATCTCGTCGCGTGCAGAGCGGAGCGCCTGCCCGGTACCGCAGGTGGCCGGCCCGGCCGTGAGGTCGGGCCAGGCCTGCAGCCGCTGAAGGGCGCGCTGGGCCAGTGTCATGCTCCCATCGTCGCCGGATCACCGCCCGGCCACCAGGGGTTGAGGGCTTTGTAACCAGCACGTGAGGTACGGCATTGCACGAATGCCGCACCCGACCTGGCGTCAGTCATCCCATCGGACCGGCATCAGCAGCGAGAACGTGTCGTCGTCGGGGCGGCGGACCACGAGCGGCGCCGTGGGGCGGCCGAACTCCGGCACGAGTGTCTCCCGGGCGCCCGCGGCGAGAGCCGGGAGCAGCCAGCCCCGGCCGACGGCGACGCGCCCGCCGTCACCGCCGGCTTCCTCGCACACGGTGACGTCCCGTCGTCCGTCACCTCGAGCAGGCTGATGTCGGAGGAGGCGCCGTCCGGCTCGTGCGTCCCGCCCGGGCGGACGGGGCTTCAGCGCCTGCCGGAACTCCGCCGTGTCGACCAGGACCCGTCGCCCCGGCGGCAGCCGCACCAGCCGTCGCCCCGGCGGCAGCCGCACCAGCCGTCGCCCCGGCGGCAGCCGCACCAGCCGTCGCCCCGGCGGCAGCCGTACCAGCCGCCGGTGGTCGGGGAAGTCGTGCGGCAGGCACTGGCCGGCCGTCTGCCGGTCTCCTGCCTCCAGCGTCACCCGGCTGCCCGTCACCGTGAACCGGACCGGTTCCGCACCGGTCAGCAGTGCCCGCATCGCGTCGGCGAGCGGCGCGGGCACGACGACCTGCTCGGGGCTGTCGTCGACGTGCGAACCGACGGGGGAGCGGTCGAGGGTGGCGGACCGCACCCGGGCCACGGCCATACGGTGGCGGTCGGTGGCCACGACCCGCAGGCCGTAGGCGCCGAGGTCGAACAGATGCCGCCGAGCACCGGCAACTCGGGATCGGTGCCGCCCGCGAACCGCACCCCGTCCAGCGCGGCGGCCGGCTCGGGCGCCGGGACGGACAGCCGGATCCCGGTGGTGCTGGGCGAAGTCATGGGGTTCTCCCGGTGGTCGAGCAGGTCTCGGAGCGCGGAGAACTCGGCGCGGGCCTCGGCCGGCCCTTGTTCGAGCCGGTGCAGATGGGCCTGAAGGAGGCCGCGGACCGGGTCGCCGCCGGCGCCGGCGCCGGACCAGCCGGCCAGGACCAGCCGGCCAGGACCAGCCGGACGTCGGCCAGCGGCATACCGGCCCGGCACAGCCGGGCCGGCAGCCGGGCCTCCCCGAGCTGCCCCGGCTCGTACCAGCGGTAGCCGGTGACCGGATCCACGCGGGCCGGCACCAGCACACCGGCCCGGTCGTAGAACCGCAGGGCGCTCACGCACAGGCCGCTGTCCCGGGCCATCTCCCCGATACCGCCCATCGTGCTCTCCACACCCGGAGACCTGGTCCCTCGACCAGGTCGAGAGTCAAGCACGGTGAGGGTGGTCCGCCGACCGTGTCGGGAACCCGGGCCGGGTCAGGCTCGCCGGAAGAACTCCACCTCCGCGAGGGCGATGTGGCGGCCCCGGGACAGTCCGGTGGGAGCGCCGAGGGTCAGCCGGACCGTGGTGGCGTCGCTGATGCCGAGCGGGAACGTCTGCGGTCCGGGCTTGTCGTTCAGGGCCAGCTGCTCGCGGCGGACGGTGCCGTCCCGCGCCGTCACCTCCAGGTCCAGCCGGAGCGCTCGTGCCTGCCGGGCGTACTCCTCGGCGGACTTCGAGGCACCGTTGGTGATGATCAGGTCGACCAGCCGGAAGGGCTTGTCGAAGGTGTACGTCACGGACGCGCCGGGGGCGGGCACCGCCCAGTAGCGGTTGCTGAGCCCGTCCGTGGTGTCGCCCGCCGGGTGCCCGGGCAGCTGGGCGGTGGCCGAGACACGCGTCGGGGTCACCGGCTTGGCCTTGCCGAGTTTGTCCCGGGTGTCCTCGTACAGGGCGCGGCCGGCAGGGAGCAGCAGGAATCCGGCCACACTCAGGGCCAGCAGGACGGCCAGCATCACGGCGAGGCGCACCGGACGGCCGGAACCGGCCCGTGTACGGCGCCGCAGCGGCCACACGGTCCGCCACCACGGAAGGGGGACGGGTGCCGGTGCGCTGGTCAGCGGTGCCGCGCACCGTCGGCAGAACCGGCGGTGCGGTGCATTGGGCGTACCGCACGCGCCGCACGGCGCGCCGGCGGTCTCGGCCTCGGCCGCGACGGGCCGGACCACCGGACGCGGGGCGGCGGCCCTGGCGGGCTTGACCGGCTGCGGCGCGACGGGCGGAACCGGCGCAGGGGCCGGAACCGGCGCGGCCGGTGCGCGTGGCGGCGTGGGCCCGGGTTGCGCGGTCGGCCGGGGCGGGGCAGCCCGCCGGGGCGGGAGCGCGGGCGGATCCGGGTTGGTCGGCACGCTCGTGGAGCCGTCGTCCCCGCCGGGAGTTCCCGATCCGCCGGTGGCGTCGCCCCGGGCGGGCGCGGCTGCTGCGTGCGTGTCCTGCTCGGCTGCTTCGCGCCTCCGGGCCCCGGGGCCGCGGCGCCCGCTCCGCCGGGCTCGGCCGCTCTGTGGAACAGGCTCGTTCCACGCGGCGCGGTCGTCTCCGGCACCGGGGGCGCTGCTCGGCACCGGGGCGTCTCCGGTGCGGAGATCGCCACTCGGGCCCGGGGCACCTCCGGGTCCGGGGCCGCCGCCCGGCCGCGGATCGCTCCCGGGTCGGGGCTCGCTGCGGGGGGCGGGGGAGTGGCCGGGCCGAGTGCTCGGGGCGGGGTCGTTCCTCGGGCGGCGCCGCCTCTGGGGGCGGTCGTCCCCGACGCCGGAGCCGTCCCCCGGCCCCGGGCCGTTCCCGACGCCGGGCTCGCTGCCCGCGCCGGACCCGCTGCTGGGGCCGGCGTCGGTCCTGGGGTCCCGGGCGGCCTGCCTTGACCCCGCGGGCGGGGCATGCCCTGTGGGACGGGCAGGGCCTGCGGACGCCGGCGAGGCGCCGCCCGGCGACCGGCGCTCGGATTCGGCGGCTCGGGTGGGGGTGCTGCCTTGCGGTGTGGGTTCGGTTTCGGTGGGCGTCGGGGCGCTGTTGCCCGGTGGCCTTGGTTCGGGTTCGGCGGCTCGGGTGGGGTCGCTGTCTTGTGGTGTGGGTTCGGGGTCGGTGGTGCCTGGGGGTCTGGTGCCGCGCGGCCCGGGATCGGGGTCCGTGGTGCCCGGGAGGTGGCCGTCCCGTGGGCCGGGTTCGGTTCCGGTGGTGCCTGGGTTGCTGCCCGGGGGTGCCGGTTCGGCGGCTCGGGTGCGGGTGGTGTCTTGTGGCCCCGGGGAGATGCTGCCCGGTGGTGCGGGTTCGGGTTCGGCGGCTCGGGTGGGGTCGCCGTCTCGTCGCGTGGGTTCGGCTTCGGTGGCCTCCGCGTGGCTGCCGCCGCCCGGCCAGGGGGCGGTGGAGCCCGGGGAGTTGCCGTCCCGTGTCCCGCGCCCGGGTCCGGAGGCGCCCGCGGAGCTGCTGCCCCGTGGCCCGCGCCCGGGTCCGGTGGCCGCCGAGAAGCTGTCGCCCCGCGGCCCGGGGCCGGCCGCGGCGGAGCCGTCCCGTGGTGACCCGGGGCCGGTCGCGGCCGGGTCGGGCGTGGTGGCGCCCGACCCCGCGCCGTCGGCCGATGCGGGCGCCGCGGAGCTGCCGTGGGCCGGGGCGGGAGCGGCCGTGCCGGCGTCGGCGTCGGCGGGGACGTCGTGCCGCGCGTCGTGCGGCGGACCGGGATCAGGGCCGGCCGAGGCCGGGGGTGTGCCGCCGGGGGCCGCCGCGGCCTGCGCGTCCTCCCGGACCGCCGGCGACGGGCCGACGGCCCCGGGAGTGGTGCCGGGTGCCGCCCCGCCGGTCCGGCGGTCCGCGTCCGACCAGCCCAGGTAGCCGCCGCAGTTGCCGCAGAAGTCGTCCGTCGCCTCGTTGGCCGCCCCGCAGGCGGGACACTCGCGCATGACGTCACCCCTCCTCGTCGGCCGGGGGCCCGGGCAGGACTTCCACCCGGCAGGACGTGTGCACCGGACACAGCGCCCGGACCAGTTCCCGGACCCGCTCCGCGTCCACCGTCTCCGTCCGCCCCGGCCACACCCGCACCAGGACCTCGGTGTCCGGCGCCGGCGGCAGTGCGGCGCCGGGGAGGGACGACCAGACGGCGCCCCCGTCGCCGCGGACGTCCGCGTGCACCCCGAGGACCAGACGCAGCGCCTCCACCAGCCCGTGCCGGGTGCCGCGCCGGCGGTGCAGTTCCACGGCCCGGGCCACCGCCTCGCGGCGCAGTTCGACCGGCCACCGGGGATCGTCGGTCCCGCCGACCCAGGAGGCGAGCCAGGTCACGAAGTCGGCCGGGGCCACCCGGGGATCGAGGTAGGCGGGGAGATTGTCGAGGGTGGCGAAGACCGGCGCCAGCACCGTGTCGAGACCGGCGGTGAACCGCTGGGCGAGGTCGTCGTCGGCGTACAGGGCGGGCAGCTGCTCACCGATGGGGTACCGGCTGGGCAGGCCCGGAACGGCGGCGCGGCTCATGGGCGGTGGTCCTCCGGCTCGGCGGCGGTGACGACCACCTGGTGCTGGTACGAGAAGACGAGTGTGCCCGCGCCGATGTCGATGCGGTCCACGGGCGATCCGCGCCGCCCGGTGATCGGGTCGGCGGCGAACAGCCGGACGTCCTCCACCAGTACGTCGCCGACGGCGCCCTGCAGCACCCCGAACACCTCCCCGTACTGCACCGGCCGTCCGAACGGCCAGCCGGTGCCGTCGGGCCCGCCGCACAGCGGGTTGAGATGCCGGAACAGCGCGGCCAGCGCCGCGTCCCGGACCGCGTCCACGTCGCCGGACGGTGCCGTGAGCCGGGCGGCCACGGTGACGCCCTGGTAGACCGGCGGTTCCACGACGAGCCGGGTGCCGATCAGCCGCCGCTCGTCGAGGGCCCCGGTGATCGTGGCGAGTACCTGCTCCGACGGGATCAGCTGCTCGAAGCGGAGCCGGTCGTCACCCTCGTCGGCGACCGCGTCCGGCACCACCAGCACCCGGACCGCGCCCGGTTCGCCGGCGGCGGGAAGACAGCGCACCCGGCGCACCGAGGGGGCCGCCTGCCGGGCGATGGTCTCGTGGTCCTCGGCGGTCACCGCCCGCTCCTGCATCCGCAGCGCCTGCGGGGCGCGCAGCCGGGCGTTGTCGACACTCTCCCCCGCGACCCCGCCACGGGCCGCCTCCCGGTTGCCGACCCGGGCCACGTACGGCACGGAACTGCGCAGCACGTTGATCGCTCCCCGGGCGACGTTGCCGGCCGGGCCGCCGCCGGTACGGTAGCGGGCCACCCGCACCCGGGCTCCCTTGGGCGGCACGGCACCGCAGGTACGCAGTGTGCCGTCCGCCTCGCGCAGCGCGGGCGGGAAGGTGAACTCGCCCGTGGTCGCGTTCACCCGCACATGACGGTCCTCGGGCCCGGAGCGCCCGAAGTGGTCGACGGGGTACCAGCGCTGCCACCCGTCGGCGGTGGACACCTCCACCACCGGCGGCTCCCCGTCCAGCAGGACGGGCGGTCGCTCGAGGCGGAACGTCTGCCCCGCCACGCCCTCCGACGCGCCCAGCGGCACGTCCGTCACCGTCTCGGCGTGCTCCACCGTCATGGTGCCGCCGATGGTGAACACGGCGGCCTCGCGCACCGTCGGCGACTCGGAGTAGAACGGCTGGCCGGGCTCGGCCGACACCACCCGGCAGCGCAGCCAGCCCGCGCGGGTGCCGCCGATCACCGACGTGGAGTGCCCGGCAGGGACGTGCACGACGACCTCGCCGGGCCGGTTCAGCCCGCCGGTGGAGTCCTCGCCGGTCTCGCACCGCTGCCAGCGCCCGCCGTCCCAGGCCTCCCACACCAGCGGCGGCTGGCGCGGGTCGACGCCCACGCCCTCGACCCGGCTGTCCAGCCGCACCGCGACGACGCAGCGCGGCACCGCCGCCGGCAGACCGAACAGCAGCGCGTCCCCGGGCTCGGGCGCCGCCTGGAAGCAGGGCACGTCGAGTCCCTCGGCGAGCGCGCCGGTCCGGTCGGTCTGCTCACCGGTCCGGGGCGCGGTCACCAGGCGCGTCAACTCGCTGGGCACGATCCGCAGTTCCTCCGTGGTGGCGAACACCACGGCCTCCTCGTTCTCCCCGGCCGCCGCCGTGGTCACCTCGGTGCCCGCGGCCAGCGTCACCGTCTCGGGCTGTGGCGCGGACAGCCAGAAGTCGACGTCGGCACGGGCCGCCGCGGGCGGGAACAACCGGATGCCCAGCAGATCCAGGAACGCCAGGTAGTTCTTGTCCGGGACCCGGTTCAGCCGGTACAGCAGCTGGTCCACGAGGTAGGCGAACGTCTCGATCAGCGTGACACCGGGGTCGGAGACGTTGTGGTCGGTCCATTCCGGCGCGCGCTGCTGCACATACCGCTTCGCCTCGTCGACGAGCTGCTGGAACCGTCGGTCGTCCAGGTTGGGGGAGGGCAGGACCATCAGTTCGGGACCGCTTCCTCGGTCCCCTCCTCCGAGGGGATCGTGTAGAAGGGAAACACCAGGTTGCGCCGGTCGTTGGTGGTCCGCACCGTGTAGTGCACGTCGATGTAGAGCGTGCCCGCGTCCACCGAGTCGAAGGCGACGACGACGTCGTCGACGGCGATGCGCGGTTCCCACCGCTCCAGCGCCTCGCGCACCTGCTGGGCGACGCGTCCGGCGGTGGCGCCGTCGCCGGGCGCGAAGACGTAGTCGTGGATGCCGCAGCCGAAATCGGGCCGCATCGGGCGCTCGCCCGGTGCCGTGCCGAGCACCAACCGGATGGCCTCCTCGATCTCGCGCCCCCGCTCGACCATGGCGATCCCGCCGGTCGAGCCGACCCGCAGCGGGAACGCCCAGCCGCGGCCGATGAACCGCTCGCTCACAGTGCACCTCCGATCTGCACGTTGAAGGCGCCGGGCAGCACCTGTGCGCCGCACGCGGTACGGTCGCCCGTCCGCGCGGCCGGAAGCCCGCCGATGAGGACCACCCCACCGGCGGCATCGCCCGGGTCGGGCACGATCACGTTCGCCGGGCCCATCGCCGCGTGCGGCACGATCGGGCAGACGTGCAGACTGCCCACGACGGCGGCGGGAAGGCCGCCGATCAGCACGCGGGCGAGGGCCGCGGCCGTGGTCGGCGGCCCAGTGGTGATCCGGCCGCCGTGGCTGGTCGGGTCACCGGTGCGGGCTGCTGCTGGCATCGGGGGCTCCTTCTCGGGTTCGGTGTCCGGTACGGCGGGGACGGCCCGTCCCGGTACGGCAGGGATTCCGGTACGGCAGGGACTCCGGTACGGCGGCGGGCGGCCCGGCCGGCCCCGGCAAGCTCAGTTGATCTTGATGAGTCTGGCCTTGAGGATGCCGAGCAGCCCCCCGTCGACGCTGACCTCCGACCGGCCCGTCACCCCCACCTTGCGGCCGCTGATGTCGACCCCGGCCGTGCCCGAGATGTCGACCCTGCGTCCCTTCACCCGCACCGTTCCCTTCCCGGCGTCCAGCGTGATGCTGTCCCGGTCCAGGACGACGGAGGTCGCCACACGCTTCGGTCCCGTGAACACGGTCACCTCGATCCGCTCCCGGCGGTCGTCCATCCGTACCTCCAGGCGCTCGTCCCCGGTCACCAGACGCAGCCCCGACGGTCCGGGCGCCGCCGCGTCCAGCAGTTCCACCCGGTGCCCCGAACGCGACACCACGGAACGGCGGTTGACCTTGCCGCTGGTCCGGTCGACCAGCGGCACGTCGTGCGGCGACGGCCGGTCCACGCCGTTGTACAGCCCGCCGATCACATACGGGCTGTCGAGCAGGCCCTGCTCGAACCCGACCAGCACCTCGTCGTTCACCTCGGGACTGACCACTCCGCCGCCGCCCTTGCCGCCCCACTGCACCGTGCGCACCCAGTCGGTGACGTACGTGTCGTCCAGCCAGGGGAACTTCAGCCGTACCGCGCCGCGCTCCGAGCCGTTCGGCTCGCGTACGTCGGTCACGACGCCGATCGCCAGTCCGGGGATGCGCTGCCCGCGGCCGGGCGCATCGGCCCCGGCCACCAGTCCGGTGAGCGAACGGTCCGGGCTCGCGCAGACCCACAGGGAGGTCCGGTAGCCGCCGTGCGGCTCCAGCACATGCCGCACCGCCGTCGCCGTGTACCGGCCGGAGAACGCCGCACCCACGTTGCCGAGCGCGATCGCCCGCCCGGCGCGCAGGCGCGGATTGCCCTCCACCACCGCCTCCAGTTCGCCGAAGCCGGCGGCGACCTGTTCCGCGGTCGCCCGCGCGACCGCCGCCGTCTCGGCCTGCGTGCGGTACGGGGTGTCGGCGACCGTGATCTGTGTGGCCCTGCCGAACCGCTCGACGGACGCCGGGGCGAGCCCCGGTACCACCGTGCCGCTGGCCATCGACGCCTGTTCGGCCACCAGCGCCCGCTTGGTGGTGGTGTCCCAGCCGCGGACCTGCACCTTCGACGCCGCGTCGGCGAGCGTCAGCGCGGCCCGCAGCACCAGCAGGTTCCGCCCGTACTCCAGCACCAGCGGGTTGCTCGTCGCCGAAGCCGACGGATCGGGCGCACCCGACGCCTCCACCGGCCGGGTGAAGTGCAGCACGCCCTTGTCGTCCACGCTCACCTGCGCGCCGCACTCCCCGGCCAGGTACTGCAGGAAGTCCCAGTCGGAGACATTGGCCTGGGACAACTGCCGGTGGGTGACGGCGGGCGCCTCGACCTTGCCGACGGCGAGCCCGGCCTTCGTCGCGACCTGGCGGACGATCGCCGCGGTCGTCATGTTCCGGTACGCCACGACCTTGCGGCCCCGCTGCAGCCGGTGGGCCTTGGAGTACGCCCGGACGACGGTGAACGAACCGGTGCTGTCCCGGTCCAGCTCGAGCGCGGTGACCTCGCCGCTGAACAGCCGCTCCCGGGTCTGCCCCTTCACCGTCACCACGGAGACGCTCAGCGGAGTGCCGATGGTGATGCCGGTGGCGGTCAGGAACTCGTGGTCGGGATCGCGGTAGGTGAGCACCGCCGCGTCCGGCAGGCCGACGTTCTCGTCGACGACGCAGCTCACCAGCTGTGCCACCCAGGTCTGCGGCAGCTCTGCGGGCGCCTCGACGACGGGATCGGCGGCGAACGAACGGCCGCCGCGTTCGGTGGACATGGTCACTGTTCCTCCTCGCCCGAGCCGTCCGGGACGCCCGGCACCACCAGTTCGGTGCCGGGGACCAGGGCCATCGGATCGTCGATACCGTTCGCCTCCGCGATCGCCCGCCAGGCGGTCGCGTCCCCGTACTCCCGCCACGCCAGCATCGCCAGGCTGTCGCCCGCCACCACCGTGTGCGTGCTGCGGGCGGTGCGCGCACCCGACGTGGGGTTCTGCCCCGGCGGGTCGACGCTCGCCTCCTCGATGGACAGCGAACAGGTCGCCCGCAGCGGTTTGCCGTCCACGTCGAAGAGCGTGTACGAAACCGACAGGCTGGACAGGACCCCGTCGAACGACGTGGTGCGCGCCGTGCCCCACTCGAACCGCACCCACGGGCTGGCCGGTTTCTTGCGGCCCAGGCTCGTCGGGGTCGGCACACAGGCCTTCATCAGCTTCTCCACCGCCTGCTCCACGGAGTTGTCGTGGGTGGCGGTGGCGTCCAGGAACACCTCGAGGCTCAGGGTTCTCGGACCGCTGCCCACGAACTCCGGCAGCGCGGACCGGCCCGCCATCCGGGACGGCGAGCGCCGCCACTCGGCGGTCTTGCTCAGCTGGAGCGTCGCGGGGTTGAACTGCAGTCCGAGCCGCGTGATCGTGCCACCGGGCCTGGCCCCGACCGAGGCGGGCGGTTCCTTGAGCGTGAGCTGGGCCCTGGCCCGGCCGGCACGGACCGCTGGGGACATGGTGGGTGTTCCTTTCCGTGGGGGGGGAGAGAGAGGGGGGTCCTTTCCGCGGCGTACTGCGAGCGTCAGGAAGGCGTCAGCCCCTCGTGCGCGATCTCCAGGGTCTCCATCGCCGCCTGGGGGCTGGACGGGTCGAACGACGGCCCCTCCCAGCGCACGGGGACGATGCCGTAGACCTGCCAGCCGATGATCCGGCTCAGATCGGGCCGCAGCGCCACGATCTCGCCGTCCTTGGGCTCCACCCGCCGCAGCGTCTCGTCCAGCCAGCGGCCGATCTTCGCGGTGTCGCCGGTGACCGGACGGGTGAAGGTGATGTTCGACCAGGTCACGCGCCCGGGCAGCTGCCAGCTGAAGCCGTTGTTGCCGCCCTCGGCATAACTCTCGATCTCGACCTGCGCGCCCATGCCGGAGCAGGTGTGGAACGCGCCCAGGTCGTCGCCGCCGATGGCGAGCCGGAAGAACACGCTCGTGGCGAAGATGTTGTCCGTCATCCGTCCGTCTCATCCCGTTGTGCCAGGGTCCGTTCGTGGTGGTCGTACGGCGCTGCTCTCAGTGGTGCCGGTCGTAGGGCCGTCCCGTCCGCTCCCGGCCGCGCCGCAACTCGGTGCGCAGCAGACGGGCCACCGGGTCGATCAGCCGCCGGGCCAGGTCGTCCAGGTCGAGACCGGCGTCCTGGGCTCTCTTGGGGGCGGATGTCCGTTCCTGGGCCGTCGAGTCGGCCTCCGTCGCGCCGCCGTCGGTCTCCGCCGTCTCCCCGGCGGTCGCTTCCCGCGCCGCTCCGGCCGTCGTTCCGGTGCCGTTACCGTCCTTGCCCGTGTCGCGCTGGACGGCGCGGGGCGCCGGGCCTGCCCTGGGGGTACGGCCCGCCGCGGGACCGGCCGCGGGGCGCAGCGGCTGCACGGAGGCGAGCCGGTCCGGGGGACCGGCGACCGGCAGGGGTGTACGCGGATGCGCGGGGCCGTCCTCGCCCGGCGCCGCGGACGCGCGCGGTTGTGGGGCCGGCGCGGGCTGTACCGCCCTCGCACGTGCGGGCCGGGCGGTCGGACCGGGGCCGGCCGGGGTGCGCTGGACGCGCGGCGCGGCACCCTCGTACCCCCCACCCGGTTCACGGGGCCAGCGCGCCGCGACCACGGGACCGGTCCGGGCGCGGGAGGCGGCCGGCGGGGGCGTACCGTCCGCCGGGCGGGTGCTGAGGGGGAGGGGGCGCGCCGCGAGAAGCCGGATGGCGGGGGCCGCCGGTGCCGGCCTTGCCGCCGGTGAGACCGCGTCCCCGGCCCGGGGAGCCGCGGCGCGGGCAACGACGAGCGGAACCGGGTGCCCGGAGGCGTCTCTCGCGGACACGCCGTGTTCGGCCGCGCGGCGCTGCACGAGCCCTGCGGGAGGCCCCTCGGCGGGCACGCCCGCCGCCCTTCCACCGGGGCCGTGCGGTCCGTCCGGCCGGGGCGTGACCCGGGGTTCCGGTGCGGACGGGGAGCCCGACAGGGGTGCCTGCCCGTTACGTTCGGCCGCGGCGGGCGCGGGTGCCGCCGATCGCCGCGGGGCGCTGCCGGAGCGCGGAGCCGGTGATCGGGCCGGCCGTCCGCCCGGCCCGGGCAGGTCGGCGCTGGGAGGCAGCGCGGGCAGGGGTGCTCCCAGGCCGCTGCGGGCACGCGGTCCCGACGGCTTCGGCGCGGAGCGGTGCCCGGCGTCGGGCCGGGACGTGGTCGGGGCGGAGCGGGCGGCGGCTCCGGGCGTCGGCGGCGGGGTGGGGGCACTGGTCCCGCCGTCCACGGCCCGGACGGCCGGACGGCCACCGGCGTCCTCGGTGCGGCTCTGCAGGACGGGCAGCGCGGGGCCGGTCCCACCGGCGGCGGTCCCGGTGTCCCGGGGACTCGAGGGTTGTGCGGTGTCCGGGAGTTCGGTCATCGGCGCGCCGAGCGGTGGGCGTCCCGGGGCACGCCGCACGGCGGCGCCCGTCCCGGCGTGACCGGGACCCGAGGGTACGGCCGACGGCAGGCCGGCTGTCGGCCCGGCCGGGGCGGCAGGTGGCGAGGCGGCACTCGGAGAGGTGCCGGCCGGCGGCGAGGATGCCCCTGGCGGCGTGGGCGGCGTAGGCGGCGTGGGTGGCGAGGAGTTCGGCGGAGCAGCGGCGGGGGGCACCGTGGCCACGCGGCGCACCGGAGCGGCCACACGCCGGGCGACGGTCAGCGGGCGGGCGACGGAACGCGGGCGGACGGCCGGGGGTGGCGTGCCCGGTTCGGCGGAGCCGGCCGAGGGCGTCCCGGTGGCCGGCCGGGCGGCGCGGGAACCGCTGGCCTCCGTACCGCCGCGGGTCGCCGTGCGCCGGGCGGCGGCCGGAGCCGCGGAGCCGTGCGTCGCCGCGGGAGCCGTGCGGTCCCGGCCGGCGCGGTCGGCGGAAGCCGGGGGAACCACCGCGACACGGCGGACGAGTGGGAACCGGTGGGGTGCCGGGCGCGGGACGCCGGCTTCACGACCGTCCCCGCCGCCCGCCGCCCGCTGCACGGCGGGCGCGGAGGGCATGGAGGGCATGGAGGGCACGGAGGTGTCCAGTACCGGCCTCGCCCGCTCGACCAGGAGACCGCGCCGGCCGCCGGCCTGTGCGGCGGGGCGCGAGGGGCCGACGCCGTCCGGCCGGCCGGAGCCCGAGGGGCTCCCGGCGGCGGTCGAGCCCTCGGCCGCTGTGTTCCCGCCCGCACGGGAGGCCCCGGACGATCCCGTTCCGGGTCCCCGTTCGTCGTCCTGGGTGCGGCGGGCGGCCGGAGGAGTGCCGTCGGGCTCCGGGCCGCGGTCCGGCCCCGGGGAGCGCGGGACCAGTGGCTGGTCCTGCCCCGGTGGTGGTGTCCCGGCAGGCCTGTCGGGCAGGACCGTCGGGCCGGTGCCGGGGGGCGTGGCACGGGACGCTGCGGTGGCAGCGACCTCACCCGCGGGCCGGGCGTCGGCGGATTCCTGTCGCTGCACGTGCGGCGGGGTGGCCCCGCCCGGTCGGGCCTGCGGCCGGCCCGCGGAATCACCTCGTCCGGCCTCGCCCGGCACCGCGTCCGCCTGTGCGCCGTCGCCCCGCACGCCGTCGTCCCGCGCCGCGGCTACCGGAACCGCCCGACGCGGCAGCGCATCATCTCGTGCGGCATCGTCCGGAACCGCACGGTCGGGTACGGCAGCACCCTGGACCGCGTCACGCTGTGGACCACCACGCGGTGCCCGACCGCGCCGTACCCCGTCCCGCCGTTCGGCCTCACCCCGTACGGGACCGGCGGCGCTGCCGACGCCGTCGCCGCCGTCCTCGGTGCCGGACGGCGCGGCCACGTCCCGCGCGCCGCCCCCGCCGCCCGTACCCCGGGCCGGCCGCCGGCCGTGCGGCGCGGTCTCCCGGCGGCGGGCGGGGCCCGGCAGCGGTGCGGGGCCCGGGGGGTACTCCGCTTCGCCGGTGCGGGCGCTGTCCCCGTCCGGGGACAGCGCCAGCAGCAGCAGCGGGCCACCGCTGCTGCTGGCCGGGGGCACCGTGGCCGGGCGGGCGACGCCGTGGACGAGGCCGGTCGGCGCGGAGGGCAGCAGACCGTGCGAGAGGCCCGTGCCGAACGACGGATCCCGCCACGCCGCCAGCCCCGCGCGGAAGGCGAGGCCGTCACTGACGGCCATCGGGGAGCGGGCCACGGTCAGAGCCTGCGGTGCGGTGCGGCGCCAGCCGCCGTCCCAGCCGTCGGGCACGGAGAACCCCCGCTCATCCGCCGCAGCCGCGGCGGATGAGGTGGACGAAGTGCCGGCCCCGGTGTCCTCGGTCCGCGCCTGCGCGGTGTCCCGCCCGGCGGTGCGGCGCCCGCGACGGAGTATGTCCCGCCATGCCATGTTCAACCGCCTTCGTTCATGCGGGTGTTGATACGGACGATCTCGGCCACCCACTGCCGGCGCTCGCCGTGGGTCAGGTCGAGGATCTCCTCGCGGGGCCAGTGGAAGTGGTAGGCGATGTACGCGATCTCCTCCCGCAGCCGGGGGAGTGCGTACGTCACGATTCCCCCAGGCGCCCACCCGAGAGGTCGACCTCGAAGCCGCCCTCGCAGTGCGGGCAGGTCACCGCGGCACGCGTGTGCCCCTCGCTGTTGACGCGCCGGTAGAAGTCCTGCAGGAACGCCACGTCGGTCGCGTACATCCGCTCCACCACCCCGGCGTGCACATCGGTGATCGTCCCGATCCGGGTGATCACCTGGCTGAGCAGCACCACGCTCAGGTACGCCGGGTTCTCCTTGACCCGCAGATCGATCTGGGGCCGCAGCTCGTCGCGGGCCGTGGCCAGCCGCATCGCGCCCTCGCGGTGCACCGTGCCGGCCTCGTCCACGTACCCGCGCGGCAGTTCGAACTCGAACTCGGTGCGCAGGCCGTGATCCTGCCCCGACGCGGGAGCGGCGGCGGGGGGTTGGGGGGCCGCCGCTCCCGCGTCCTTCGCGGGCGCCGTGACCTGGAGAATCTCCTCCAGGTTGCCCGCGGTCACGGTACGGCGCCTCATTCGACGACGATCTCCTCGAACACGAGGGTCACGGTCTCCGTTGCGGCGCTGCCCTCGCCCGCCCTGAGCGACGGGCCCTCCCACCTGGACGCCCAGGCCTGCATCAGCTGGATGCGGCGGACCGTCTCCCCGGTGGAGTCCTTGATCTCGATGGTGAGGTTCTGCCGTGCCGTCTTGACGGCGCCCTTGTTGAGCGTCTCCTTGATCCACTCGGTGAACGTGCTGCTCTGGTCGAGCCCACGGGTGATCGTGATCTCACCGGGCTGGCTGCCGCCCGGCTGCTTGCGGACGATCGTCTGCCCGTCCTGGGTGACCGACTTCACCTCGACGACCTGCTCCTCGACGGTCAGCCCGCTGATCTCCTGGATCGATTCGACCAGGTAGCCCCCGAGCTGTACGCCGAAGACATGAGTGGAAAGAGCGTCGCCCTCTGCCATGACTGTCTGTCACCTTTCGTGTGGTTCCGTGGCCCGGCAGAGCCGGTGCCGGATGGCGGAGCCGTCGCTCACTCGTCGACGAGGCTGGTGCTGTCGGAGAACTGGGAGAGCCGGAACACCACGAACTCGGCCGGCTTGACGGGGGCCACGCCGATCTCGCAGACCACGCGGCCCTGGTCGATGGACTCCTGCGGGTTGTTGTCGCGGTCGCACTTCACGTAGAAGGCCTCCGCCGCGTTCCGGCCGAACAGCGCGCCCCGGCGCCACTCCTCGCTGAGGAACGCGGTGACGTTGCGGCGGATGCTCGACCACAGCCTGTCGTCGTTCGGCTCGAACACCACCCACTGGGTGCCCAGAAGGATGGACTCCTCCAGGTAGTTGAACAGGCGGCGCACGTTCAGATAGCGCCAGGCCGGGTCGGAGGAGAGCGTCCGGGCGCCCCACACGCGCACCCCGCGCCCCGGGAAGGCGCGGACGCAGTTCACCCCGATCGGGTTGAGCAGGTCCTGCTCGCCCTTGCTGAGCCGCAGTTCCAGGTCGACGGCGCCGCGGACGATCTCGTTGGCGGGGGCCTTGTGCACCCCGCGCTCGGCGTCGCTGCGGGCCCACACGCCGGCGATATGACCGCTGGGCGGCACGGTGGTGTTCCGCCCGGCCGCCGGGTCGAAGACCCGCACCCACGGGTAGTAGAGGGTGGCGTAGTGGGAGTCGTAGCCCGCCTCGTCGTTGCGCCAGGTACGGACCTGCTGGGCGGACATGCCCGGCGGGGTGTCCAGCACCGCGACCCGGTCGCCCATCTGCTCGCAGTGCGAGATGACGGCGAGCTGCACCGTGCGCACACCCTCGGCGTCGATGGCGCCGCGTTCGAAGGAGCTCATCAGGTCCGGCACGGCCACCATCGTGATCTCGTCGATGGCCTCCAGCCCGCCGAACCCGGTACGGGCCGCCGCGTCGCCGACATACTCGACCGGGTCGAGCCGGGCCATCTCGCCCGAGCCGGCGGGGCCGGGCGCGGGGGAGGCGTCGGGGACGGCGACGGTCTGCGCCGCGGGCCTGCTCTGGGCCGCGCCGCGCTGCTCCGTGACCTCGATCAGCTTCGAGGAGCGGACCTGGCTGAGCAGATAGCCCTTGACGTTCTTGCGGGTCGACGCATCGTACGTCTCGGCCACCTGGTCGCCCTGGCGGACCAGCACCTTGAAACGGTCCTCGGGCGGGTTCTCCCCGTCCGGGTCGGCGATCTCCACGGAGACCCCGCCGACGCCGGGCCTGGCCGTGACGAGGAAGCCGCCCACCTCCACGGGCTGCGGGAGCTGCTTCGGCTGTCCGGCGGCGCCGGCCGCGTGGGAAGCGGAGGCGCCGTCGGAGCCGCCGACCCGGACGATGTAGGCGGACCCGCCGCCGTTGGCGAAGTAGCCGTAGACGGCGTGCGGAAGATAGGTGCCCTGCGTGAAGCCGCCGAACTCCCGGGTGTACTGGTCCCAGTTGGTGACCAGCGTCGGGGTGTGGAACGGGCCGTTCTCGGCGAGGCCGACGAACGCGGCGACGGCGGTGCCGACCCCTTCGATGGGGCGAGCACCGGCTTGCACCTCCTCCATGTACACGCCTGGGGTGAGGTACGTCGGCATGCTCGCTCCTTAACGTCCTGCGGTCGGGTCGGTCCCAGCCTTTCCGCCGATCACTGCTGGTGACAGGGACTTCCGGCCCGGTCCGGGGGCAATCGCCCTGCCCGTCGGGGCGCCCGGCCCCGGGCCGCGCGTGCAGGGCGGCCGGCGGTGGCCACCGGGCGGCCGGCGGCGGTCACCGGGCGGTTGAGAAGGCGGCCACCGGAGGTCCGTGAGACGGGCACCGGAGGTCCGGGAGGCGGCGCCCGCGGCGGTTCAGCCGGTGACCTGTGCCAGATAGGGCCCGAACTCGGTCTCCAGGACCAGCCGGCCGAGCTTGCGGTACTCCTGCGCGACCGCCGTCACCAGCTGCGCCATGGTCAGCGGTGCGCCCGACTCGGCGGCGAGATATGCGGCGGTGACCGCACAGGCCCGGATCGAGCCGCCGGCCAGTTCGAAGCGTTCCGCGCAGAAACCCAGGTCCAGGTCGTCCGCGCGGGGCAGATGTCCGCCGAGGCAGCGTTCCCACAGGGCGAGGCGCTGGGCGGCGTCGGGCACCGGGAAGTCCGCCACCACGTCCAGCCGCCGGGTGAACGCCTCGTCCAGATTGGCCCGTAGATTGGTGGTGAGCACGGCGAGACCGTCGAACGACTCCATCCGCTGCAGCAGATACGCCGACTCGATGTTGGCGTGCCGGTCGTGCGCGTCCTTCACCTCCGAGCGCTTGCCGAAGATCGCGTCGGCCTCGTCGAACAGCAGTACCGCGTTGACCGCCGACGCCTCGGTGAAGATCCGCTCCAGGTTCTTCTCGGTCTCCCCGATGTACTTGTCGACGACCGTCGACAGGTCGACCACGTACAGGTCCATGCCCAGGTCGGCGGCGACGACCTCGGCGGACATCGTCTTGCCGGTGCCCGACTCGCCCGCGAACAGGGCGATCACGCCCCGGCCCCGGCCACCGCCGGGACGCATCCCCCACTGGCCGAGGACCTGGTCGCGATGGCGGGCCCGCACGGCGAGCTCGCGCAGCCCGCGACGGGTCCGCGGCGGCAGCACCAGGTCGTCCCAGCCCACCGCGGGCTCCACCCGGCGGGCCAGCCGGGCCAGGCCCGCCCCGTTCTGGGCCCGCACGGCGGCCCGCAGATCCTCCTGGGCGACCGGACGTCCGGCCAGCGCGGCCGTACGCACGGCCTGGCCCGCGGCGCGCCGCACCTGCCCGGAGTCCAGCCGATGTGCGGCCACCGACCGGGCCAGGGGCTCCACGTCCGCGGGCGGTGTCCCGTCGCCGCCCGCCGCCTCGAGCGCATACCGCCAGCGCGCCACCTGCTGCCCGGGCGAGGGGGCCGGCACCGTCAGGGTCACGGGTGTGCGGGCCGCCCATGCCGGGTCCCAGCCGTCGGAGCCGTAGGTGAACAGAGGGATCCCGGACAGCGCCCGGCACAGGGTGCGCAGGGCGTGTGCCCGGTCGGCCGGCCGGTCGGGCAGCGCCTCCAGCGGCCCGAGGACCACACCGGCTCCGGTCAGCCGGGCCTCCCGGGCGGCGACCCGGGCCAGGGCGGCCAGTTCACCGGAGTGCCGGGCCAGCGCCGTCGTGTCGAGCACCAGCGGGTGGCGCCCCGAGGCGCGCAGGGCGGCACCCGCCAGGCCCTCGGGGGCACCGCCACGGGCCCGCAGGTGCACATGGCCGGTGCCGCTGTGGGCCGCCGCGCCGGCCTGCCGGACCAGCCCGGCGTCCAGCGCCGGGTCGACGGCGTCCTCGCCGAGCACCTCCAGGAGCCGCGCGTCCGGCGCCGGGTCGCCGAGCAGATGCGCGGCGACCCGGTCCGGCACCGTCAGCACCCGCGAGAGCGGGGGGCGTTCCGGTTCCCCCACCTCCAACAGGCCGCCCGCCAGGAGCGGCGCGCCGGGGGAGAGCCGGAAACGGGCGGCGGACGCTCCGGTGTGGCCGCACAGTTCGAGCGCGAGGCCCACCGTGGGCCGGCGGCGGGTCAGATCGTCGTTGAGATAGCCGTAGAGCCGCTCGAACCGGGCGTCCAGATCCGGCGCAAGGGCGACCAGGACGAGGTCCACGTCCAGCGGTGCCAGGCCGAAGTCCCGGACGAGACGGCCGAGCGGGGAGCCGGGCGGTGTCTTCTCGGAGGGCGGTCCCGGCCGTCCGGTGCCGCCCCGTTCGTCGAGGATCCGGACGGCCGCCTCGTGCGTGAGGTACTGGCCCCGGTAGGGGTCGTCCGGGTCGGGGTCGGCGGCCCGCCGGACCGCCACGGCCCGCCGCACCCGTTCCTCCACCGTCTGAAGCCGCGGCCAGAGCGCGGCAGTCGGCTCGCTGCCGGTGCCGGTGCCGGTGTCACTGCCGGTGCTGGTACTCGTACCGATACCGGTCTCGGCGTCGCTTTCGGTGCGGGTCGGGGAGCCGGGCTCCACGGTGTACGTCACGGCTGGCGGTCCCCTCGTCGTCGGCGGCGCGCGGGCGTGGCCGGCCGCTCCCGCGACCCGCCGAACCCCTCCTGGCCGGGGTCGCCGACCTCCGTGTAGCGCAGGCGGCGCGACGCCTCCGTCCCCTCCGGTCCGGCCCGCGGCACCGAGCGCACGACGAGCCCCTCGGTGACCGGCGGGCCGGCCACCCGGGTGATGCCGGCCAGCGGAGCCCGCACCCGCACCCCGAGCGACGGCTTCAGCTCCCCGCCGAGCGCCGACCACACCTCGGACGCGTCCGGCGCGTCCAGGCTGGTGCCGCCCGCTTCCAGACCGACGATGAGGCCGAGTTCGGCGAGCGAGCCGGTCAGCAGGTGCGGCGCCAGGGAGTCGGTGGACACCAGGCAGGTCAGCACCTCCGACAGCAGCCGGTGCTCGTCCTTTGGGCGGCTCGCCCACGCGGTGACCAGATAGGTCAGCTCGAACCAGCGGGCGGGGGAGCGCCGGGCCACGACGAAGCCGTCCTCGTCGTACACCTCGCCGCTGCTGCTGTTGCGCCGCGAGTTGTCCTCGCGGATGTCGTACAGGAACACGCAGACGGTGGGGGCGCTGCGGCGGGCCGCCCAGTCGCGGGTCGGCGCGTCGAAGACCACCTCGACGCCCGTCGCCGCGAGCCCGGCCCCGTCCAGCAGCCGGCCCAGCGCCTCGTCGACCTCGTGGATCACCGGCGGGTCACCTCGTCCGGCGGCTGCACACTGCCGTTGACGACCAGGAAGTCGGCCTTCACCGGCGAGAATCCGGGGCCGCTCGCGGCGATCTCCCGCGGACCGGTCTGGTCCTTGGGGAGGATGAGCAGCTGGCCGATGAACGTGCCGTCCGGCTCCGGCACCGTCGGGGCCGCCGCGGCCGTGATGCCCGGCTCCCAGCGGAACCGCACCGGCACGCCCGGCGGGAAGTCCTCGCCGCGCACGGAGGTCACGAAGCCGGGCCTGCCGACCTCCGGTACCGCGACGATCCGCGGCTGCAGGATGCGCAGCCGCTGCCGGTCGCTGTTGTCGCCGAGGTCGGCGTCCGTCCCGGTCGTGGTCAGCTCGCCGGTCACCTGTGCGACCTGCGCCCGGTCGGGGCTGAGCACCACCCGCAGCACGGTCCGCGCGCCCGGCTGCAGATCGGGCAGTGCACACACCCAGGTGGCGTCGCAGCCCGCGGGCGGCCCGTTGTTCGCCATGCCCTCGGGCAGACCGAGCCGCAGCCGCAGTCCGGTGGCCAGCGCGTTGCGGCCGTTGCTGACGGTGTAGGTGACGACGACCCGGCCGCCGACATAGCCGGGCTCGGGCCGGGCCGTGACACGCACCGCGGGGCCGGCCTCCGGTGCGGGCGGCTCGACCGGCGGGGGCGGCGGTGCGGACGGCGGAGCCGTCGTGGGCGGGGCCGGAGCCTCCGGTGTGGTCGGGGGTGCCGTCGTGGGCGGGGGAGCGGTGGGAGGCGCGCTCGTGGGCGGTGTCGGGCTCGGCGTCGGGTCGGGCGGCTCGGGCGCCTCGCGCACGGGTACCACGGTCCGGTCGGCGTTGTCGGTGGGGTTCGGGTCGAGCACGGCACCGGTGACCGACCAGTCGACCGGATGGTCGCCGGGAGTCACACCGGTCAGGGTGGCGGTCACCGGGACCGTGCCGCCGGGCGGCACCACCCCGAGGTCGCAGGTGAGGGCGGCGGCGTCGCAGCTGCCGCCCGGCGCGGTCAGCCCGGTGACGCCGACGCCCGTGGGCGGTGCCACGGTCAGCCCGGTGCCGGGCGAGGCCGCGGGGCCGTGATTGACGACCTCGACCCGGACCGTGCCGGTGCGGCCCACGGCGATCTCGGCGGAGCCGTCGGGCGCCCGGACCGCGAGATCGACCGACTGCTGCACGCTCGGCTCCTTCTGCCGCCCCGGCAGGTCGTCGGTGAGGGGGGTACGGGCACCGGTGTCCACGTCGACCAGGTGCAGTTTCTCCGGGCTGTTGCCGGGCAGTGCCGAGCGGGAGCTGACCACCAGGCTCCCGCCGTCCGCCGTCCACGCGGCGTCCCGGGGCTGGAACGGACCGGTGGCCGAGGTGTCCGGCAGCTCGCGGCCGCAGGCGTCCGGCAGCTCGCGGGCGGCGTCCGGCAGCAGCACCCGGCAGTCGTCACCGGCCGCCGACGCGAGCAGGATGCCGTTGCGTTCGTCGATGCGGCCGCCGCCGTTCTTCCGGTTGAACGCGACGGTCGTCCCGTCCGGCGAGAACGCCGGGCTGTCGTCGATCACCTCGCAGTCGCCCGGGCAGTGCGCCGCGCTCAGGTCGCGCTGCCGGTCCAGCCGGTCCACCGGCACCGTCCAGACGTGCTTGTTGCCGCCGTTGCCGTCGATCACACGGGTGCGGGTGAAGGCCAGCACGGTGCCGTCGGAGGACCAGGTGGGCTGGGCGTCGCTGCCCCGGGCCTGTCCGGCGGGCGGGATGATCTCGTCGCGGATCTCGCCCGTCGCCGCGTCCGCGATCAGGATCCGGCTGGGCCCGGCTGCCTCGCCGACCCCGCCCGGTGAGGTCCGGGTGAAGGCGAGACGTCTGCCGTCCGGCGAGAACGCGGGGTCGGTGTCCCAGTCCCGCGGCCCCCGTCCGGCGAGCGGCAGCGGTTCGGCGCCCGAGCCGTCGGCGTCGGCGATCCAGATCCGCTGGATCCGCCCGGCGTCGCCGTCCTCGAAACGGGTCACCACGATCCGGCGACCGTCGGGCGTGTAGTTCTGCCGCTCGGTCCACGGGTCGTAGCCCTCGGAGGGCTGGAACAGCGGATCCCTCGCCGGGTCGGTGTTGGTGTCGGCGGCCGGATCCTCGTTCAGGATCGTCAGACCGAGGTCGCGCGGGTCGGAGCCGTCGGTCCGCACGTCCTGGAGGGTCACCGCGTGCGGGCCGGACGCGGAGGTGCGGTCCACCACCGCGGTGCCGCCGTCGGCGGGGCCGAGCCAGGTGACCTTGCCGACCTCGCGGTCCTCGTTCAGTACCAGGGAGGGGACGGCGTCGGAGTAGGCCGGCGTGCGGAACACATGGTCGTAGTCGCCCTCGCACTCACAGGTGATCTCCGGACTGAGGAAGATCACCTCGTCCCCGCCGGGCAGCCACTGTGCCCCGTGGGCCCGCCAGTCGGCCTGCGCGCCGGACAGCAGTGTCCCGTTGCCGCGCCCGTCCGAGTCGGTCCAGCGCAGCCGGGGCCCGTCGGCGCCGTTGAGCGTGTAGGCGATGACGTTCCGCTTCCCGTCGCCGTCCACCGGGTTCCACGCCGGTTCGGTCGCCGGGCCGTATCCGGGACGGGTGACGCGCTCGGCGGCACCGCCCGCCAGGGGCCGGACGTAGATCTGCTGCCCCGCGGCCGGATCGCCGTCGGCGGCGTAGGCCAGCCGCTGCCCGTCGGGTGAGACGGCCGGATGTTCCTCGTTCGCGGGTGTGTCGGTCAGCCGGGTCAGACCGGTGCCGTCGGTGCGCACCAGCCACAGATCCCGCTGGGTACCGGCGCCCGCGGGCTCGGCCGAGTCGAACACCACCGCCTGCCCGTCCGGCGTCAGCCGTGGGTGCGCCGCGTCGCGGCCGCTGGTCAGCCTGCGCACCGACCCGTCGCCGGCCCGCAGATAGATCTGCGGGTCCTTCTCGTCGCGGCGGCTCGCGAAGACCAACTGGTCGCCCAGCGCGGAGGGATGGACGTCGAAGTGCGCCGGCCCCGCACCGAACAGCGGCACGCTGGAGGTCTTGGTGTCCACCCGGCCCAGGCTGCGGTGCCGGGTCCCGGCGTACGCGATCCGGGTTCCGGCCGAGTCCGCCGGCGCTTCCGCGCGGTCGCTGTCGCCGCCGTCACCGGGGCCGGCGGCGGTCACCGCCAGCAGGGGGACCAGCAGCACCAGCGACACGCCGATCCTCCCCCAGCGATGCCGCCAACCGCCGGAGCCATCCGTGCCCGCCACGGCCCACCTCACTGTCCGCTCGCCGCCTGTGCACATACGCCCGCCATGCTGCGCCCCCGCGGGCCGGGCGCAGCAGGGACGGCGGGACGTACCCGGGGGAAACCCCGGTGCGCTTTAGGGCAGCGGCGGGCGGCCGACGGCGGGGCCGCGGTCAGATCAGGCCGTTGCGCAGCGCGTAGCCGACCGCATGGGCCCGGTTGCGCAGCTGCAGCCGGGTGATGACCTCGTGCAGCACGTTCTTGACGGTGCGTTCGGAGTACGAGGTCTTGCGGGCGATCTCCGCGGTGTCCAGGCCCTCCGACACCAGGCGCAGCATCTCCGCCTCGCGCGCGGTCAGCGTCGACAGCGAAACCGCGCGCGGATCGAGCGTGGAGCGCTGGAGACTGCTCACATGGGTGAGCAGCTTCGCCAGCAGATCGCCCGGCAGCACCCCTTCGCCGTTGGCTATCGCCAGGACCAGGCGCAGCAGGCGGTCCTGGTCGGCCTCGGCGCGGCGCAGCACCGCCGCCACACCCGAGTCGATCGCGCGCTGCAGTGCGTCCCCGGACTCGAAGGTGCCCACCACGAGCCCGGTGCGGGTGCGGGAGTTGTGGCGGAGCCGGTTCAGCAGGGCGGACGCCTCGTCGTCCACGGTGTCGACCACCACGAGGGACACCTGGGCGCCGTCGGCGTCGTCGCCGTCCCGCAGGTCGATCTCGGGCCGCTGGCGCAGTTGCTGCACGACCCCGACCTGCAGGATCGGGTCCGGTGCGTAGACGGTCACCGTGACGCGTCCGGGCCGGCCCGGCGGGACCGCCGAGGACGTCGGGACGGTGGAGGGTGGGACGGTGGACGAGGAGGCGGTGGAGGGTGGGACGGTGGACGAGGGGACGGTGGACGAAACGGCGGGGATGCTCGTCTGAGGCCAGGACATGGGTGTCGGTACCTGCTCCGTGATGCGTGAGTGGGGGCGTGGTGTTGCCCGATGGGCACGGCGGTGGTGCCGTGCAGAGCCGGGGGCGGCTGCCCGGCCGGCCCGTCGCTGCCGGCCGCGCTGCCGGCAGAGGTCTGTGAACGGTGGGTCGCCAGGAGCTGTCGGGGGCATCTCCGCTGCCCGATGCGTTGCCCCCGCGCCTCTCCTGGTGCCGGGGGCGCCGGTCATAGCGTCGCGGCGTGACGTCTCCTGCAGCCTCTCCCAGCCCCGGTGCGCCCGGCCTCGACATCCCCGAGGTGTCGGTGATGCCCGGAGCCATCGCGACCACCAGCCTCACCGTCCGCAACGACAGCGACATCGTCGAGGCGTACCGCCTCGAGGCCGTCGGCGACTGTGCTGCCTGGACGACCGTGGAACCGGAGCGCATCTCGCTCTACCCGGGCACGTCGGAAACGGTGACGATCCGTCTGGAGCCGCCGCGCACCTCCCAGGTGCGGGCCGGTGAACTGCCGCTCGCCGTCCGGGTGCTGCCCACCGAGCACCCCGAGGCGGTGCGGGTTCCCGAGACCACCGTCCGCGTCGAGGAGTTCCGGCAGCTCCGTACGGAGATCGCGCCGCGACGCCGGCGCGGCTGGCTGCGCGGCCGGTACCGGCTCGCGCTGCGCAACGAGGGCAACGCCCCGGTGCAGGTGGGCTTCAAGGCCGGCCAGCCGGGCGAGGAGCTGGGTTTCTCGTTCCGCCCGGCGGTACGCGGTCTGGAGCCGGGCGAGTCCGTGGAAGCGGGGCTCCGGGTGCGCACCGGCAGCCCGGTGTGGTTCGGCGCTCCGGTGGTCTGGCCGTTCACCGTGGACGTCCCCGACACGGGCAAGGCCGCCGACGACCGGGCGGAGACCACCGACGCCACCGACGTCCGGGCGCCGCTCGACGCGGAGTTCGTACAGATCCCGATCTTCCCGAAGTGGCTGCTCGCCGCGCTCGCCGTGCTGCTGGCGCTGCTGCTCGCCTGGTTCACCCTGGTGCGTCCCGCGGTGCGCAGCGCCGCCAAGGAGGCGGCCGACGAGGTGGTGCAGACGCAGCCCACGCCGGGCCGGGAGACCGGGCAGGGCGGGCCCGGTGGCGCCGACGCGCAGCAGCCAGGTGGCGGGGGTCCGGACACCCGGACGGGCACCGGCGGGGATGCGGGCACCGGGACCGGCACCGGAGCGGGCACCGGCACGGGGACGGGCGCCGCGGACACCGGCGGCCAGCAGAGTTCGGCCACCATCGATCTGCAGACGGCCGCCGGGTCGACCGAGACCGGCACCTACACCGTGCCCGAAGGCATGGTGTTCGGCGTCACCGACATCGTCGTGGCCAACTTCCAGGGCGACGAAGGGGTACTGACGATCAACTTCGGCGACCGGAAGATCACGACGATCGCCCTGGAGACCTTCCGCAATCAGGACTATCACTGGGTCACCCCCATCAGGATCACCGAGAACGAGACCGTGACGGCCCAGGTGACCTGTGCAGAGCCGGGCACGCCGGCCACGGGCCGCCGCGCACAGGAGTGCCACGAGGTACTCAACGTGAGCGGCGTGCTCAGCAGCACCAGGTGAACCCGGGCGTCACGCCCATGGTCGGGGAGACGGGCCCGGGTGCAAAGAAATGGGGTGGCTCCGCGTCCGGAAAGCGAACCCTCTCTCGGCTCGCACGCATGCCCGTTATACGACTCAATGTTCTGATGTCCTCGTCCACATACCCGGATGTGGTGGCGTAGCGCCCCTACCGGGGATCCGAGGACTTTGGCCTGATCTTGGTTACCCCTGAAGCCCCAACATGTGTCAGACGACCGTGCTCCGGGCCCCGGCCCTGCGGCGGGAGGGGGAGCATCGCGGGAGATCCCCGAGGCCAGGAGCCGGGACGGACTGGTCCGGGGGTCGCGGTGAGCGGCCTGCGCGGCTGATCCGGCCGGTCCTGGTGGGGCGGCTGCGGAGGATCCGTCGCCCGGCACGGGGAGCAGGTCCTGGCCTCGCGGTCGCCGCGGTGCCCCGACGGCCGGATCGGGACTCCCCGCCGGACGAGACGGGGCCCGGCCACGCACCGAGGGCTCCGGAGCGGACGCTGCCGTTCTCCCCGACCGGGGGCGGCCCCGGCGTGCGGGCCTCAGCCCGGCCGGCGGCGGTCCCTGCGCCGGTCGAGCTCCGCCTGCAGACTCCGGGCGAACGCGGGATCGTCCCGGCGCCAGGCGCTGATGCGGTGCGGATGGACACCGGTGTGCTGCGCCGCACCCGCCAGTGTCGCGCCCATCCGGATGCGGGCCAGTACGGACTCCTGGGCCCGGGCGGCCCCTTGGGCGGTGGCCCCGGCGACGCCGGCCTTGAAGGCCGGGTTGTTCCGCAGCCACGAGGCCAGCGTGGAGCCCGGGATGCCCAGCCGGTCGCGGACCTCGGGGATCTCCATCTCGCCCGTCCGCAGCAGTTCGAGGAACTGGATCTGCAGCGAGGCCCGCTCCTCCGGCTTGCGCGACCTGGTGACCGGAAGCGTGAGGGCGTCGGTTACGCGCATCCCCGATGCGATGCGCTGGATCAGGGTGTGCGCCGTGACCTGGAAGCGCGGGTCCTCGGCCCAAGCGGCGGCGCTCTTCGTCTCGCCGAACGCGCTGATCTCGGCCTGGACTCTGCGGCGGCGGGACCGCCCCAGTTCGGTGAGGGTGACCTCCAGCTCGGTGAAGGCCGGCGCGGCCCGCCAGGCGTCCAGCCGCTCGGCAGGTACGGTCGGCCGGTCGCCGTACAGGAGCGCGAGCAGGTGGGCGGCCGCGGCCCCGACGCCGTCCGGGCCGTCGTCGCGCTCCGCACGCTCGCCCTCCCCGCCTTCGTCGGCTCTCCCGCCTTCGTCGGCTCTCCCGTCCCCGTCGGCCTTCCCGGTCCCACCGGCGGTGGGGTCGGCCCGGCTCCCGGTGTGGTCATCCGTGAGGACGGGCGGTACGGGCGCTACGGGCGGTACGGGCGGGACGGGCGGCGGGGTCAAGTCGCCGGTGACGCGGTCGCAAGAGGCGCAGAAGTCCGGTTCATCGAGAGTCATGACACCCGACACCGTATCCGGCGAGCGGTCCCGGAGTGCAGCCGGTCCGCAGGCCGGCCACGGCCCGGCGAGGCTTAGTGACCGGTGCAGCTGGAAACGACTACTCCCGAACGACCGTCGCAGCGATCTGCCGGCCGGCACGGGAGGGGAGCCCGCGTGGATGCACCCTTGTATCTGAGGCCGAGGGTGGATCCGCCCCTCGCCGATCTGCTGGAGGACCGGTCGTTCCTGCACTCGCTCGTCGACGCGCTGGGGTCGCCGCTCAACGTGCTGCTCCCCGAGGCCGTCGCCGGGAACGTGGCCCGCTTCCGCGCCGTCTACGACCGCCACCGGCTGACCGGGCGCGTCTACTTCGCGCACAAGGCGAACGGGTCGAGTGCTCTGGTGCGCAGGCTGGCCGCCGGGGACCCGGCCGCCGTCGGCGTCGACGTCGCCTCGACGGAGGAGCTGCGGCACGCCCTGGGCAGTGGATTCACCGGGGACCGCATCATGGCCACCGGCCCCAAGGACCCCGAGTTCCTCTGGCTGGCGGCTCGGGTGGGGGCGACGGTGAACCTGGACTCGCCCGGCGAACTGGAGCAGCTGGCCGCACTGGTGCGTGCCCACGGGCTGGGCCGGGTCGACGTCCTGGTGCGCCTGTCCGGCTTCGAGTCGGCCCCCGGCCACGGCGGGGCGGGCACCCGTCTGCTCTCCCGGCGCAGCCGCTTCGGCACGCCTGTGCGCGAGGCGCGGGATCTGCTCACGGCGCTCGAACGCGCCTCCGACGCCGTCGCGTTGACCGGCGCGGCCTACCATCTGGACACCACCGGGGTGGAGGAGAAGGCACGAGCACTGGAGCTGTGCGTGCTGTTCCTGGACGACTGCCGGGCGCGTGGACTCGCACCGCGTGCCGTCGACATCGGCGGTGGCTTCGGCGTCGGATACGTCCGTGACGCGGCCGAGTGGGAACGCTGGACCACCGCGCTGAGCGAGGCGGTGCTCGGCACCCGCCCGCCCCTGACCTGGCGCGGTCACGCCTACGGACTGCGCAACGAGGGCGGCACCGTGCGCGGAGCCGCCGCGCTCTACCCCGCCCACCGTCCGGACGCCGGCCCCGGTTACCTCGACGAACTGCTCTCGCTCCCCGCGCCGGCCCTGGGCCGCCCGCCGGCCACGCTTCTGCTGGACCACCTCCACGACCTCCACATCGAACCCGGTCGTTCCCTGCTCGACCAGTGCGGGATGTCGCTGGCGCGCGTGCTGGACGTCAGACGCGTGGACGCGGACTCCGGGCAGTACCTGGTGCGCCTCGGGATGAACGCGGGCGACATGAGCCTGGAGGAGCACGGAGTCCTGGTCGACCCCGTCCTGCTGCCCCGCGCTGAAACGGACCGCGGTGAAACGGACCGCGATGAAACGAACCGTGGTGATCGGAACCGGGGCGACCGGGGTCACGGCGAGCCCCGGTCCCGCGGCGGGACACCGGCCGGCGTCTATCTGGCCGGCAATCTCTGCCTGGAAGGCGATCTCATCACCCGGCGCCTGGTCCATCTGCCCCGGCTGCCGCGCACCGGCGATCTGCTGGCCTTCGCCAACACCGCCGGCTACGCCATGGACTTCCACGCCCACCGCGCCCAGCGGCAGCCGCTCGCGCGAACCGTCGCGGTGCAGCAGGCGGGCGGCTCCTGGCGCTGGTGCCCGGACGAGGACTACTGGCCGATCACACCCTTGGGGGGAACACCCGCATGAGGTACGACAGCATCACGGAGGCCATCGGCAACACCCCGCTCGTGCGCATCGACCCCGCCGTGCACGGGCTGCGCAGCATCGACCTCTACGCCAAGCTGGAGCTGCTCAACCCCTTCGGCTCCGTGAAGGACCGGCCCGCCTGGAACATGGCCCGGCCCCATCTCCAGGCCGCGGCCGACGGCGACGGCACGGTCGTGGAACTCTCCAGCGGCAACACCGCCAAGGCGCTCGCCCTGCTGGCGGGCATGCACGGGCTGCGCTTCAAGAGCGTCACCAACCGGATGCGCGTACCCGAGATCAAGGATCTGCTGCTGCTCCTCGGCGCCGAGATCGAGGAGCTCCCCGGGCGCAGCGAGTGCCTCGACCCGGCCGACACCGACGACCCGCTGACCCGTTTCCACCAGGCGCTCTCCGACCCCGGCAGCAGCTATCTGCACACCGACCAGTACTTCAACCCGCGCAATGTCGAGGCCCACGCCACCGGCACCGGTCCCGAGATCGTCAAGGACCTGGACGGGCGGGTACCGGACTGGTTCATCGCCTGCGTCGGTACGGCCGGTTCGTCGACCGGAGTGGCCCGGGTGCTGCGTGAACACGACCCGACGGTACGGGTGCTGGGCCTGGTCGCCGACAAGTCCGACTTCATCCCCGGCATCCGCACCATCGACGAGGTCCACCAGGTCGGCCTGTTCGACCCGGCCACGTACGACACCGTCGAGCCGGTCACTTCCGGCGAGGCCATCGACGGCATGCTCACCCTCATCCGGCGCTGCGGAGTGCTCTCGGGGCCGACCGGAGGCGCTGCCTACCAGGGCGCGGTCCGCCACCTCCGCGGCGCCGACGCGGAACTGCGGGAGACGGGGCAGCGCCGCACGGCCGTCTTCATCGTGTGCGACCGGGCCGAGAGCTATCTGAGCTACGTCCGCCGCCGCCGGCCGGAACTGCTGGGCCGGGCGAGCCGCAGCCCCGCCGCCCTCTCGCTCACCGACGCCGAGGTCCGCGCCGAGGCACGTGCCGTCGACGCCTCCGCGGCCCGGGGCTGGATCGAGTCGGGCCGGCCCCGGCCGCTCGTCGTCGACCTGCGCAGCCCGCACGCCTACGCCGCGCTGCACATCGAGGGCTCGGTCAACATCGTCGACGAGCTCTTCGAGGATCTGCTCCGCGGCGGACTGCCCTTCAGCAAACGCATCCCCGTGCTGCTCGCCTGCCCCGTCGGCGAGAAGTCGCTGCGCTACGCCGCCGCGCTGACCCGGATGGGCCATCCGGACGTCCGCAGCCTGGCCGGCGGGATCGTCGCATGGCGGGACGCGGGTGCACCGCTGGTGCGCGAGTGAGCGCCGCAGAGCCGCCCCCCGGGACGGACCGTGAGCAGGACCTCCGCTGGCAGCGGGCGCTGCGGGACCAGTTCCCCATCCTCGACGCCGAACCGGAACTCGCGTACCTCGACAGCGCGGCGACGTCCCAGAAGCCGCGCGCCGTCCTGGACGCCGTCCACACCTACCTCACCACGTCGAACGCCAACGCGGGCCGCGGGACCTACCCCTGGGCCAACCGGACCACCGACCTGGTCGAAGCGACCCGGGGGCGGGTCAAGGAGTTCCTCCACGATCCCGAACCGGACCGCTCCGGGGTCCATTTCACCGCCGGGACCAGCGAGGGCCTGCGCAGCGTCGCGCGCGACTGGCTCGTGCCGTACCTCGCCGAAGGGGACGAGATCCTCGTCCCGTTCGCCGACCACCGGGCCAACCTGGACCCCTGGCTGGAGGCCGCGCGGCTGCTGGCCGAGCGCGGCATCGGCATCCGTGTGCGCGAGCTGCCCCGCCAGGCGTCGTCGGGAGACTACGACCACCGCGCCCTCGGCGACGCCGTGGGCCCGCGGACCCGTTTCGTGGCCGCCACGCATGTCCACCACGTCTACGGCGGCGACATGAACGTGCACCGCATCCGCGAGGCGGTCGGCGCGGACGTGCCGATCTGCCTGGACGCGGCGCAGAGCGTCGGCCATCGGCCCGTCCGCCTCGACGATCCGTCGCTGGACGTGGACTTCGTGGTCTTCTCCGGGCACAAGGCGATGGCGCTGCCCGGCACGGGCGCGGTCTGGGCGCGCAACGCGCGGGGGCCGCGGTTCCGGCCCGGCGGCTGGCAGGGCACGCCCAACACGGCCGGCATCGTGTCCCTGCGGGCCGCCCTCGACTGGCTCGAGGCAGCCGGACCCGAGCGGATCGCCCGCTGGACCACCGCCCTCACCACCCGGCTCACCGACCGGCTGCGCCGGATGGAGCCGTACGAGATCCTCGGCTGCCCGGCGAGTCTGGCGGCCGGCTCCGTGCTCCCGGCCGCCCAGCGCCGCCACGGCATCGTCACCTTCCGGCACCGCGACATCCCCTCCGACGACCTGGGCTTCATCCTCTTCAGCCACGGCCTGATGGTGCGGGCCGACAGCCTCTGCCAGGCAGGCGCCGACGAGCGGAACGGATCGGTCCGGGTGAGCCTGCACGTGTACAACACCGTGGAGGAGATCGACCGTCTGCTGACCGTCCTTGCGACGATGGCATGAGTGGCAACTGATAACCGTTTCCAGCTGTAGATTCGTCCGTGTCGGATGAGATGTGCGGGGGCGCCCCGTGCGCGAAGACACAGGCACGACGGATGAGGTGACGCAGGCGATGGGCGTGAGCATGGCGACGGCCAGGGCGTGGGTGGAGCGCTGGGAACGCCAGCAGGAGCAGTACGCGGTGGACCGGGAAGAGCGGTTCACCGTGGTCGCGGACGTCGTCGAGCACGCCGCCGCCGGACTCGCCCGGCCGCTCCTGCTCGACCTCGGGTGCGGCCCCGGATCCCTGGCCGCCAGGCTCGCCGCCCGCTTCCCGCACGCCGAGATCGTCGCCGCCGACATGGACCCGCTGCTGCTGGAACTGGGACGGACCCACTACGCCGACGCCGCCCGCTACGTCGAAGCCGTCATCGGCGAGGAGGGCTGGACCGGGGCCCTCGGGCTGCAACGCCCCCTGGACGCCGCCGTCTCGACCACTGCGCTGCACTACCTGTCCGAGCCGGCCCTGCTGCACGCGTACCGCTCCCTCGCGTCCCTGCTCCGCCCCGGCGGCGTCCTCGTCAACGGTGACCACTTCCCTCCGGGCGCGGCCCCGTGCGCGGAGCTCACCGCCCACGTGGGCCGTCGCCGCTCGGAGCGAACCCACGCCCGCACCCGGGACGGCCGCCGGGAGGGCCCGCGGGAGGACTGGCGCTCCTGGTGGGACGCGGCGGCCCGGGACCCGGAACTGGCCGACCTGTTCGACGCCCGCAGGCGGCGGCCCCCAGCCCACGGGAACAGCGGCGGCGAACGGGTGACCGTACGCCGTCACGCCGAACTGCTGCGCCGGGCGGGCTTCTCCCATGTCGCGCCGGTCTGGCAGATCGGCGACAGCACCGTGCTCGTGGCGGTCGCGGGCGATGCGCACGGCCCTGCCTGAGTCAGGTCCCCGCGGATGGCCGGCCCCGCGGCGCCGGGGATGCCGGGTGTGTCCCATCGTGCGTGAGCACGGGCGCCGTTCTACGTTTGTCGGGTACCGCGGCAGTGGCCGTCGAACGGCGGCCACGCCCCGTCCGATCCGCACCGGGAGCACGCATGACGTCCGCCACCGAGCACCGCATCCACGAGGCGCACGACCACCGGCACGCAGAAGGCTGCGGGCACGTCGCCGTCCCGCACGGCGACCACGTCGACTATGTGCACGACGGACATATCCACCGCACCCACGACGGCCACACGGACGAGTGCGCAACCAGCGGCCACACCCCGCACCAGGGCCACGACCACCAGCACGGCAGCGACTGCGGGCATGTCGCCGTCCCGCACGACGACCACGTCGACTACGTCCACGACGGCCACCGTCACGCCGCCCACGACGGGCACTGGGACGACCACTGAGCCACCCGGACGACCCGCGACCCGCGTCCGGATCGGCGGTGGCGCGGACCGCGGTCCCCCTCTCGGCGCCCTCCACCCGCCGGGGCCCCGTCCCATGGGGACGACCCGGGCGGTCCCCGGCCCGGGAAGGGTGTGCGAAGGGCGCCCGCCGGGCATCAGCCCGGGGCAGGCGCCCCGTATTCGGGGGAACGCCGATCCCGAGGCGACGATCCTGCCCGTGAGGGCGGCAGTGTCCGCGTCCGCCACGAGTTCGTGATCGAATTCCTGGACGGGATCCCGGGCCCTCCCTCTCGCCGAGCCGGCGAACGGGACATTCGCCGCGGGTTCAGTACTCGCCGTGTGCTTGCAGGTGTTCGAGCATCAGGCGGCTCAGGGTTCCGGGCGCCTCCTCGGGGATCCAGTGGCTGACGCCCTGGAGCGTCTCGAACCGGTACGGCCCTAGGACCCATCGCTCGGTCTCCTGTGCGGCCGCCGGGCCGAACGCGCTGTCCCCCGTGCTCCAGACGTACAGGGTGGGCACGTCGATGACCCCGATCGCGCCGTCGGGGCGGCCGGCCCGGTACCAGTTCAGCGCCGCGGTGAGCGCGCCCGGCTGTGACAGGTGGCGCACGTAGGCGTCCGCACTGGCCCGCGGGACCTTTCCGGCGTAGGCGGCCCGAAGGCCCCTGGCGTCGTCGGCGAGCATGCGCTCCTCGGTGGCCGGTGTCTCGCGCCAGTCGATCATGTACTGGGAGCGTTCGCGCTGATCCTGGTCGGTACGCAGGGCGGTGGCGAGAGCGCCGGGGTGCGGGGTCGAGACAACCGTCAGCGTGCGTACGCGGCCGGCGTGGGCGTGCGCGGTCCACCAGGCCACCGCGCCTCCCCAGTCATGGCCGACCAGGTCGAACACCGCCCAGCCCAGTTCCTCGCTGATCGCTACCACGTCGTCGACGAGAAGGCCGATGCGATAGTCCCCGGGGCGTTGCGGGCGCGCACCGGGGGAGTACCCACGCTGGTCGGGTGCCACCACCCGGTAGCCCTGCGCCGTCAACGCCTCGATCTGCCGTTGCCACACCAGGCCCGTCTGCGGGAAGCCGTGCAGCAGCAGTACCGGGCGGCCCTCGGGCGGACCCGCCGCGATCGCGTCGAACACACCCGCACCTGTGGAGATGCTCAGCCGAGTCACGACCCCACCTTCTTGTACCGACTGGTCGGTACCTTCCATGGATGAGGGCGGGCTGTCAAGAGCTGAGGGTTGATTGAATTCGACGTCAAGTTCAAATATAACGTTCGGGGGGCCGAATCCGTCACCCCTGCGGCCACGACACGTCGTCGGCCCTCGAGGAGACGGTCGATGAGCCCTCTCCGCGCCGCAGTTGGCGTGCGGCGCCGCCCGCCGGGGAGCGAGCCCGGCTCACCGAGCTCGGAGTAGCGGCACGGAAGCCCCGGACCGACCGGACCAACAGGAAGCAGTGAGGCGACATGAGGGAAGCAGTCATCGTTTCGACGGCACGGACGCCGATCGGGAAGGCTTACCGCGGCGCGTTCAACGACACGCAGGCGCAGGAACTCGCCGCCCATGCTCTCTCGCACGCGGTGCGGCGCGCCGGGCTCGAGGGGGGCGAGGTCGAGGACGTGATCTTCGGCTGCGCCGTGCAGCAGGGGTCCTCGGGTTTCAATGTCGCGCGTCAGGCCGCTCTGCGTGCCGGGCTTCCGGACGTCGTGTCGGGGATGACGATCGACCGGCAGTGCTCGTCGGGCCTGATGGCCATTGCGACGGCCGCCAAGCAGATCGTCGCGGACGGCATGCAGGTCGCTGTCGGCGGCGGCGTCGAGTCGATCTCCTTGGTGCAGAACGAGCACATGAACACCCGTCGCATGACGGATCCCTGGCTGGTCGAGCACGCGCCGGCCATCTACCTGCCCATGCTGCACACGGCGGAGATCGTCGCCGAGCGCTACGGCGTGAGCCGGGAACGCCAGGACGAGTTCGCGCTGGTGTCACAGCAGCGCACCGCGGCGGCGCAGGAGGCCGGTCGGTTCGACCAGGAGATCGTCGCACTCGACAGCGTCAAGAAGGTCCTGGACAAGCAGTCCGGGGAGGTCCGGGACGAGGCCGTGACCCTCACCCGCGACGAGGGCAACCGTGCGTCGACGACGATCGAGGGCCTGGCCGGGTTGGCGCCGGTGCTGCCGGACGGTCAGGTGAGCGCGCGTTCCGGTGTCACGGCCGGCAACTCCTCGCAGTTGTCGGACGGGGCCTCGGCTTCGGTGCTGATGGAGTCGAAGGAGGCCGAGCGTCGAGGGCTCGAACCGTTGGGTGTCTACCGTGGCATGGCCGTCGCGGGTTGCGGGCCCGACGAGATGGGCATCGGACCGGTGTTCGCCGTTCCGAAGCTGCTGAAGCAGCACGATCTCACCATCGACGACATCGGTCTGTGGGAACTCAACGAGGCCTTCGCTTCGCAGGCCGTGTACTGCCGGGACGAACTGCGCATCGACCCGGAGCGGTTCAACGTCAACGGCGGCGCCATCTCGGTCGGTCATCCGTACGGCATGACCGGTGCCAGGCTGGTGGGGCACGCCCTCGTCGAGGGCAAGCGCCGGGGCGTGCGACATGTGGTGATCTCGATGTGCGTCGGCGGCGGAATGGGCGCGGCCGGACTGTTCGAGGTCGTCTGAGGTGCCGAGCGTGACGGACGGGGCACGGACCTCGGTCCTCGTGGACTTCGGCGGGGTCATCACCTCCAGTGTGCTGCGGGCTTTCACGGACTTCGGCGCCTCGCTCGGCGGCGACCCGCGCCTGCCGCTGGACCTGCTCGGCGGGGACGAGGCGACACGCACCCTTCTGGCGGACCACGAGTGCGGCCGTATCGACGCCGGGGCATTCGAGCGGGGATTCGCCGAGCGGCTCCGTGCCCACGGTGCCGACGTGGCGGCCGAGGGGCTCACTGCCCGCATGCAGGCGGGATTGTCGATCGACCGGGACATGCTCGCGCTGCTCGGTGACCTCCGAGCGGCCGGCCGCCCCGTTGCGCTCGTGTCCAACTCGTTCGGCACCGGAACCTACGACGGCGTCGACCTCGCCGACCTGGCCGACGCCGTCGTGATCTCCGGTGAGGTCGGGATACGCAAGCCCTCCCGGCGGATCTACGCGATCGCATGCGAACGCCTGGGCATCGATCCCGGGGAGGCGGTCATGATCGACGATCTGCAGCAGAACCTCGACGGAGCGGCGCGGCTCGGCATCGGGGGCGTCCTGCACACCAGCGCCACCGACACCCGCCGCCAACTCGCCGAACGCTTCGGGATCACCACCCGGCGATCCGGCGCCCGGGCGCAGTGAGGCCGGTCGTCCGGCTGCCCCGTCCGAGGCCCTGATACCGAAGCCGGGCCGAGCCGACCCGTCGGTGACGGTGCGGATCGCAGGGCACGCTTTTCGGCCCCGCCGACGCGGAGCGGGCCGCGGCGCTGCCGGTGCCCTCCCGGGTGCTGCCCCCGGGCGCGCCGGACCCGTGCCCCGTGCCCCGGTGCCCGCCGACGATGCCGTCCCGTCGGCGCGGAGCGCCTTCGACCTCCCGCTTCATGATGGTGAAGTCGGATTCAAGTACAGTTCCCGGGATGGAGACCGCTGCGCACGAGGAGACCGACGGCGAGCAGGCACCGCCCATGGCGCCCCTCTCGCACCTTCGCGAGCCGCCCACGACGAAGCGCGGAGCGCGGACCCGGGCCGCTCTGGTGACGGCCGCGCGGAAGGTGTTCGAACGGGACGGCTATCTCGACAGCCGCCTGACCGACATCACCAAGGAGGCCCGGTGCGCGGCGGGATCCTTCTACACCTACTTCGCCAACAAGGAAGAGGTGCTTGCCGCCGTCCTCCTGGAAGCGCAGGAGGACATGCTGCACCCCGGCATGGGACGGGTGCAGGGCACCGACGATCCTCATGCGGTGCTCGAGGCGAGCAATCGCGCCTACCTCGAGGCGTACCGACGGAACGCCAAGCTGATGGGGCTGCTCGAGCAGGTCGCCCAAGTGGAGCCGGAGTTCCGTGAGTTCCGCAGGCGGCGTGCCGACGCGTTCATCCACCGCAATGCCCGCGGCATCGCCGACCTGCAGGCGCGGGGCGTCGCAGACCGCGAGGTCGATCCGATGATGGCCTCCCGTGCGCTGTCGGGCATGGTCAGCGTCATGGCCTACAACGCCTTCGTGCTCGGCGAACGGCATGAGGGAGGGGTGCCGGTGGACCTCGAGGAGCTCGTGTCCACGGTCACCCGGCTCTGGGCGAACGCCCTCCGCTTCCCCGACCAGAGCTGATCCGGCGGCTGGACCGCCTGCACCACAGCACCCGGTTCCGCCGGGTGCTCTTCTTTTTCTCGCCCCCTGCAGCCCCGGTCGGAAGCCGTTTCCCGTGCGGCGTCGCGCATCCAGCTATTGAACTTGACGTCGGATTCAATTATACAGTCGGTGCAGAAGCGCGGTCCCGCGATGTCGGGCCGTGCCCCGGCCCCGCCCACCCGCCAGCGAGAGGTTTCCGCTGTGAACGTTGCACAAAGAGTCGCCGTCGTCACAGGTGGCGGCGCAGGCATCGGCAGCGCGCTGGTCGCGCGGCTCGCCCGCGAGGGTGCCCGGGTCGTCGTCGCGGACCTCGACACGGACAGCGCGCGGGCGGTGTCGGAGGGAGTCAACGCCGACCACCCGGGAAGCACCGTCAGCGCCGGCGCGGACGTATCGGACACCGAGCAGATCCAGCAGTTGATCGACCTTGCGGAGAGCGCCTTCGGCCCGGTCGATCTCTACTTCGCGAACGCGGGCATCGCCGGGGCGCTCGGCCTCGACGCCGGCGAGCAGGACTGGGACCGTTCGATCGACGTCAACCTGCGAGCCCACATCCGTGCGGCAAGGCTCCTGGTACCGCGGTGGCTCGAGCGCGGTGAGGGCTACTTCGTCAGCACGGCCTCGGCGGCCGGACTGCTCACCCAGATCGGCTCCGCCACGTACGCCGTCACCAAGCACGCGGCCGTCGCCTTCGCCGAATGGCTGAGTGTCACCTACGGTGACCGCGGGGTGCGTGTCAGCTGTCTGTGTCCGATGGGGGTGAACACCAGGCTGCTGTCCTCCGGGGAGGACTCCGGGGACGCGCTGGGACGAGCCGCGACGCGGGCCGTCACCTCCGCCGGTGACGTCCTGGAGCCGGCCGAAGTCGCCGACGCCGTCCTCGCGGCGCTCGAGGACGAGTGCTTCCTCGTCCTGCCGCATGAAGACGTTCGTGAGATGCACCGGCAGAAGGGCTCGGACTACGACCGGTGGCTGCGCGGAATGCGGCGGTACCAGAGCTCCCTGCTGGCGCAGGCATGACCGGCGCGCCGAGCGAGCTCGTCCTCGCCGAACACCGAGGGCCGGTGCTGGTGCTCACGTTCAACCGGCCCGCCAAGCTGAATGCCTGGACGGACGAACTCGAGGACCGCTACTTCGCGCTGCTCGACGCCGCCGAGGACGACCCGGACGTACGCGCCGTCGTGGTCACCGGCGCGGGACGCGGATTCTGCGCCGGGGCCGACCTGCAACGGCTGCAGACGGTCGGTGAGATCGACGAGGTCTCCGAGGCGGACCGGGTACGGCGCCGTCCGCGGGACGTTCCGCGGACCCTGCGCAAACCGCTGATCGGTGCGGTCAACGGGGTGGCCGCGGGCCTGGGCATGGTGGAGGCGCTCTACTGCGACATCCGCTTCGGCTCGCCCTCGGCCCGGTTCACCACCGCGTTCGCGCAACGCGGGCTGATCGCCGAGTACGGGATCTCCTGGATGTTGCCCCGGCTGGTGGGGCACAGCCGGGCGACGGACCTGCTGCTGTCGAGCCGCATGGTGGAGGCCGAGGAGGCTATCCGTCTCGGGCTCCTCGACCACCTGGTCCCCACCGGCAGCGTGGTGGATGCCGCTGCCGCGTATGCCGCCGATCTGGCACGGCGCTGCTCCCCGGCATCCATGGCAACCATCAAGAGCCAACTGAGCAACGACGCGGACGGCACCTATGCCGATTCCGTGGCCCGGGCGGAGGGCCTCATGCTCCAGGCCTTCCGCGGGTCCGACGTCGTCGAGGGCGTGACCAGTCACCTGGAGAGGCGCCTGCCCGACTTTCCCTCTCTACCCGTCAGGAGTTCGGATGTCCCTGTTTGAGATGTCGGACCGCGCCGCGAAATACCGGGCGGATCTGCTCGAGTTCATGGACGCGCACATCTATCCCGCCGAGGCGGTCTACCACGAACAGATGGCCGCGTCGGGTGACCCGCACTTCCACCCGCCGATCCTCGAGGAGCTCAAGGCGGAGGCGCGCAGGCGTGGACTGTGGAACCTGTTCCACCCGCACCCGGAGTGGGGCCCGGGTCTGACCAATCTCGAGTACGCGCCGCTGGCGGAGATCATGGGCCGCAGCCACATCGCCTCCGAGGCGTGCAACTGCAACGCGCCCGACACCGGCAACATGGAGGTGCTCACGCTGTTCGGCAGTGACGAGCACAAGGAGAAGTACCTCAAGCCCCTGCTCGACGGAACGATGGCCTCGGCCTTCGCGATGACCGAGCCGCGTGTCGCCAGCTCCGACGCCACCAACATCGAGCTGCGGATGGAGCGCGACGGCGACGCGTACGTGCTCAACGGCCGCAAGTGGTTCGCCTCCAACGCGATGCACAAGAACTGCAAGGTGCTCATCGTGATGGGCAAGACCGATCCCACGGCGGCCCCGCATCGCCAGCAGTCGATGATGGTCGTCCCGATCGACGCCCCCGGGGTCACCGTGGTCCGGAACCTCCCGGTGTTCGGGTACGCGGATCGTGAGGGCCATGCGGAGATCATCTTCGAAAACGTCCGGGTGCCGGCCAAGGACCTGCTCAAGGGCGAGGGCGAGGGTTTCGCGATCAGCCAGGCCCGGCTGGGGCCCGGTCGTATCCACCACTGCATGCGGGCCATCGGCGCGGCCGAGCGGGCGCTGGAACTGATGTGCCGGCGCGCGCAGTCACGGGTGACCTTCGGCAGTCCGGTTGCCGAACGGTCCAACATCCAGGACTGGATCGCGGAAGCGCGTATCGACATCGAGATGCTCCGCCTGCTGACGCTCAAGGCCGCGTATCTCATGGACACCGTCGGGAACAAGGAGGCGCGCACCGAGATCGCGGCGATCAAGGTGGCCGCCCCCAACATCGCGCTGAAGATCGTCGACCGCGCGATCCAGGTGCACGGGGGAGCGGGAGTGACCGACGACTTCCCCCTGGCGATGATGTACGCGGGTCTGCGGACGCTGCGGCTGGCCGACGGTCCCGACGAGGTGCACAAGCGGGCCATCGCCAAGCAGGAGCTGCGGCGCTACCGTGACACGGCGACGGCGACGGCGGCGGTGAGCTGACATGGCAGGACTCGATCTCACCGGTCGCACCGCCGTCGTCACCGGGGCCTCGCGCGGTATCGGGCTGGCGATCGCCCAGGCCATCGCGGAGGCCGGCGGAAACGTCGTCCTCACCTCCCGGTCCCAGGAGGCGGCGGACGCCGCCGCGGCCCAGGTCGAGGGCACCGCGCTCGGCGTCGGTGCGCACGCGGTCGACGAAGAGGCGGCCCAGCGCTGTGTGGATCTGACGCTCGAGCGCTTCGGCAGCCTGGACATCCTGGTCAACAACGCGGGGACCAACCCGGCCTTCGGGCCGGTCATCGACCAGGAGCACGGTCGGTTCGCGAAGACCTTCGACGTGAACCTGTGGGCACCCGTCCTGTGGACGGGGCTGGCCACCCGGTCCTGGATGGGGGAGCACGGCGGAGCGGTCGTCAACACCACGTCGCTGGGGGGTGTGGCCGCCCAGGCGAACATCGGGCTGTACAACGCGTCGAAGGCGGCACTGATCCATCTCACCAGGCAACTGGCCCTGGAGCTCTCGCCGCAGGTCCGCGTCAACGCGGTGGCACCGGGTGTGGTGCGCACGAAGCTGGCCGAGGCTCTGTGGAAGGAGCACGAGCAGGCGGTGTCCGCCTCGGCGGCGCTGGGCCGCATTGGGGAGCCTGCCGACATCGCCTCCGCGGTCGCCTTCCTCGTCTCGGACGCCGCGAGTTGGATCACCGGCGAGACCATGGTGATCGACGGAGGTCAACTGCTCGGTGACGCACGGCCGTTCAGGCAAGGAGCCGGCACCGGTGTCTAGCGCGCACATCGTCGGAATCGACGCCGGGGCGGTGAGCCGCTGGTTCACGGCCCTCGGCGTCGACTTCGCCGGGCCCTTGGCCTTCGAGCGGATCGGGCTCGGCCAGTCGAATCTGACATATCTCGTACAGGACCAGTACGGCGGCAGATGGGTGCTGCGGCGCCCACCGCTGGGTCGTCTGCTGGCGTCGGCGCACGACGTGGCCCGCGAGGCGCGGATCCTGACTGCCCTGGAGAGGACCGCCGTCCCGACCCCGCGGGTGCTCGGGCTGACCGATGATCCCGCCGTGACCGACGTCCCGCTGCTGCTCATGGAGTTCGTGGACGGTGAGGTCGTCGACAAGATGTCGATCGCGCGGTCGCTGACGCCCGAGCGCCGCCGGGCGATCGGGATGTCGTTGCCGCGGACGCTGGCGAAGATCCACGCGGTCGATCTCGAGGCGACCGGGCTGACCGGTCTGGCCAGTCACAAGCCGTACGCGCAGCGTCAGCTCAAGCGGTGGTCGGCCCAGTGGGAGAGATCCAGAACCCGTGAGCTGCCCGCTCTCGAGGACCTCACCCGGCGACTCGTCGCAGCTGTGCCGGACCAGCGCGAACTGACGCTCGTGCACGGCGACTTCCATCTGCGCAACGTCATCACCTCCCACGACACCGGGGAGGTGACCGCTGCCCTCGACTGGGAGCTGTCGACGCTGGGGGATCCGCTGGCGGACCTGGGCAGCCTGCTGGCCTACTGGCCGGCCAAGGGCGAGGACACCTCGGGCGACTTCGTCGCGACGGCTCTCGACGGCTTCCCGTCCCGCGCGGAGCTCGTGGCCGCCTACTCGGTGGCGTCGGGACGAGACCTGACGGCGCTGGGCTACTGGCACGCGATGGGACTGTGGAAGATCGCGATCATCGGGGAGGGCGTCCTACGCCGCGCGAGGGACGAACCCCGGAACAAGGCCGCGTCCGGGACGCCGGACGCAGGGCGCATCGACGCACTGGTGGCGAAGGCCCACGAGGTCGCCGACACGGCAGGCATCTGATCCGATCGCCTGCGCGCAGAGCCTCGACACCCAGGTGTCAAGGAGAGGGGAGGAGCACCTCGCCGGCATGCAGCGGTTCCCCGCTCCGGCCCCCGGAATCCTCCCGGGACCCGGCGCCTCGCTGATGCAGGGCGCGCCCCCGCCGGGGAGGGCGGTGGACGGAATCCCTGCGGGGGTCCCGTGGGGCCACCCACCCGGCCCTGCGCCGGGTGTCTCAGCCGGGCGCAGCCGACAGGTGCGTGAGAATGCCGCACACCTCGTCGACGATCTCCCGAGCCTCACTCTCGTCCGCGCAGTCGCCCAGTTCGCGTGCCGCCCCTCCGATGACGGTGGTCAGTACCCGCACCCGGACCCGGCCGGCGCGGCGCTTCTCGTCGACTTCGAGGAGCCGTGCGTTGCGCCGCACCCAGGCGCGGTCCCACCGGCGGCGCAGGGCGTCGAAGCCCGTGGGGCCGTCGTCCTCCACGAGGAGTCTGCCGAACCGCCGGTTGTCCCAGGCGCCCTCCAGGTAGGCCCTGGCTCCCGCCACGAAGAGGGCGATGGGGTCGTTCACGCCGCGGCCACGCTCGGCGGACAGCGTGGTCGCGGTCCGGCGTTCCTGTTCCTCCCGGAACTCCTCCCAGAGGGCGAGGTAGAGCCCTCGCTTTCCGCCGTAGTGCTGGAAGAGGCTGCCCACCCGGATGCCGGAGCGCGCCGCGATCTCGGCGATACCGGCCTGGGCGTAGCCGCGCTCGGTGAAGACCTCCAGCGCGGCGTCCAGAAGCGCCTTCCGGACCGTTCGGTCCTGTTCCGTGGGGGTCTCGGGCAGACCGGTCTGAGGCTGCCCCGTGCCCTCCTGCGGCTCCGGCAGCCGACGTGCCGCCTCGGTCCCGGCGGGCTCCACGATGCCGCTCACTGGTGATCCTCGTTTTCCCCGACGCCGTCGCGGACGGCGAGAGCGACCAGCAGTTCCAGGAGGTCGGCGATCCGGCGCGGATTGCGCCCGGTGCGTTCCTCGATCCGGCGCAGTCGGTAGTGGGCCGTGTTGTGGTGCACCCGCAGCCGGTCGGCGGCCAGCCGCAGATTGAGATCGGCCTCCGCGAAGGCCCGGATGGTGGCCGCCAGTGTGTCGCCACGCCTGCGGTCGTCCTCCAGCAGCGCACGCACGCGGGGATCGACCAGCTGGCGGGCGAGGTCGTCCGCGCGCAGCGCCAGGTAGTCGAAGGAGGACAGCCGCGGCAGCGCCGCCACCCCGCCCCCGCCCGGCACGAGGTCGAGGGCGGCCCGTGCCTCCTCGTAGGCGCGCGGCAGTTCGCCCGCGCCTTCGGCGACGGTGCTGATGCCCATGGAGAGCATGGTTCCCTCGCGTGCGAGCCGCCGCTGCACCGCCTCGAAGTGGGTACAGAGATCCTCCGCGTCCATGCCGGTGCGGATCACCGGCACGGCCACCACCTCGCCGTGGCGTACGACGACCAGGGTTCGGCCGGCCCAGGGCCCGGCGATGCCGATGGACGCGCTGGTCGCGTAGCCGTGCTCGGCCGAGGTGAGGTCGCCGGTGCGGGTGTCGTCCACGCACACCGCCACGACCGCCATCATCGGCGAGTGGGGGCCGATGCCGTACGCCTGCGCCGCCGCGAGAAGTGGACCGCGTGCCGGTGCCGCGCCGGCCAGGAGCTGGTCCAGGAGATCCCGGCGCTCCCGGTCCGCGTCGGCCACCACGTGCTGTTCGTACTCGACATAGGCCTGCGCGGCATGGGTGCTGGCGTAGTCGACGTACCGCATCAGCGGGGTGACGAGGGACAGCGCGGCCTGCTGCGCCTCGGCGGAGGTGCCCGCGCAGTCCACCAGCACGTCCCACAGCACCTGCCGGCCGACCCGGAAGGCACTGATCCAGTCCTCGAGGGCGAACCCGGCCCGTGCTCTGCGCATGGCTGCCGCGCGGCTGAAGGCCAGGTCCTCGGGCGCGATGTCCCGGTCGCCGGCCAGCGCGGCCAGCTGCATCCGGTAGTGCGTGAGGACCTGGTCCCGCACGTCGTCGAAGAACCGCTCGTCCTGCAGCGCGTAGGACGGAATCTCCGTGCGCATGACCGCGACGGCGGTCTTCGCCACGTCTTCGAGCCGGTCCTGGACCGCGTGCAGGATCCGGCGCCGCTCCCGGCTGAGGGGGTCGGTCAGGGCGGGGGCCGCGAGGGCGGGTCCGCGAGGCATGGACCGATCGTCGCCGCACTCCTCGTGTCCCGTCAACAGGCTCGGCGGCCGATATACCGGGAGTGCTGGGCGCGGCGCACAAACCGATGGCCACGAAGTTGGGTGCTCGCACCCAATGTGCGCTCGGAAGACCCCCACCTACTGTGACGCTCGCCCACCCCCCCTGCACCTCGGAAGGGGCGTCACTCATGCTCGCGGTCGACGGTATCAGCGTGCGCTTCGGCGGGATCACGGCACTGGACGGTGTCGCGTTCACCGTCGAGCCGGGCACCGCCGTGGGGCTCATCGGACCGAACGGAGCCGGCAAGACCACCTTGTTCAACTGCCTCACCAGGCGCTGCGCCCCAGATGCCGGGACGGTGCGGTTCGAGGACGAGGACCTGCTCGCCCTCCCGCCGCACTCCGTGGCCGGGCACGGCATCGCCCGAACCTTCCAGAACCTCGGTCTGTTCCCACGGCTCACGGTCCGGGAGAACGTCATGGTCGGCGCCCACAGCCGGGGGCACACGCGACACCTCGCCGCGGCGCTCCGGCTGCCCCGCGTCCGGCGGGAGGAGAGGGAACTACGTGACCGGGCCGACGACTTGCTGCGGCGACTCGACCTGGCGGAGGTGGCCGACCATCCCGCGTCCGGGCTGCCGTTCGGAACCCTCAAACGCGTCGAACTCGCCCGGGCGCTCGCGGTACGGCCCCGGCTGCTGTTGCTCGACGAGCCCGTCAACGGACTCAGCCACGGCGAGGTCGACCAGTTCGCGGAGCTGGTCCGGTCGGTGCGCCAGGAGTTCGACCTCTCGCTCGTGGTGGTCGAACACCACATGGGGTTCGTGATGGGCCTGTGCGACAAGGTGGTCTGCCTCGACTTCGGACGCAAGATCGCCGAGGGCACGCCGGAGCAGATCCAGCGCGACCCGGCGGTCGTCGAGGCGTACCTGGGGGCGGCGGCATGACGAAACCCGTCACCGACAGCACCGAGGCCGACCAGGCGACTGCGGCAGTGGACTTCCTGCAGGTCACCGGCCTGCACGCCGGATACGGCCAGGCCCGCGTGCTCCAGGGGCTCGACTTCTCCGTCGCCCGCGGCGAGGTGTGCGCGATCCTCGGCCCGAACGGCGCGGGCAAGACGACAACACTGCGAGCCCTGTGCGGCATGGTCCGCGGACGCGGCTCGGTGACCTTGGACGGAACGGAGCTGCTGGGCCGCTCGCCCGAGCAGACGGCCCGTCTCCGCGTCGCACACGTACCCGAGGGCCGGGGCACCTTCAACGACCTGACCGTGGAGGAGAACCTCCGCATCGGCGCCCACCTGCGCACCGGCCGGTGGCGGCGCGACGCCCGCGCCCAACGCGCGGCCGCCGCGATGGACCTGGAGCGCATCTACGGCTACTTCCCCAAGCTCCGGCAGCGGTCCCGGCAGGCTGCCGGCAGCCTCAGCGGCGGCGAACAGCAGATGCTCGCCATCGGCAGGGCGCTGATGCTGCGGCCCTCGCTGCTGCTCCTGGACGAGCCGTCGCTGGGCCTCGCGCCGCTGGTCACGCGCGAGCTGTTCGAGATCGTCCGGGCCGTCAACGAGGAGGAACGCACCACCGTGGTCGTCGTCGAGCAGAACGCCCAACTCGCGCTGGATGTCGCGCACCGGGCCCACGTACTGGAGGCCGGCCGCCTGGTGCTGTCCGGGTCCTCCCAGGAGATCCGCGAGGACGGGCAGGTCGCCGAGGTGTACCTCGGTGTCTCCGTCCGCTCCGGAAAGGGCGGGTGAGCGCCGTGACCGAACTGCTCCAGCAAGTGGTGGAAGGCGTCGGCTCCGGCGCGATCTACGCCAGCCTGGCGCTGGCCCTGGTACTGATCCACCGGTTCACCGGGATCGTCAACTTCGCTCAGGGTGAGCTCGCCATGATCTCCACGTACGTGGCGTGGCAGCTGGTGGCGTCCGGGATGTCGTTCTGGCTGGCACTGCCGGTGACCCTGGCGGTGTCCTTCGCCGGCGGCATGCTGGTCGAACGGATCATCATCCGCCCGGTGCAGCACGCGCCCGAACTCACGATGGTCATCGTCACGGTGGGCCTGTTCGTCTTCGTCAACGCGCTGGCCGGTCTGATCTGGTCGTTCACCGTGAAGGACTTTCCGCAGCCGTTCCCCGACGGCGGGATCGACCTGGGCGGGGTGCGCGTGGACTGGTCGAGCCTCGGGATCATCGCGGTGGTGGCCGTCATGATGGGCCTGCTGTACGTGCTGTTCCAGCACACCTCCATCGGCCTGGTGATGCGGGCGGTCGCCGGCAACCCCGCCTCCGCCCGGCTGTCGGGTATCAGGGTCGGCCGCGTGCTGATGCTCGGCTGGGGGCTGGCCGCGACGGTCGGCGCGGTGTCGGGCGTGCTCGTCGCCCCGGTGCTGTTCCTGGAGCCCAACATGATGGGCGGGGTGCTGATCTACGCCTTCGCCGCGGCCACCCTCGGCGGCTTCGACAGCCCGGTCGGCGCGGTCGTCGGCGGGCTGTTCGTGGGCGTCGCCGAGACGCTGGCCGGGGCGTACGTGGACGTGGTCGGTGCCGATCTCAAGGTCGGCGTACCCCTGGTGATCATCCTGGCGGTGCTGCTGGTGCGGCCCCAGGGGCTCTTCGGGCGGGCGGCGGTGGAACGCGCATGAGCACGGTCACCGCAACTCCCGGCGCCGACCGCACCCGACGCCTGCGGGCCACGCTCATCGCGCTGCTCGCAGCGGGCGTGGCCGTCGGTGCACCCTTCTACTTCGCCCCCTTCCAGGTCTTCCAGCTGACCATGGTGCTGCTGTACGCCGTGGCGCTGGCGGGGCTGAACCTGCTGGTCGGGTTCGGCGGGCAGATCTCGCTCGGGCACGGCGCCTTCTTCGCGGCGGGTGCCTACACGGCGGCGGTCATGCTCGACCGCTACGACACCGGCCACCTGGCCACCCTGCCGGTCGCTGCCGTCGGATGCTTCCTGCTGGGCCTCGGTTTCGGCGTGCCGGCACTGCGTCTGCGGGGGCTGTACCTGGCCCTGGTCACGCTCGCGTTCGCGGTGTTCCTGCCGCCCCTGCTCAAGCGGCTCGAACCGGTCACGGGCGGCTCCATGGGACTGACCGTGGACAAGCTGCAAGCGCCCGCGTGGAGCGCTCTGGCCGATGACCAGTGGACGTACTTCATCGTCCTCGCCGTCACCGCGGTGGCTCTGCTGCTCGCCCGCAACCTGCTGCGGTCCCGGGTCGGCCGGGCCCTGCTCGCCATGCGGGACAACGAGAGCGCCGCCGAGGTCATGGGGGTACGGCTGTCGCTGCACAAGACCCTCGCCTTCGCATGGAGCGCGCTGTTCGCGGGTGTGGCCGGGTGCGTCTACACCTGGGTGATCGGCTTCGTCTCCCCCGACTCCTTCAGCTTCGTGCTGTCCATCACGCTGCTGGCGGGCCTGGTGGTCGGTGGGCTCGCCTCGCTGTACGGACCACTGCTGGGGGCGGCCTTCGTGATGTACGTGCCGAGCGTGGCCCAGGACATCAGCGAGGCGGCGCCCGGCGTGGTGTTCGGCCTGCTGATCATCGCGGTGATGTTCGTCGCGCCGACGGGACTGGCGGGCCTGGCGGGCCGTCTCCGCGGCGTCGCCGCCAGTCGCCTCACCCGCACCACCGCGCCCGCCGCCGGCGACCGGACGTCCGGCTCCGAACCCTCCGCGCCCCCCACTCCGGCCGATCCCGCCCCTGCCGATGCCGAACCCGTGGGCGCACCGCCCCGCACGGAAAAGGAATGAACCACATGCGCATGACGACCACTCTGCGGGCGGCCGCGGCCGCGTCCGCCGCCCTGCTTCTCGCCACCGCCTGCAACAGCCAGCGCGGGCAGGATGAGAAGGACGCCGCCGCCGACGGAGCGTGCCAGGGCCAGCAGACCACCGGTATCACCGACAAGTCCATCAAGCTGGGCGGCATCTATCCGCTGTCGGGACCGGCCTCCGCGTACGGCACGATCAGCAACGGCGTGAGCGCCTACTTCGACCACGTCAACGACAAGGGCGGCATAGACGGCCGCACCGTGGAGTTCGTCGTCCGTGACGACGGCTACCAGCCGCCCAAGGCGGTCGAGGAGGCCCGCAGACTCGTCGAGCAGGAGAAGGTCTTCGCCGTCTTCCAGACCCTGGGCACCCCGTCCACGGCCGCCGTCTGGGACTACCTCAACAAGCGCAAGGTGCCGCAGCCCTTCGTCGCCACCGGCGCCTCCGTCTGGGGCACGGACGGTGACCACCCGTGGACCTCCGGCTGGCAGCCCAACTACATCGCCGAGGCACGTGTGTACGCCAAGTACCTCAAGGAGGAGAAGCCGGAGGCCGAGGTCGCCGTCCTCTACCAGAACGACGACTTCGGCAAGGATCTGCTCGGCGGGTTCAAGGAGGCCGTCGCCGGCAGCGGCATCAAGGTGGTCGCCGAGGAGAGCTACGAGGTCACCGACCCCTCCGTCTCGGCGCAGATGACGAGCCTCGCCCGGTCCGGGGCGGATGTGCTGCTCGACATCACCACGCCGAAGTTCGGCAGCCAGGCCCTCGCCGCCGATGCCAGGAACACCAAGTGGAACCCGCTGCACATCGTGAACAACGTGTCCTCGTCCGCCACCGTGCTCAAGCCCGTCGGGTTCGAGAACGTCCAGGGCGTGGTCTCGGCGACCTATTTCAAGGACCCCGCCGATCCGCAGTGGGCCGACGACGCGGAGATGAAGACGTACCAGGCCGCCCTGCGCAAGTACACGCCCGACTCCGACCCGACCAACCAGTTCAACGCCTACGGCTGGGCCGCCGCCTCCAGCCTGCACAAGGCCCTGGACGCGATGGAGTGCCCGACCAGGGAGGGGCTGCGGGACGCGGTGCGCAACCTCGAGGACGTCGAGGTGGGCATGCTGCTCCCCGGGGTCACCCTCTCCACCGGGCCCGATGACGCCTTCCCGATCGAGACGATGCAGCTGATGCGGTTCGAGGGCGAGCGGTGGCAGCTGTTCGGCAAGCCGGTGGACACCCGTAAGGAGTTCGGCCCGCTGGCGGAGTGAGCCGACGGGGCGGTTCCGGTCGGTGCCCTGACCCTCTCGGAACCGCCCCCGCCCGTCACCGGAGGGCGCGGGGCGAAGTCCCGTGGTGGTTCGTCCTGAGGGCCGCCCGTGCCTGACATCATCGCCATCCCTCATCCCTCCTCCCTCCTCCCTCATCCCCGCCACGCCACGCGGCGGGCGAGGCCGGGGCCTCCGCGGGATTGCCATAGGCTTGCAACGTCAGCAGGTCAGGTGCATTCGGGAACGCCGAGCCACCGCCACGGACGCCGTCGTGCCGGTCACCGGCCACCGTCGGGACCCGCGGCAGGACGTCAGCGGCCGGGTACACGGTGATGCCAGTGGTGGAGAAGCGGATGACGGAGCTCAGCGCAAGCTACGACGATCCGTTCGCCCCGCACCTCGCTGCCTCGGCGGTGCTCGACGACCGGGGAGTAGTGGTCGGATGGAACCGGCGGGCCGAGGAACTGCTGGGCTACCAGGGCACAGCCGTGATCGGTCGTCCGGCGTCCGAGGTCCTTGTCGATCCTTCTGATCTGCCCGCTGTCGTCGCGGCCGCGGCGAACTGCCGCAGTGCCGGCGGCTGGGCCGGCGTCCTCAGACTGAGTCACCGGGACGGGCGGCCCGTGGAGCTGGGGCTCAGGGCTCATGAACTGTCCGGCGACGGCCGGGCCCGTGAATGGTTCCTTGCCGGGGCACTTGCGGGTGACGTCCTCGCATGGCAGAGGGACCGCGCGGTTCTCGACGGGCTGTACCGCCAGTGTCCGATCGGCTTGGTCATCCACAGCCCCGACCTGAGGATTCTCCGCGTCAACCGTGCCATCGAACGGTTCAGCGGCGTCCCGGCAGCGGACTTCGAGGGGCTGCCCACCGGCTGGATGCTCCTCCCCGACGACGCACGCATGGCAGTGGACCGGGTGCGGCAGGTGATGGAGACCGGAAGGCCCCTGGTCTACTCGGAGCAGTTCGTCCGCCTGGAGCAGGAGCCGACACGCGAGCGGGTCGCGTTGGTCTCCTCCTTCCGGATGGAAGGTCCCTCCGGCCGCATCCTGGGTGTGGCCGAGATGATCGAGGACATCACCGAACGCCATCGGGCCCAGCGTCGGCTCGCCCTTCTCGACCAGCTCGGCAGCCGTATCGGAACCACTCTCGACGTGGCCGAGACTGCCAGGGAACTCGCCGAGGTGACGGTGCCTCACCTCGCAGACCATGCGTCCGTGGACCTGCTCCAGCCGGTGACGCGCGGTGAGGAACCGACGCGCGCCCTCGGGGGTGCCGTGGTCCGACTGGGGACCTGCAGTGTCGGTGCCCAGCAACCCGGCCCGCCCCACCCCCAGGGCGAGCCCGTGGCGTTCGGGCCCGATACGCCACAGGCCGGCTGCCTGGCCGAGGGGCGGCCCGTCCTGGAGCCGGTTGTCCCGCCCGACTGGTTCTCGGCGGAAGACCGCCGGGGTGCCCACGCTCCGGATCCGGGCTCCCACTCCCTGATCGTGGTACCTCTCGCCGCGCGTGGGCTGGTGCTCGGCGTGATGACCCTGTGGCGCTCGCGCCGCCCCGATGCCTTCGAGGCGGCCGATCTCACCCTCGCCCAGGAACTCGCCTCGCGCGCCGGCGTCGCCATCGACAACGCCCGGCGCTTCACCCAGCAGCAGCAGACCGCGTTCGCCTTGCAGAGCAGCCTGCTGCCCCGGGCGGTTCCGGACCAGTCGGCCGTCGAGGTGGCCCTGAGGTACCTGCCGGCCAGCGCCGGTCCGGGGCTGGGTGGTGACTGGTTCGACGTCATTCCCCTGTCCGGGGCCCGGGTCGCACTCGTCGTCGGAGACGTGGTGGGGCGCGGCATCCATGCTGCCGCGACCATGGGCCGGCTGCGTACCGCCGTCCACACGCTCGCCAGCCTCGACCTGGAACCGGACGAGGTCCTCTCCCGCCTTGACGACCTGGTCAACCTGCTGGCGGCCGAACAGGAAGGAGCCGGCGAACGGCCCGTGGGCGAGCAGGTCGTCGGCGCCACCTGCCTGTACGCGGTCTACGACCCGGTCTCCCGGCGGTGCTCGGTGGCTCGCGCCGGCCACCCGCCGCCGGTGGTGACCGCTCCGGACGGGCACGCGGCACCGCTCGACCTGCCCGCCGGACCACCGCTCGGCCTGGGTGGCCTGCCGTTCGAGGCCAGGGAGATCGAACTGGCCGAGGGAAGCCTGCTGTGCCTGTACACCAACGGAATCTTCGGCGAACGCCACATCGATGCCGACGTCGGCCTGACGCAGCTGTGTGCAGCGCTCGCCCGCCCCGCGGGCGCCCTGGAACGCACCTGCCAGGCGGTGGTCGACGCCCTTGTGCCCTCGCGCCCCAGCGACGACGTCGTACTGCTGATCGCCCGCACGCGCGTGCTGGCGTCGGACAACGTCGCCTCATGGCGTCTGCCGCCGGGGCCTGCCGGCGCCGCCCGGGCCAGGGCGTTGGCCAAGGCCAAGCTGACCGAGTGGGGTCTGGAGCACTTGGCGTTCACCACCGAGTTGATCGCCAGCGAACTCGTCACCAATGTCTACCGGTACGCCGACGGGCCCGCGACCCTGCGCCTGGTCCGAGAACGGACTCTGGTGTGCGAGGTCAGCGACAGCAGCCACACCGCACCCCACCTGCGCCGCGCCCGCACCACCGACGAAGGCGGGCGCGGCCTGTTCCTGGTGGCCCAGATGTCCGAGCGATGGGGTACCCGCTACACCCGCGAGGGCAAGACCGTGTGGACCGAACAGCCGTTGACCGGCACGCTCGTCTGACTGTCCTCGCGGCCGGCGCGTGGGGCCGCCCGGAGCCGCCCGGCCCGCGCCGCCCTGGTCACTCGGCTGCGGCGAGCAGCCGTGCCTCGCCCTCCTCGTACAGGCGCCGGTGTTCACGGCTGTCGGCGGCGCGGCGCCGGTGGTCGAGGCGGCTGCCCAGCCAGCCCGCGAGGTAGCCGAGCGGGATGGAGACCAGTCCGGTGGTCTGCATGGGGAACAGGTCGAAGTCGGCGTTCGGGAAGACGGCGGACGGCGTGCCCGAAACGGCCTGGGAGAAAACCATGAGCAGCAGGGCGCTGGCCGCGCCGCCGTAGAGGGTGGCGAGCAGGCCGGTGCGCGTGAACCCTCGCCAGAACAGTGAGTAGGTGAGCGCGGGTGCCACCGCCGATGCTCCTATGCAGACGGCCAGAGTGGTCAGTACCCCGACGTCCCGGTTCTGCACCGCCGTGGCGAGCCCGATGGCGATGATCCCCACGACCACGCTCGCCCACCCCGCCACCGTCATCTCGGTACGCGGCTCGGCCTGTCCCCGCCGCACGGCATGGGCGAACAGGTCGTGGCCGAGTGACGAGGCCGCCGCCAGGGTCATCCCGGCGACCGACGACAGCAGGGTGATGAACACCATGCCCGCCACGGCCGAGTAGAGCATCGTCGCGCCTGCGGAGCCGGGGGCTCCGCCGAGCATCTGGGACAGCATGAGCACCGCCGTCCTGCCGTGCGGATCGGCCGCGGTGATGTGCTGCGACCCCACCAGGGCCGCCGCGCCCGTACCCATGATGATCACGAGCAGGCAGAACGTGGTGACGGTGCCCACGGCCCATGACATGGAGCGACGCACGGCCGGTACGTCCCGCGCGGAGTACAGGCGCATCGTGATGTGGGGCAGGCAGGCCACCCCGAGGATGACGGTGATCTGGAAACTGACGAAGTCCAGCCGGCCACCGGCCGAAGTGCCGAGCTGCAAGCCCTGCTGAAGGTAGGCGGGGCCCGCGCCGCTGCCGTGCTGGGCGGCCCTGAGGACGGCGCCGGGACTCCAGTCGAAGCGGTTCAGTACGAGAGCGGCGACCACGATGCTGGTGCCCAGGAGGATTATGATCTTGATCATCTGGATGAGCGCGGTGCCCCTCATACCGCCGATCGCCGCATAAATGATCATCAGAGTGCCGACGATGACGATGGACGCCGTCCTGCCGCCCGCCGCGTGCGGGATGTTCAGGATGAAGGTGAGCAGCGACCCGGCTCCGGAGAGCTGGACGACCAGGAAGGGCACGGTCGCCGAGAGCGTCACCAGGCAGGCAGCGATACGCACGGCCCGTCCGGGCATGTGACGGGCCAGGACGTCGCCCATGGTGAACCTGCCGGCGTTGCGCAGAGGTTCGGCCAGCAGGAACATCAGCAGCACCAGGGACAGGGCGGTACTGACGGCGAGGACATAGCCGTCGTATCCGGTGAGCGCGACGATGCCGGTCGTGCTCAGCACCGTGGCCGCGGAGATGTAGTCGCCCGCGATCGCCAGGCCGTTCTTGAGCGGAGTGAGAGACAGGTAACCGGTGTAGAAGTTCGTCAGGTCGTCCCGGTCCGGTCCCGCCATGACGGCCATCAAGAGCGTGACGGTGACCAGCGTGGTGAACAGAACCAGGACGATGGCCTGCGTCCCGGAGCTGAAGTCGGTCATCTCGCCGCCCCCGCGTTCCGGCCGGCGGGGACCGTCCGCTCCCTGACGGCGCGGGCCAGCGGATCCACCGAACGTTGTGCGCTGCGTCCGTACCAGGAGACGGCCGCGAAGACGACGACGAGTTGGAGGACTCCCAAGGCCATGCCCAGACTCAGTTCTCCGCTGATCTTGGAAGCCATCAGGCCGGGCGTGTAGCAGGACAGCATGACGTACACCACGAAGGAGCCGAGGGCGGTGAGCGTGGAGATCCGCCGGAGCAGACGGTAGGCCGCGCGGAGGGCGGTGAGGTCGGCGTCGGGCCGGTGAATCTCCTGCGCGTGGGCGGCGTCCCAGGTGGCGTGCCGCCCGTACGAGTCGTATCGCGGGGCGTCGTGGCCGTACGGCTCCGGCCACGGACGCTGCCCGTGTGCCTCGGGTCCGGAGGGGATCCCGTGGCGTTCGGAGTGCGGCGGCGGCCATCCCGCAGGTGCTGATGGTCGGTACCGGTTCTCGTCGGCGTACGTCATCGCCTGGCCTTCCGCTACGGCTCGAATCCGTGAGGGTGAACAGAGAAGAATGCTTCAGGCGGCGCACCATACCGACTGGTTGGGATGTCAGTAAGTCCGTCGTGGATCACGTTTCGGACTTGATGTGGTCTCCGGGCGGATACCAGCAGACGGTGGTGGAGCACCCTGCGTCGACCTCACCGAGCGGGCGCCAGGAGGAGTGGACAGGCGGCTGATGGTGCGTGGAGCGATCTCCGTCGTGGTCTCCCAGGCCGGTGGCGGGGCGCGCGAACGGATTTCCCGGCAGCCGGTCCTGCCTGGGCACCCGGCTCTTCGGACAGTGACGGCCGCCCGCCGACGGCATCCGTCACTGTCCGGCACCGCGCCCAGGATGTCGTCGCGCCCGGTATGTCTCGGGGCTGCACAGCCGCGGGCCGGTTCCCGGGCGGCACGGCGGTGGACCCCGGCGCCGGGAGGTGTCCGTTGCGGCGCCGGCTCCTCTCGGCCGACGAAGGCCGCCGGACACGGCCGGATGTGATGCCGAGAAGTTCCGCGCGGCCGATCGGGCACCGGCTTCTCGCCTACAGTCGGCGGCATGACACAGGCACCGGCCCCGGACCGCGGCGCACGGTCCCGCGACGCGATTCTCGACACCGCCGCCGAACTGATGTCGCGGTACGGCTACGCCGCCACGTCCATCTCCATGATCTCGGCCGAGTGCGGTCTGCCGCCCAGCTCGATCTACTGGCACTTCGGCAGCAAGGACGGGATCTACGTCGCGGTGCTGGAGCGCGCCAGGATCGAGCTCCTGGCGGCCCTGCCACCGGTCGAGGTGCCGGGCGCCGACGTCGCGCAGCGCCTGGACGCCTTCCTCGCGGAGGTCGAGGACGCCTTCCGGCGCCACCCGCACGGTCTGAAACTGCTGCTGGGGCTGGGCATGGTGCAGCAGGACGCCAGCGCGGCGGCCGTGGCCGAGGTGCACCACTACCGCGACGCGCTGGTGGTCTGGGCCCGGGATGCGCTGAGCGCCGTCTTCGGACTGGATGACCGCCCGGAGGTTGCGGACGAACTGGCGCGCTTCACACTCAGATTGGCGAGCGGCACCGCCGTCGCCCGCTGGTTCGAACCGGGCGTCGTCCTGGAGACCAGGCCGTTGCGCGTCGCCCTGCTGGCGCTCGCGGCCCACCACAACGCTCCGGCGCGCGGATCCTCGGGCGGGGGAGCCCTTTCCTGCGGCGTCGCGGACGGGGAGTACGGGGAATGACGACTGGACGTGTGCCGGGCGACCGACCGGGCACAGGCCGACGTGCGGGGCGCTCTCCAGGAACGTCTCGGGCACTGTGGGGTCGCGTTGCGGCGCAGGCGACTCGATGTCATCGCCCGGACTCCCGCGAGGTGAGGGAGGGGAGCCAGAACGCGCAGCGGTGGTCGGTCGCGAAGTCCTTCGTGGGTGCGACCCGGTCCGGCGCCAGTACCTGGATGCCGTCCCCTTCGGCCGTGTAGCGGGGCCAGGCGGGGGCGCCGCGCCCGTTGGGGTCGCCGGTGGCGGCGAACCGGGCCCAGTACGCCGTCATCGTGGCGGACAGCCGCTGCTGGGCGGGCGTCAGGTGCAGGGAGTCAACGGGGAAGAGGTAGGCCAGTTCGGAGGCGTGGAACGCGCCCTGTGGCGTGTGGGGGGCCGGGATGAACGGTGGTGCCTGGGGGTCGTGGAACTCGTAGGCGTACACGGGCGCCCGGCCGGCGTAGAGCCGGCTGTCGGCCCGAGCCGGGCAGGCGAACCGCTGATCGGTGCTGACGGCGGAATAGGCCAGGTTGGGGGACGGGTATGCCGCGGCCGGATACGTGGCGAGGACCGCTGCCGCGCGGGCGCCGTGCCGGAGCCGGATCAGGGCGGCGTACGAGGCGTCCGTGAGGGGGCCGCCGCCGAGCAGATCCACGTACAGGGCGGTGAAGTACCGGTACTCGTCGTGGGTGTTGCCGTTCAGGGTCGGGACCGCATTCACCCGGCCCTCGGCCCACGCCTGGTGCGGAGGGCGCGGCAGGACACGTGGCCCGGTGTTCGGGCTCCACAAGGAGGCCGCCCCGGTCCCGGCGCCGCGAAGGAACTCGGTGGCGGGCAGGGCGCGCAGACACGACGCTGCGGTCGTCGGGTCCGGGCAGCCGACCGAGGCGGCGAAGTCGCTTCCCTTCTGCTCTGCCGCGCCGAGCGTCAGCGGTGCCGGACCGCCTTCCGAGGCGCAGCTCCCGCTCTGCTGGATCGCCCGCTGGAACAGGCCTCTGGCGGTCGGGGAGGCGATGTGGGCGCAGGTGTCCGCCGATCCGGCTGACTGGCCGCCCAGGGTCACCCGGCTGTGGTCGCCCCCGAAGGCGTCGATGTTGCGCCGAACCCAGCGCAGCGCGGCCTGCTGATCCATCAGGCCGTAGTCGCCGGATGCCTGGTCGCTGCTCTCCGACGACAGAGCGGGGTGGGCGAGGAACCCCAGTGCTCCCAGACGGTAGTTGACGGTCACCACGACCACGCCGTGCGCGGCCAGCGCGGAGCCGTCGTAGTCGCTGCCCGCGCCGAAGGCGTTGCCGCCGCCGTGCAGCCACACCAGCACCGGGAGGGGCCGGACGCCGGTGCGGGCCGGTGTCCACACGTTCAGGTACAGGCAGTCCTCCGTCGTGCTGCCGGTGCGGTTGGACTCGCCGGGCAGGACGGGGCCGCCGTCGGGGAGCAGTGTCAGGGGCGGTTGGGGACAGGGGTCGGCCGGTGCGGTGGCGTCGCGTACGCCGGACCATCGTCCGGCCGGCCCCGGGGGACGCCAGCGCCGCTCACCCGTCGGGGGAGCGGCGAAGGGGATGCCCTGGAAGACCCGGCCGCCGTCGCGGTGGGCCGCGCCGCGCACCCAGCCGCGGTCGGTGCGCACGACCAGGGAGCCGGGAGCGGCATCGGCCCGGGCCGTGGGCGGAGGAGCGGCGAGGGTGGACAGCAGCAGGGCCAGAACCGCGGTCACGGCGCGGGCCAGGGTGGTGCGCAGGCTCGGTGAGCTCATCGCATCTCCTGATGCCGGCGCGGGTGGCGTGGTCATGGCGTGTGCTCGTAGGCGCCGATGTCGCAGGCGGTGCCCTGGGGGCGGGAGACTCCGCGCTGATCGGTGGCCGGGCAGTCGACCGCTGCGTCAAGGGCGGGGCTTCCCGGCAGCAGCGCGGCGGTGTCCGTGGGGCCGCCGTTGTCGGCGAGCGGGCCGATCAGCGGTGCACGGCTGGGCAGGTCGCCCGCGGCGGTGAGTCGGCAACTGCCGTCACCGTCGAGGTTGTGGCCTTGCGACACGATGGCGGCGAAGGCCCTCTTGCAGTCGGCCGCCTTGCCGTCGACGGTGTTCCCGGCCACGACGGAGTTGCGCAACGTCAGCCGCCCCAGCGGCAGATCGACGATGTCGGGGATCGGGAAGGGCAGGCTGTCGAGGTAGGCGGGGGCGATGTTGATCCCGCCTCCGCCGTCACTCGAACTGTTCCCGGAAATCGTCGAGTTGACGATCGCAACGGGCTCCAGTCCGCGGATGTCGATTCCTCCGCCGTATCCGGCGAGGCTGCCGGGGCGGTCGCCCGGATTCGTCACGTGGTTGTCGGCGACCGTGGAGTTGGTCACGGTGCCGCTGTCGTCGAATCTGATGCCCCCGGCCTCTCCCGCTTTGTTTCCGCTGACGGTGCTGTCGATCAGATCGAGGTGCGAGCCGGGGACGTTGAAGATGCCACCGCCGTAGCCCGCGGAGTTCCCGGTCACGGCGACCCGTCGCAGCAGCAGGCGGTGTCCGTTGGCGATGCCGCCGCCACCGGTGTCGGTGATGGGGAGTTCGCGTTGCCTGGCCACTCCACCGGTGATGGTCAGATCGGACAGCGTCGTGTCCGCCTGCATGCGGAAGGCGCGGTCGAGGCGGTTGGCGTCGATGACGGTGGTCCGCGCGCCGGAGCCGCGGATCGTGGTGGGTGCGGTGACGTTCAGGTCGCCCGTGGTCGGGTCGGGATTGTCTCCGGTGATCAGGCGGGGATCGGGTGGGATGGTCAGCCGGTGGTGGCCCGGAGGCAGTGTGATGGTGCTGCCCGGGCGGGAGTTGGCGGCCATCACCGCGGCGCGCAGGCTGCAGGCACCCGACGCGGTGCGGCACAGGCCGTCCGACGGATCGGTGTCGACCGCATCGGACGTGGTGTCCACGGTGAACTCCGCCGGTCCGTCGTCCGTGGGCGCGGCGGCCCTGGCGGTGGGGGCTGCGAGTGCGGCTGCCGTGGCGAGGGCGATGGCCAGTGCAGCCGGACCGGTTCGGATGTGCATCACATGAACTCCTCTCGGCGAGCAAGGGGGAAGGGCTTGTGGCTGATGCGAGAGCGGGTGACTCGGCTGGTACGAGGGTCTTGTGCCGGTGCGGGGTGCGGCTCGGTTGCGAGATGCGGCGGGGCGTCTTCCGGAGTGCGCCGGAGCGGCGAGGCGGGCCGGAGCCGCGGGGATGGCGGAGGGCGAACGGCGGGTGAGCCGGCTTGCTCTGTAGGGAGCGTTCCATTCAGGGAACCTCGTGTCTACCGACCGGTAGGGGAATGACCGGAAAGAGACGGCACGCTGCATCGGGCGGAAACCGCCCGAGCGCCGAGGAGCCGAGTGGGTCCCCTCGCAACCATGGCTGCCGGCTGCTGGATCCGTGGCGGCATCCACCACGCCGCGGGCGTGGTCGTCCGGAGACGAGCCGTCACTCGGCTTCCGGGTACGGGCCGGCGGTCGGCCGAACTTGAGCAGGCAGGCTTCGACGACGGCGTGGCCGAAAGGGGTCGCGTGTTCGGCGAGATGCTCGCAGCCGACGTCATCAGGTGCCGGTGGGCGTACCACCGGGGTTCGGCGTGGGGCGGCCGTCACCCGTGTCCGGGGACGGGTACCGGTTCTCGCCGGCGAACGTCATCGCCGGGGCCTTCCGCTGCGGATCGGACGAGTGACGGTCGGCGGGGACGAGTTCCGGCGGGGGCGGCGCGCAGCACCGGCTGGTTGGGATGTCCATGGGGGCGCTGTGCCTCGCATTTCGAGGCCGTACGGCCTGCCCTGTGGCGAACATCACACACTTCGACATACCTACCGGTCGGTACCATGCGGCGAAGCCGTGAGCGACAGGAGGCGCGATGTCTGCGACCAACCGCCAGATCCGTCTGGCAGCCCGCCCCGTGGGCGAGGTCAAGCCCGATGACTGGGAGCACTTTGCGGGACCCGTCGACGAGCCGGGCCCGGGCCGATTCGCGGGCCGGACGCGCGTGATCTCCCTGGACCCGGCGATGCGGGGCTGGCTGGACGACCGTCCCTCCTATCTGCCGCCGGTGGGCATCGGGGAGGTGATGCGCGCCGGATCGGTCATCGAGGTCACCGCGTCCAACAACCCCGACTTCCAGCCGGGCGATCACGTGGTCGGCACGTTCGGGGTCCAGGAACACGTGGTCTCGGACGGCAAGGGCGCACTGAAGATCGACACCTCCCTCGCCCCGCCCTCGACCTACCTCGGGGCGCTGGGTATGCCCGGCATGACCGCCTACTTCGGCCTGCTGGACGTCGGTGCGCTGAAGGACGGCGAGACCGTCGTGGTGTCCGGTGCGGCCGGGGCGGTCGGCACCATCGCCGGTCAGATCGCCAAGGCCAAGGGCTGCCGGGTCGTGGGCATCGCCGGAGGCCCGGACAAGTGCGCCATGCTCGTCGACGAACTGGGATTCGACGCCGCGATCGACTACCGCGCCGAGGACGTCAGGAAGGCGCTGCGCCGGGAGGCCCCCGACGGCATCGACGTCTATTTCGACAACGTCGGCGGTGACATCCTCGACGCGGCCCTGACGCGGCTGGCGATGCACGCGCGCGTCGTGGTCTGCGGTGCGATCAGCCAGTACAACAACGCCGCACCGGTCAAGGGCCCGTCCAACTACCTCACCCTGCTGGTGCGCCGCGCCCGCATGGAGGGCTTCGTCGTCTTCGACTACGCCAAGCGCTACGCGCAGGCCGCGCAGGAGATCTCCGCCTGGATCGGCGCCGGCCGCATCAAGGTCAAGGAGCATGTGGTGACGGGGAGCGTGGACGACTTCCCCGAGACGCTGCAGATGCTCTTCCGCGGGGAGAACGTCGGCAAGCTCGTCCTGGAGCTGGCATGACCGCCGCCGGGAGCGACGTCGCCACCCGCCGGGACCGACGGACGGCGGCGTGCTCCAGGGCAAGGTGAAACCCGTGTCATCGGTTGCGACGGCGGACCGGGCGGTACACGGCACTGCCGCCGAAGGCACAGCGACTCCGAATGACCGGGTCTCGGTGGCCGCCAGGCAGCCGCGCGGTGTCCGCCAAGTCGTCCGGAAGCAGCGAGGGGAGGGCGTCTGCTGGGCATCTGCCCTGCCCGGCGCCCTTTCCCGGGCCGCTAGAAGAAGCCCAGCTTCTTCGGGGAGTAGGACACCAGGAGATTCTTCGTCTGCTGGTAGTGCTCCAGCATCATCCGGTGTGTCTCCCGCCCGATGCCCGACTGCTTGTAGCCGCCGAACGCCGCATGCGCCGGGTAGGCGTGGTAGCAGTTCGTCCAGACACGGCCCGCCTGGATGGCGCGCCCCGCGCGGTAGGCGGTGTTGATGTCCCGCGTCCACACCCCTGCTCCCAGGCCGTACAGCGTGTCGTTGGCGATCTTCATCGCGTCGTCGAAGTCGTCGAAGGAAGCGACGGAGACGACCGGGCCGAAGATCTCCTCCTGGAAGATCCGCATCCGGTTGTGGCCCTCGAAGACGGTCGGCTGCACGTAGTAGCCGCCCTTCAACTCGCCGTCGTGCTCGATGCGCTGACCGCCCGTGAGGACCTTCGCGCCCTCCTGCCGACCGACGTCAAGGTAGGAGAGGATCTTCTCCAGCTGGTCGTTGGACGCCTGTGCGCCGATCATCGTGCCGGTGTCCAGCGGGTGGCCCGCTGTGATCAGCTCGGTGCGGGCCACCGCCGCCTCGACGAACTCCGCGTATGTGCCGCTCTGCACCAGCGCCCGGGACGGACAGGTGCACACCTCGCCCTGGTTGAGCGCGAACATGGTGAAGCCCTCGAGCGCCTTGTCCCGGAAGTCGTCGTCCTTCGCCCAGACGTCGTCGAAGAAGATGTTCGGCGACTTGCCGCCCAGCTCCAGCGTGACCGGTTTGATGTTCTCCGAGGCGTACTGCATGATCAGCCGCCCGGTGGTGGTCTCGCCGGTGAACGCCACCTTCGCCACCCGCGGGCTGGACGCGAGCGGTTTGCCCGCTTCCACGCCGAAGCCGTTGACGATGTTCACCACGCCCGGCGGGAGCAGATCGGAGATCAGGCTCATCCAGTAGTGGATGGAGGCAGGGGTCTGCTCGGCGGGCTTGATGACGACCGTGTTCCCCGCGGCGAGGGCGGGGGCGAGCTTCCAGGCCGCCATGAGGATGGGGAAGTTCCAGGGGATGATCTGTGCCACCACGCCGAGCGGCTCGTGGAAGTGGTACGCGACCGTGTCGTCGTCGACCTCGCTCAGCGAACCCTCCTGCGCCCGGATCGCGCCGGCGAAGTAGCGGAAGTGGTCGATGGCCAGCGGGATGTCGGCGGCCAGGGTCTCCCGTACCGGCTTGCCGTTCTCCCAGCTCTCGGCGACCGCCAGCTTCTCCAGACCGGCCTCCATGCGATCGGCGATCTTCAGCAGGATGCCGGCGCGTTCGGTCACCGATGTGCGGCCCCAGCCCGGTGCCGCGGCGTGCGCCGCGTCCAGCGCCCGCTCCACGTCCTCCGCGGTACCGCGGGCGATCTCCGTGAACGGCTGTCCGTTCACGGGTGTCGGGTTCTCGAAGTACTGCCCGCGTACCGGCGGCACGTACTCGCCGCCGATGAAGTGGTCGTAGCGCGACTGGTAGGAGACGATCGCGCCGTCGGTGCCGGGCGCCGCGTAACGGGTCATGCTGATGTGCCTCCTCGTCGAGCGCTGCCCGCCCTGGGGGCAGCTCGTGCCGCGAGGCTAGGGACCGCGAGGTTGCAGGGACGTTGCGCCGGCCGCGGTACCTCGGCGGGCCGGGACGCCGGAGGCCGGGCGTGGGGTTCGGTCTGCGGGGGTGCGTGTGCCGGGCGGCGCCCGCTTCGCCGGCCCGGCGGTAGCCGTGGCTCACCGGTTCCGGTCTTCCCTCGCACGGTTGCCGCCTGCAGCGACCGCACCCCTCTCAACGGACGTGCGGAGCCACCAGTTCCGCTTCCAGCGCCGCCAGTCGGGCCCGGACCGAGGCGGTCGGTCGCACCGCGGCGAGGGCGCGCCAGACGTCGAGGTCGTCCTCGCCCCAGGGGGCATGCGCCCAGTCGGCCAGCAGATCGGGGTCACCGCCGGTGATCAGCGCGTGCCGCAGTCCGTCGGCGAGCCGGTGCCGCAGCCGGACCACCGACGGCGCCTGGGAGCCGGGCAGCAGCGGCCCGCCGTAGGCAGCCACCGCGGCCGTGACCGCACCGGCGCGCAGCCGCCGCTCGACGACGGCGACGTCGGACTCGACGGGTACCGTGAGGCGGTACGGGCGCGACGCCAGCCGGCCGGGCCCCAGCGTCCGGCGCAGCCGTGCCAGCTCGGCGCGCAGCGTCACCGGCGTCACCCTCTCGTCCTCGTACAGCGCGCACAGCAACTCGTCACCGGTCAGTCCCTCCGGGTGGCGGGCGAGCAGCACCGCGATCTCGCTGTGCCGTCGGCTGAGCCGGACCCGGTGCCCACCGATGGCCACACACGCCTCATCCCGTCCCAGGGCGGTCAGCTCGGCCGCCTCGTCGGCCGGCCGCTGCGGTGTCAGCAGGGCCAATTGGGACTCTGCCGCCCGGGCGACCGCCTGTACGAAGCCCAGACTGTGCGGATGGGCCAGCCGGTCCCCGCCCGTGATGTCGACGGCCCCGAGCACCCGCCCGGTGCGCGGATCGTGCACCGGAGCCGCTGCGCAGGTCCACGGCTGCACCCGGCGCACGAAGTGCTCGGCGGCGAAGACCTGCACGGGCCGGTCGACGGCGACCGCGGTGCCCGGCGCATTGGTCCCGACCGCGCTCTCCGCCCACCGCGCACCCGGTACGAAATTCATCCGCCCCGCCCGCCGACGGGTGGCCGGATGGCCCTCCACCCAGAGCAGCCTGCCGTGGGCGTCGCACACCGCCAGCAGATGCTCCCCGTCGGAGGCGAACGTGCCCATCAGTTCCCGTACCAGGGGCATCACCCGAGCCAGCGGATGCTCGGCCCGGTAGGCGCCGAGGTCGTCGTCCCCCAGTTCCACGTCGGCGGTGCCGTCCGGACCGACACCCGCCCGGACGGAGCGCCGCCACGACTCCGCCACCACCGAACGCACCGGCAGCGGCACGGTGCCCGCGGCCGTGAACGTCTCGTGCGCGCGGCGCAGCACACGCGCGTGCTCGACGGGGTCCGCCCCCGGCTCCAGAGCCACCCATGGATCGCTCAACTCGGCCTCCCCGGACGGCGACGCTGCCGCGGACATCGTCACTCGGGGGAGGAGCGCCGACAACCACTTCGACCGGCCAGGTCACCCGACCGTGGTGCACACCCGAACAGTCAGGCGAAGTTGACGAGTCTGATGTAGCGCGTCCAGTCCCACAGCGGGCCCGGATCCGTGTGGTCGCTGCCCGGTACCTCGTGGTGCGCGATGATGTGTGCCCGGTCCTTGGGGATGCCGTACCTGGTGCAGATCGCCGCCGTGAGCCTGGCGGACTGCTCGTACATGGCGTGGGTGAAGTACTCCGGACGGTCCACCCATCCCTCGTGCTCGATACCGATGCTGCGGGTGTTGTAGTCCCAGTTCCCCGCGTGCCAGCCGATGTCGGCCTCGCGGACGCACTGGGCGACATGACCGTCGGCGGAGCGGACCACATAGTGTGCGGACACCTTCGAGCGCGGGTCGGCGAAGACGGCCAGGGTGTCGGCGTAGGTCTCCTGCGCGACGTGGATGACCACGTAGTCGACGGGGTGGGCGGTGGGACGGCTCGACGCGGTGTAGTTGGAGCTGCTTGCCGGATGCCACTCCGTGGGCGGGTAGCCGCCGGCCCGGGGCTGCGCCTCGGCCCGGGTGCCCGACAGCAGGGCGGAAGGGACGGCGGCGAGTGCGGCACCGGTCAGCAGCCGCCGTCGGCTGGGCAGCGGGCGTGCTCGTTCCCGTCGTGCTCGTTCCATGGGAGGTCGCCTTTCGTGCTGTGGAGGTCTGGGAAGGGAGGGTGGAGGGTGGGCTGGGCGGTTCCTGACGGCGGAGCGTTCGGCAGAGGAGCGGAGTGCTGAGCGGCCCGGACCCCTTGTACCGAGGGCCCGCGGCGACGGAACTCACGCTACGACGACGGGTGGTTGGGCAGCAGGAGACATCCGGATTCGGTGGACGACCGCACCCTTGTGGACAACTCGCTCACTCGATCGAGTGATCAAGTGATGAACGCCGGCGTCCGGCGCCGACCGCTCAGGGCCGCTCCGCCACCGCCATCGGGTCGTCCAGCACAGCCCGCACGACCGAGTGCGCGGCCCCCAGCAGCGGCCCTCGGGGCCCCAGCGCCGACACCGACACGGGGCAGGCGGGCCCCGCCGTGCGCCGGGTCAGTTCGTCCCGGAGCGGAGGCAGCAGCCAGGGCGCGAGCCCGGCCAGCGCCCCGCCCAGCACCACCGTCTGCGGGTCCAGCAGATTGACCGCTCCGGTCAGTGCGATGCCCAGCGCCGTCCCGGCGTCGTGCAGCGCCCGGCGAGCGTCCCGGTCGCCGGCCTCGGCGCGCTCCGCGAGCAGATCCACGCGGCCCTCGCCCGCCGCCAGACCGGCCGCGCGGAGCACCGCCTCCTCGCCGGCGTACTGTTCCAGGCAGCCGCGCCCGCCGCAGGCGCACTCCGGGCCGTCCGGAAACACCGGCACATGCCCCAGCTCGCCGGCGAAACCCCGGGTGCCGCGCAGCAGCCGGCCGTCGACGACGACCCCCGCGCCGATACCGATCTCGGCAGAGACGTGCAGGAAGTCGGGCGGCATGCCGTCGCCCAGCCACAGCTCCGCGAGCGCACCGAAGTTGGCCTCGTTGTCCACGGTGAGCGGCACGCCCACCGGTAGGAGAGCCCCGAGGTCCGCATCGTGCCAGTCGAGATTCGGGGCGCGTACGACCGTCCGGGCGTCCCGCGCCACCAGGCCGGGCACCGCCACCGCGAGCCCGGCCGCCCACAGGCCCTCGCGCTCCGCCTCGGCGACGACGCGCCGCACCAGGCCGGTGAGCTGCTCGACCACCGGCCCCGGAGAACGGCCCCGGTTGCCGCCGTACCGCACCGCCCGCGCGCGTACCTGGCCGCGCAGGTCCACCACGCAGGCCGCGAGGTGGTCGACGCCGACCTCGGCACCGATCCCCGCCGGGCCGTGCGCGCTGACCGCGAGCGCCGAGCCCGGGCGGCCCACCCGGCCCGGCCGCTCGGGCCCCAGCTCGTCCAGCAGCCCGGCCCGGGTGAGCTCGTCGACCAGCGTCGACACCGCCGCCCGGGTCAGCCCGATGTGTGAGGCGACCGCCGCCCGGGACAGCGGCCCCTCGGAGCTGACGGTGTGCATCACCCGCGCCAGGTTGCGGCGGCGCATGCCCTGCTGGGTGTCCGGCAGGGCAGGCCCGGTACGGGCCTCCTGCGCCTGGTTCCGCGGTGCTGTCATGCCTCCTCGGCCCTGGCCCGTGTCCTCGGGTCCTCGCCCGGTGTCCGTGGTCCTCGCCCGGTGTCGGTGTCCGCGCCGGGTGCCCGGAGCGGACTGCGGCCCGTCAGCGGGGGTCCGTGCCCCGCTCCAGCAGCGGGGCCGCGTCGGAGAGTACCCCGGCGATCCTGCTCAGCGTCGCCTCATCTCGATCCACCGCCTCCAGTACCGGACCGGCGGCGGTGTTCCAGCGCCGGGCGACCGCCGCCGGATCCTCGCCGGTGAGCAGTCCGGCCGCCTGAGCCGCCGCGCCCAGGGCGACCAGCTCCCGGGCCTCGGGAATCTGCACCGGGCGACCGGACAGCCGGCGTACGGTCTCCTGCCAGGCCCTGCCGCGTGCGCCGCCGCCGATGAGCAGCAGCGGCGCGGAGGCGTCCGCGTCGGTGTCCAGGACCCGGTCCAGTGCCCCGAGCAGCGAGTGCACGGCGCCGTCGTACGCCGACTGGAGCAGCTGCCCGGCGGTCGTGTCGTGGCGCAGCCCGTGCAGCAGGCCGGAGGCGTTCGGCAGGTCGGGGGTGCGCTCGCCGTCGAGATAGGGCAGCAGTGTGACGCCGGTGCCGGGCTCGACGGCCTCGCGGTCCAGGCCGAGCAGCGCCGCGACCCGGTCGACGGCGAGCGTGCAGTTCAGGGTGCAGGCCAGCGGGAGCCAGTCGCCGCGCGCGTCGGCGAAGCCGGCCACTGTGCCGGTCGGGTCGGCGGGCCGCCGCTGCGACACCGCATACACCGTGCCCGACGTCCCCAGGCTCATCACCGGCACCCCGGACCGCAGCCCGAGGCCCAGCGCGGCGGCGGCATTGTCGCCGGTTCCGGGAGCCACCAACGTGCCCTTGGAGAAGGGCAGGTCGTGGCTGTCGCGGACGGTGCCGGCCACCTCGCCGGGACGCACCACCCTGGGCAGCAGCGCCGGATCGAGCCCCACGCGCGCGAGGATCTCCTCGTCGTACGCCTCCGTCCCGGTGGCCCACCAGCCGGTGCCGGAAGCGTCGCCGCGGTCGGTGGTGCCCCGACCGGTCAGACGCTCGGTGAGGTAGTCGTGGGGGAGCCGTACGGCCTGCGTGGCGCGGACCGCCTCCGGCTCGTGCTCGGACAGCCAGGCCCACTTGGTGACCGTGAACGAGGCACCGGGCACACTGCCCGTCCGCTCGGCCCACGCCTTGGGCCCGCCCAGTTCCCCGACCAGACGGCGTGCGTGCGGCGCCGAGCGGACGTCGTTCCACAGCAGGGCGGGCCGCACCGGATCGCCCTGGGCGTCCAGAGTCACCAGGCCGTGCTGCTGTCCGCCGATCGACACGGCGGCGGCCTCGTGCGCCGCCTCCCCGCACTGCGCCAGCGCTTGGACCAGGGCGTCCCACCACCGCCTCGGGTCGCTCTCGCGACCGGCCCCGGTGGACACGGCGTGCGGTGCCTGGCCGCTCGCGACGATCTCTCCGGTCGCCGCGTCGACGACCAGGGCCTTGGTGGACTGGGTGGATGTGTCCACGCCGACGACGAGCGGACCCTCGGCTGCTGACATCGGACTCTCCCTCTTCCGCGGCTCTGCGGGGTCTCTACTTCGAGGACACCCTGTCCCTTCCCAGCGATGCGCCCGCATACTAATTTGTAAAGCGTCATGACGAAATAGTGGCCGACGAGCGAGCCGGAAGCGAGCAAGGAGCCGCGGCATGAACTACCAGCCCACCCCCGAGGACAGGTTCACGTTCGGTCTGTGGACCGTCGGCTGGCAGGGCCGGGACCCGTTCGGGGACGCCACCCGGGCTGCCCTGGACCCGGTGGAGACGGTGCAGCGCCTGGCCGGACTGGGCGCCTACGGAGTGACCTTCCACGACGACGACCTGATCCCCTTCGGCTCGGGCGAGGCCGAGCGCGAGGCGGCCGTCAAACGGTTCCGGCAGGCCCTGGACGCCACCGGCATGAAGGTGCCGATGGCCACCACGAACCTGTTCACGCACCCGGTGTTCAAGGACGGGGCCTTCACCGCCAACGACCGCGACGTCCGCCGGTACGCGCTGCGCAAGACCATCCGCAACATCGACCTGGCGGCGGAGCTCGGCGCACGCGTCTATGTCGCCTGGGGCGGCCGGGAGGGTGCGGAGTCCGGCGCGGCCAAGGACGTGCGCGATGCCCTGGAGCGGCTGAAGGAGGCCTTCGACCTGCTCGGCGAGTACGTCACGGCGCAGGGATACGACCTGAGGTTCGCCATCGAGCCGAAGCCGAACGAGCCCCGCGGGGACATCCTGCTGCCCACCGTCGGCCATGCGCTGGCCTTCATCGAGCGGTTGGCGCGCCCGGAGCTGTACGGCGTCAACCCGGAGGTCGGGCACGAGCAGATGGCCGGACTGAACTTCCCGCACGGCATCGCGCAGGCTCTGTGGGCGGGCAAGCTGTTCCACATCGACCTCAACGGCCAGTCCGGTGTCAAGTACGACCAGGACCTCCGGTTCGGCGCCGGCGATCTGCGGTCCGCCTTCTGGCTGGTCGATCTGCTGGAGTCGGCCGGCTACGAGGGACCTCGGCACTTCGACTTCAAGCCGCCGCGGACCGAGGATCCGGGCGGCGTGTGGGCGTCGGCGGCCGGCTGCATGCGCAACTACCTCGTCCTGAAGGAGCGTGCCGCCGCGTTCCGGGCCGATCCCGAGGTCCGGGAGGCGCTCCGCGCGGCGCGGCTGGACGAGCTGGCCCGGCCCACCGCCGCCGACGGTCTCCGGTCCCTGCTGACCGACCGCGGCGCGTTCGAGGAGTTCGACGTCGAGGCCGCCGCCGCTCGGGGTATGGCCTTCGAACACCTCGACCAGCTTGCCGTGGACCACCTGCTGGGCGCACGCCGCTGACCCTGCGCAGCCGCCCGCACGGCTGTGTGCGGCCCGGGAGTGTGGCTGCGCAACCGCACGCACACGCGCGTGCCGGCGGTTGCCCGGCCGAGCCGGTCTGCTCAGGGCCCGGGGCCACCGGCCGAAGCCGCCTGTGGTCCCGGGGAGCTGCGAGAATGCCCGGCATGACGGACGAGGCAGGAGCACCGGTCGCGGGCGGCTCCGGCGCGGCCCGGCAGCTGAACGTGGTGGCAGCCGTGATCGTTGAGCGGGCCCGCCTGCTGGTCGTCAGCAAGCGGGCCGCACCCGACGTCTTCTACCTGCCCGGCGGCAAGCCGGACCCCGGGGAGGGCTCACTGGAGGCGCTCCGCCGCGAGCTGGACGAGGAACTGGGCGTGCAGCCCGTGGAGCCGCGGCTGCTGGCCGAGGTCGAGTCGCTCGCGGCCCTCGAGCGCGTGCCCTTGCGGTTGACGCTCTTCGAGGCCGCGATCGACGGGCGTCCCCACCCCGCCGCGGAACTCGCCCGCCTTCAGTGGATCTCCGGGCACGAGGCCGGTCTGCGGCTGTCGCCCGCCCTCTCGGACCACGTCATCCCTCTGCTACGGCGGACCGGTGCACTGAGGCCGTAGCTCCGGCGGCGCCCGGACCGGTGGCACAGCTGGCCGGAACGGGAGCATCCGCTCTTGGACGTGGAGAGCCACCGACCGGCGGGCCCGACCGGTCGGCCAGCCCACGACCTCTTGTGCTCCTACGGCTCGTGGTCCGCCGGGGATGCCGCCGTGGCGAGTGCGGTGGCCGGATCGTCGGCCGCCTCCCCCGCGGGGACCCAGCGGTCGTGCTCCCTGCGGTACGGCCGCCACCTCCCGTCCCGGCCGAGCCGGATCTGCTGCGGCGCACCGGCGACGTCCAGCGGTTGGCGCCGCCACGCAGGGGCGGCCGTTCGTCCTCGTCCCAGGCCGCGTCCAGGGCGGCACGCGCGCGTGCGAGCGCCTCGCCCTCCACCGGCCACTCCTCCTCCAGGACCGAAAGCCCCGCCGCACCTCCGAACCGCCGTGCACGCACCGCCGACGCGAAATCCCGCCCGCCGCGTCCCGTCGCGCCGGCCAGACGTTCGGCCCCCCGGTGGCACGCCGTCCGCCGCCGGCCGTACCGCGTCCTGAGCCCTCGTCAGCTGGCCCTCCGCGTCCGGAAACCCGACCGTGCGGCCGGAGGATCCGCGCCGTCGGGGCACCAGAACGCGACCCTGCCGGTGCGGGGAGGATCACCGGGCACGAGGACGGCGCAGCACCGGCAAGCCCGGAGACGTCCTCGATGTCCGCCATGCTCGGTGCCGGTGCCGGTGCCGGTGCCGGTGCCGGTGCCGGGGCGGTGGCTGTGGTGGTCGTCCGTGTGGCGATGAGTAGTCCTCAAATTTGACTAGTCGTTTTGAGATCGCTGACTGTATGTGGACTCGAGGGTCTGGAGGGTGTGAACTGCTGTGATGTGAGCCACCATGCAGAAGGAGACTGTGCCGCCCGCTCCGGCGGGGACGCTGGAGGCGTCACCCTGAGCCTTCGCGAACCGCAGGGTGGCCCGGGAGTCTCAGGGTCGAGTAGGGGTTCGGTCTCAGGGGCTTCTCGGGGTCGTGGTACGGAACCGCGGAAAGCGCGGGCCCGTTGTCAGGACAGAGAGCGGCAGTGGCCGCGAAGGAGGCGACATCATGTCGAAGAACGCCAAGATCGCCGCGGGGGGTGCGGCGGTCGGGATCCTGCTGCTGATCTGGCTGCCCTGGTGGGCCGCCCTCCTGATCATCCTGGGAGTCCCGGCCGGTGCGTACCTCGCGCTGGACCCGTCCCAGCGGCGCAGGCTGCGCCGCAACACGCGCAGGGAACTCGGCCGCTGAGGAGCCGGGTCACGGGGCCGTACGCAGTTCAGGCGGGGCGTACGGCCATCGCGTCGAGGGCCTCCAGCAGTCCCGGCAGCTCCGGGCCGCGTCCGACCGGCAGCACCTCACCCGGTTCCTCGTCCAGCAGGACGAACGCGATGTCGTCGGTCCGGGCCACCAGCGACCAGCCGGGGCCGTCCGCACGCAGCGTCCGCGCACCGCCCGGCGCGAACGACGACCGGACCCGGCCCAGCGGAGGAGGCGTGTCCGCATAGGCGCGGGCCTCCGCGAGCACCCGCCGGACACCGCTGTGCCCCGCGGCCCCGGGCTCCTGCTCCGCGTCCCCGGCAGGGTCCTCCTCCGCAGCTCCGGCACTCTCGGAGCCCTCGTCCGGGACCTGGAACTCGGCGTCGTCGATCTGCTCCCGCCACTGCGCCCACTGCAGGGCTATCTCGTCGGCCCCCAGGCGGCGCTGCGCGGGTCCCCAGACGGTCGTGTCCGGCGGCGTCAGCGCGGGCGCCTCGTCCGGCTCCACCGCGGGATCGTGCGGCGCGGGCACCCCCGGAGCGGCCACCGCGACCGCGAGGGGCCAGCCGGGCAGCGCGGCGACAACCGTGCGCTCGTCCGGCGACAGCTCGTACTCCATGCCGCAGTCCCAGGACGCGATGGCGACGGCGACCAGCGAGACGTCGTCGATGACGACGGTCCACCGGGCACCCTCCCCGTCCTGCCCGAGGACCAGTCCGTAGCCGTCGGCGAGCGGTGCGAGGCCGAGCGCGGCACACGCCTCCGGGTAGTCGTCGCCCAGCACGCTCGGGAACTTGGCGGGCGTCAGCAGCACCGCCGTGAGCACAAAAAGCGCGTCGTCCGCGGCGGCGACGGCGTTCTCGTCCGTCCCGGCCATCCCAGCCTCCCCATCGTTCACCCAACGGCGCGCACCCTAATCCGACCGGAAGGGCCTTGTCACGACTCGCTGACGCAGCCCAGCTGCAGTTTTCCGGCTCTACGGGGCGAACACGACGAGCCGGGCGTTCGGTGCATTCGACCCCCGGGCCCCGAGCGGCGCGGCCTGCACCCGCGCCGCTGCCGCCCCGACGCATCCGCCGGAGCCCGCCGTCCGCGGTCCCGGCGAGAGGACGCCATGGCATCTCCTGCCGGGCGACATAGAGGGCGACATAGAGTTGGGGGTTCCACGACGGAAGGGGCAGGTTGCGGTGAAGCGCTTCGAACGGCTGGCACAGATCCGGCGGATGGACCCGTACGAGGACGCTTCCGAGATCTACCGGCTCACCTCAGCCTACGAGTTCCCGTGGGACTTCACCCGCGCCCTGGAACTCGCCCTCTACCGTACGTACGCCGTTCCGAGCATCGGTCGGCTGCTGGCGCGGACAGCGGAGCTGACGGACCGGACGCAGCGGCGGTACGACGACACCTCGCTCCTCCTCGACTCCATCGTCGAGCACGGCTTCGCCAGCGAGCAGGGCCGCACGGCGGTCCGCCGGATCAACCAGATGCACCGCAGCTACGACATCCCCAACGACGACATGCGCTACGTGCTCTGCACCTTCGTCGTGATGCCCAGACGCTGGATCGACGCCTACGGCTGGCGCAGGCTGTCCCGCCACGAGACCATCGCGTGCGCGGTCCATTACCGGACCCTGGGGCGGCACATGGGCATCAGGGGCATTCCCGAGACGTACGAGGAGTTCGAGGCCTGCCTCGACGCCTACGAGGAAGCCCACTTCGACTGGGACGAAGGCGCGCGGCGGGTCTCGGACGCCACACTCGACCTGATGGCCTCGTGGTACCCGCGCCCGCTCACCCCACTACTGCGCACTGCGACTCTCGCGCTGCTGGACGAACCCCTGCTCCGGGCCTTCCGTTACACGCCGCCGGGCCCCGGCACGCGCGCGGTCGTGCGGCGTGCGGTGCGACTGCGAGGGCGCGCGGTCCGGCTCCTGCCGCCACGGCGAGCCCCGCACTATGCGCGGCAGAACTGGGAGATCAAGAGCTACCCGAACGGATACCGCCTGGCGGAGCTGGGCACGCGTCCGGTCCCGGGGGTACGCGGGTGCCCGGTCCGCCAAGCGGGCGCGTCAGCCGCCGAGTGACCCGAGCGTCTGCCTGAGCCGGGCGAGTTCCGGCTGCAAGGTGGCCCGCACGATGGTCAGGACGCCGGGCCGGAACAGATCGTCCAGGTCCTCGGCGCGCGGCGGCCGGTCGCCGTCGTGGCGGAAACTCGCGGGCTGCTCCGGGAGGCCGGCCGGCGCCGCACCACCGCCGCCTGGGCGTCGGCGTCGCCCAGGTGCCGCAGGTTCGCCCACATCACAGGCCGCCCCGAGGTCTCCGGCCGCCGCACTCTCTTCGTCGACCTGCCCGGACACCACATCAGCGACCGGCCCGACGACGTCGGCTACACGCTGGAGGACCATGCAGACGCCCTCGCGGCGGCCCTGGACACGGCCGGACCGACCGGCGCCGAACCGATCGCGCACAGCATGGCCGCGCCGTCGCCCTCGTGCTCGCACACCGGCTGCCCGAACTGGTCTCCCGCCTGGTCCTCGCCGAGGCCGACCTCCACGCCTCCCATCGCCGACCGCGGGCAGCAGCATCATCGCCTCCCACGCGGAGGACGATGTCGTGGGCGGCGGCCACGCGCGCGTGCTGGCAGCCGCGGCTCCCTCCGGGCGGCGCCGATGCGGCTGGCCGACCGACGCGCCCGGCACCGCTCGGCGGTCGGTCTCATCCGGGCACCGCGACCGTCGATGCGAGGCCTGCTGGAGCGGCTGCCGGCCGACCGCGTGCAGGCCGGGAGGCCGTGACGGGCCGCCGGCCCCGTCGGCTTCCGGTCCTCGCGTACTCCTCCCCGACGACTCGGACCTCAGGGACTCGCCCGTCCTCGTCGACGCCCCGCTCCTCCCGGGCGGCTCACTCGCGCACGGCCAGCGCCAGGAACCGGGCCTCCTCGTCGACGTAGGAGGTCATACGCCACCCCGAACCGGCCAGCAGCGAACGCAGGTTGGGCTCTGCACGCAGGTCCTCCGGCGCGATCCGCCGGCCCTGGCGGGCCGCGAGCGCCGCCCTGCCGATGGGGTGGAAGAGCGCCAGCAGACCGCCGGGTCGCACCACCCGCGCCAGCTCCCGCAGATTTCCGGCCGGGTCGGGCAGATGGGCGATCAGGCCCGCCGCGAACACGGCGTCCAACGACTCCGACCGCAGCGGCAGCGCGGCGACATCGGCGAGCAGCAACCGCCCGTCCCGGCCCCGCCCTGCCCGCACGGCGGCCCGGAGCATGGCCGGCGTCAGATCGGCCCCGACCACCACGCCCGAGAGGCCCACGGCCGCCCGCAGAGGCGTCAGGGCCCGCCCGGTGCCGCAGCCCGCGTCGAGCACGCGGGCACCGGGGTGCAGGCCGAGCTCGGCGACCGCCGCAGCGTAGGCGGGTCCGTCGTCGGGGAACCGGGCGTCCCAGTCGGCGGCCCGCGCGGTGAAGAACTCCTGGACGTGTGTGTGGTCGTCGCTCATGCTCCGCATGATTCCTTACCGGCAGGAATGACTCACCGGCACGAATGACATCACGGCGCACATGTTCGGGCGGGATGCGATCGTTCCAGCACATCTCTGCGTCATATCCCTGCATGTTTCGAAATGCGCCCCCTGTGCGCCCCCCGGCCAGGGCTAGCGTCCCGGGGCCATGGGACACCTGGACCACGCCGCCCTGGGCTGGCTCACACCCGTGCTGTCGTACGCGATGGCCTGCACCGGCGCCGCCCTCGGGCTGCGCTGCACCGTCCGCGCCCTCGGCGCCACCGGACACTCCCGCCGCAACTGGCTGCTGACGGCGGCCTCCGCGATCGGCACCGGCATCTGGACGATGCACTTCGTGGCGATGCTCGGCTTCAGCGTCACCGGGACGGACATCCACTACGACGTACCACTCACGCTGCTGAGCCTCCTTGTCGCCATGGTCGTGGTCTGCGCCGGGGTGTTCGCCGTCGGCTACGGCCGGGACCGTCTCCGGTCATTGCTGCTCGGCGGCCTCACCACCGGGCTCGGCGTGGCGAGCATGCACTACCTGGGCATGGCGGCGGTACGGCTGCACGGCGAGGTGAGCTACGACCCGAAGCTCGTCGCGCTCTCCGTCCTGATCGCTGTCGCCGCGGCCACGGCCGCCCTGTGGGCGGCGCTCAACATCAAGTCGCCGGTGGCGGTCACCGTCGCCTCCCTGATCATGGGCGCCGCCGTGAGCAGCATGCACTACACGGGCATGTTCGCAGTGAGCGTGCAGGTCACTCCCTCCGGCGAAGCTCTGGCCGGGGCCACGGCGATGCAGTTCATCTTCCCGCTCGCCGTCGGCCTCGGGTCCTACCTCTTCCTGACCTCGGCCTTCGTCGCCCTGTCGCCGACGGCGGGGGAGCGGGAGGCAACCGCCTCGGCCGTACGGCCCGTCGAGAGCGCAACCCGGTAGCGGCCGGAGCGCCCCAGCCGGCACCCGCAGCACGTCCCGACATCCACTCCCGAGCGAGAAGGCCATGCCCACACCCCGCCCCATACCCGCACCCGGCACCGACGCGCCGCACCCGCCGCCCCTGCGCGGCCGTCGTGCGCACGCCGGCCCACCGGCCGACGAAGGCCCGGCCGAACCCGCGCCCTCCGGACCGGACCGCGCTCCCGCGCGCGCGTGGCGCCGCGGCATCCGGCCCCGCACCGTGCGCGCCAAGATCGTCTGTCTGCTGATGGTGCCGGTCGTCTCCCTGCTGGCCCTGTGGGCGTACGCCACCGTCACCACCGCCCAGGACATCGCCGGGCTGCGCCAGCTGCAGCGCGTGGACACCGAGGTCCGCGCCCCCTTGGCCACCGCCGTCGCCGCACTGCAGGCCGAGCGGGTGGCCGCCGTCCGCTACACCGCCCAGCCGTCGTCGGTGCTGGGCGGGGAGTACGAGGAACACGCCGAGCGGACGGACCGGGCCGTCGCGGCACTGCGCCTGGGTGACCGCCACACCGTCGCCGACAGCGGCCGACTTCCTGCTGCGGTTGCCCGGCGGCTGGAGACGTTCGTCAGCGGCGCCGAGCGACTGGGCCCGCTGCGCACCGCCGTGCTCGGCCGCGGCGCCGACTGGCAGGAGGCCTACGGGCGGTACACGGAGACGATCGCGTCGGCCTTCGGGGTGGGCGGCGCGCTGAGCGGCATCCAGGACGCCGACCACGGCTCCCAGGCGCGCGTGCTGGTCGAGTTCTCCCGCGCGGGCGAAGCCCTGGCCCAGGAGGACGCGGTCCTCGCCGCAGCCCGCCCGGGAGGCCGTCTGGACGGGGCGCAACTGCGGCTGTTCACCGGTGCCGTCGACACCCGTCGCACGCTCACCGACGCAGCTGCCGCCGACCTGCGCGGCGACGAACGCACCGCCTGGCAGAAGCTCGTCGAAGGCACCGACCACGCGGCGCTGCGCGCCGCCGAGGACCACCTGCTCGCCGGCGTCGAGGACGCACCCGCCCTCGACGCGGCCGCCTCCCCGGGTGCCTGGGAACGTGCGCACGCGCGCGTGCAGGACGGTATGCGCACCATCGAGCAGGACGCCGCCCGCTCGGTCGCCGACCGGGCCGACCCCTACACCCGCGGAGTCCTCACCCCGGCCGGTGCCGCGGTTCTCCTGGGCCTCCTCGCCGTCGCCGCGTCACTGGTGATCTCCGTGCGCATCGGCCGCGGTCTCGTGGTGGAGCTGGTGAGCCTGCGCAACAGCGCGCTGGAGATCGCGCGACGCAAACTCCCCGAGGCCATGCGGCGACTGCGCGCGGGCGAGGAGATCGACGTGCGCGCGGAGGCGCCGCCCGGACGGCCCGCCGAGGACGAGACCGGACAGGTCGCCGAGGCCCTGGGCACCGTGCACCGGGCCGCGCTCCGCGCCGCCGTGGAACGCGCCGAACTGGCCAGCGGCATCTCCGGAGTCTTCGTCAACCTCGCCCGTCGCAGCCAGATCCTCGTCCACCGCCAGCTGAGCCTCCTCGACAGCATGGAGCGGCGCTCCGAGGACCCGAACGAACTCGGCGACCTGTTCCGCCTCGACCACCTGACCACCCGGATGCGGCGCCATGCGGAGAGCCTGATCATCCTCTCCGGAGCCGCCCCCGGACGGGCCTGGCGCATGCCGGTCTCCTTGACGAACGTGATCCGTGCCGCCGTGTCCGAGGTCGAGGACTACGCGCGCGTGGAGGTACGACAGCTTCCCGAGACGTCCGTCGCCGGAGCCGCTGTCGCCGACCTCACCCACCTGCTCGCCGAGATCATCGAGAACGCTGCCCAGTTCTCGCCACCCCACACGCGCGTGCGCATCACCGGTGAGCCCGTCGGCAACGGCTACGCGGTGGAGGTCGAGGACCGCGGGCTCGGCATGGGCCAGGAGTCCCTGGCCGAGGCCAACCGGCGCATCGCCCAGTCCGAGGCCCTCGACCTCTTCGACAGCGACCGGCTGGGCCTCTTCGTGGTCAGCCGTCTTGCTGCCCGGCACGGCATCAAGGTCCACCTGAGGCCCTCACCGTACGATGGGACCACCGCGGTCGTCCTGCTGCCCACCGCCCTGCTGCACAGCGGTGCGACGGAACGTTCACCCCGCGCCACGGTGGAACAGCGCCGCCCGGACGAGTTCGCATACGCGCGCGCCTCCGCCGCCGAGCCGCACGGGGATCCGGTTCCCGCCGCCGACCGCCCGGCGCTGGCCGCACCCGTCCCCGCCCACGCGGAGACCGGCACCCCCGGCCGACCCCCAGGAGTCGCCACCTTGCGACTGCACCGATTCCACGACGACTCCCAGGAGAGCAGCGGCGACTCCGCGGATCTGCCCCGCCGGGTACGCCAGGCCAGCCTCGCCCCCCAGCTCCGGGACGGACGCCCCGAGGACCCGGCCCCCGCGTCCCCGCCCCGCGGCGACGCCGACCGTACCCCCGAAGTCGTACGGGACCGCATGGCCGCATACCGCGACGGCTGGGCGCGCGGCGGCGGCAGACAACCCGGCCACGGACCCGCTCCCGGCCCGGCGGCGGCCGGCGGCAGCAGCGAAGGAGACTCCGCATGATCAAGGACCCGAGCATGGCGGCCGCCCAGCGGTCCGGCGAACTCGACTGGCTGCTAGACGACCTGGTGATGCGCGTCACCGAGGTGCGGCACGCCGTCGTGCTGTCGAACGACGGACTCGCCATCGGTGCCTCGACCGGCCTCGGCCGCGACGACGCCGAACACCTGGCAGCCGTCGCGTCCGGCTTCCACAGCCTGGCCAAGGGCGCGGGCCGGCACTTCGGCGCCGGCGGCGTCCGGCAGACCATGGTGGAGATGGACGACGGTTTCCTGTTCGTGGCCGCCGCCGGCGAAGGCTCCTGCCTCGCCCTGCTCACGGCGGTCACAGCCGACATCGGCCTGGTCGCCTACGAGATGGCACGGCTGGTCCGACGCGTCGGCGAGCATCTGCGCACAGCGCCCCGCACCGCGGTTCACCCGCCCACCGCCGGATGAACCGGGAGGGCGGTCGGCATCGATGAGACAGCACACGACGGACGGCATGGAACAGCCGGGCAGCCAGTGGTACGACAACGAGGCCGGACCGCTCGTCCGCCCGTACGCCATGACGGGCGGCCGGACCAGACCCGGCCCCACCGGGGTGCGCTTCGACCTGATCGCCCTCGTCACCCTGGAGCAGGGCGCGGCCGGAACCGCCGACGGCGCCCTGCTCGGACCCGAGCACCGCACCCTGCTCGAACTGTGCCGCCCGGAGACCCAGTCGGTGGCCGAACTCGCCGCCGGCGCGGACCTTCCGGTCGGCGTGGTCCGCGTACTCCTCGGCGACCTGCTGGAACTCGGCTGCGTCACCGTCAGCCGTCCCGTGCCTCCCGCGCAACTGCCCGACGAACGGATTCTGCGCGAAGTGATCGACGGCCTGCGCGCGCTGTGACCGGGATCCCTGCGCTGCAGCCGGACGGACCGTCATGACGATCCCACACACCCGTGCCGCCACCGCGCGCACCGCCTGCGCGGGGCCGCGGCCGGCACCCGCCGACGCCTACGCGGCCGGCCCCTCCCGAGAGAAGTGAGCGATGGTCTCCGAGCACACCGAAGCCGCCGGCGGTGACACCGCCGCGCTGGCGCTGAAGGTCCTGGTCGCCGGTGGATTCGGCGTGGGCAAGACGACCCTGGTCGGAGCGGTCAGCGAGATCAGGCCGCTGCGCACCGAGGAACTGCTGAGCGAGGCCGGACAGCTCGTCGACGACATCGGCGGCGTGAACCACAAGGTCACCACCACCGTCGCCATGGACTTCGGACGCATCACCATCCGGTCCGGGCTCTCCCTGTACCTCTTCGGCACCCCTGGCCAGGACCGCTTCTGGTTCCTGTGGGACGAACTGGCTCAGGGAGCCCTCGGAGCCGTCGTCCTCGCGGACACCCGGCGCCTGGAGGACTGTTTCCCCGCCGTGGACTACTTCGAGCACCGGCGCATCCCGTTCGTGGTCGCCGTCAACTGCTTCGCCGGCGCCCGCCGCCACACGGAGCCGGAGGTCTCCCGTGCCCTGGACCTCGACCCGGGCACGCCCGTAGTCCTGTGCGACGCCCGGAAACGCGACTCCGGGAAGGAGGTGCTGATCCGGCTGGTCGAGTACGCCGGCCGCATGCACACCGCGCGGTTGCTCGACTCGGTCGGCTGACGAGATCCCGGGTGACGGGCGGCGGCGGGCAGACGGGACCCGTGGTCACATGGGGGCGGCGCGGAGCACTCCCCTCAGTCCGCCACGCCCTTCTCCGCCAGAACCGTGTCGATGCCGACGCGTACGAGGAGTTCGCCCGGTGTCCCGTTGCGGGCACCGAACTCCTCGGCGCGCTCCTCGCCCATGTACCGGGCGCCGATACGGGCCGCCCAGTGCCGCAGCGCCTCCGGGTCCTCCGACAGCCGCGCCCGACCGCGCAGCACCACATAGCCGAAGGGCGGCCGGTCGTCGTCGACGCACAGCGCGACCCGGCCGTCCCGGACCAGATTGCGGCCCTTCACGCTGCCCTTGCCGGTGTTGAACACGATCTCGTCCCCGTCCAGCAGGAACCAGATCGGCGTCACATGCGGACTGCCGTCGGCCCGCACCGTCGACAGCTTGCCCGTGCGGGTTCCGGACGAGACGAACGCCCGCCACTCCTCGTCGGTCATCTTCTGTGCCATGTCCCCATCCTCCCTTGCCCGCAGCGCGACGGTGGGGAAGGCTGGCGCAAGGGTCCCCCGGCCAGGGGGGTACAGATCGTACGGCACATGCGGGGAACAACACGGGGAGATCGGACCATGGCGCACAACCAGGGGATCGGCTGGCTGCTGGACGACCTGACCGAGCGCGTCGAGCACGTACGGCATGCGCTGATCCTGTCCAACGACGGGCTGGTCACGGGGGCCAGTACAGGCCTGCGGCGCGAGGACGCCGAGCACCTTGCCGCCGTGTCGTCCGGACTGCACAGCCTGGCCAAGGGATCGGGCCGCCACTTCGGCGCGGGTCAGGTCCGGCAGACGATGGTCGAGTTCGACGACGCGGTGCTGTTCGTCACGGCCGCCGGCACCGGCAGCTGCCTGTGCGTGCTGAGCGGCGCCGAGGCCGACATCGGGCAGATCGCCTACGAGATGACCCTGCTGGTGAACCGCGTCGGCGAGCACCTCGCCGTGGACGAACGCCGCCCAGAGAGGGCTCCCGTGATCGAGCTCTGACCTGCAGTTTTCCACAGCCGCGTCCGGGGGCACGGAGTTTTCCACAGGCTCGGCGCGGCACTCGTCCCGGCGGCTACGGTTCTCGTGTCGGGCAGGCGCCGCGCTTCGGCGCCCGGCCGCCGCACATCAACCACGGGACTCCACGGGGGAGACGAGCATGTCCGGGAACACCCTTGCGCACACCGACGCGACTACGGATCGTCATGGCGCCATCATTCTCCGCGACCATCTGGCTGCTGGCCACGCGGCGCGGGAACTGACCTTGAAACGCAGTGAGTTCGACATCGCCGTGCACCTCGGGCGCATCCGTACGGTATCCGCTGAAGGGGGCCGCGGCACCCCGCGCGTCCCCCTCGCCGAGATCGAGCGGCTGCGCAGCCGACCGGACTTCCCCGAGGGACTGCGCGCGAGCGTCCGGACCGTGGGCAGCACCGAAGGTGCCGGCCTCATGGCCGTACCGAAAGCCCGCTTCACACGCCTGGCGCGGCTGGGGCTCCTGGTGCCGGTGCGCTTCTACCTCAACCGCTACCGTGCCGTGGTGTGGCTGTATCTGGCCGACGAACTCCGGCAGTTCGCGGCCGACGAGAAGAGCGCCCCCCTGCTCAAGGGCCGTTTGCCGGAAGACCTGCGGGAGCGGCTCGCGACGGGGGCGGACCTGCGGCCGCGCAACTGGCGCGGCCGGCACCTCGGGTTTCTGCTGCGGAAGGCCGATGATCCCTGGGCGCGGGCCGCGGCGGTGGCGGCGCTGCTCGAAGAGGCCGAGGTGGCGGAGACCGTCCGGGACCCGTATGAGCGCGCATATCTCCACCGGCTGCGTCCGGCACTGCCGGTGCACGGATCACCGGGCTCACCGGCGGCGCTGGTGGCGGAGGAGATCATGACGGCGTCGGAGCCGGACGAGATCGACTGGCTGCGCGCCGACCTGGCCGGCGCGGTGGACACCGCACGCGAACACCTCCCGGCACCTCGGCCGGCGCCGAAGGCGGCACCCGAGCGGTCCGAACCGACCGCCCCGGAGCCCGTGCGGGGCCGCGGGCTGCTGGGCCGGCTGTTCCGCGGAGGCGGATGAGCCGCCGGGACGAGCTACAGGGCCCGGAAGAGACCCTCCTGCACCACCGAGACCAGCAGGCGGCCCTCGATGTCGTAGATGCGCCCGCGGGCCAGGCCCCGCCCGCCGGTCGCGATCGGTGACTCCTGGTCGTACAGGAACCACTCGTCCGCGCGGAACGGGCGATGGAACCACATCGCATGGTCCAGCGACGCCATGTCGAAGCCCCGCGGACCCCACAGCGGCTCCACCGGGATACGTACGGCGTCCAGGAGGGTCATGTCGCTGGCATAGGTGAGGGCGCAGGTGTGTACGAGTGGGTCGTCGCCGAGCGGCCCGACCGCACGCATCCACACCGCGCTGCGCGGATCGGCGCCCTGGATCTCCTCGGTGCTCCAGCGCAGCCGGTCCACGTAGCGGATGTCGAAGGGCTGACGCCGGGCCATCCGCTCCAGTTGCTCGGGCAGCTCACCCAGATGCTCGCGGACCTCGTCCGTGACGGTCGGCAGCGAATCCGGGTCCGGCACCTTCCGCGCAGGCGGCAGCTGATGCTCGAAACTCCCCTGTTCGGGCTGGTGAAAGGAAGCGGTCAGATTGAAGATCGTGCGGCCCTGCTGCACCGCGGTGACCCGTCGGGTGGTGAACGACCGCCCGTCCCGGACCCGCTCGACCTGGTACACGATCGGTACGCCCGGCCGTCCCGGGCGCAGGAAGTACGCGTGCAGCGAGTGCACGGGGCGGTCGCCCTCCGTGGTGCGCCCGGCCGCGACCAGCGCCTGCCCGGCCACCTGGCCGCCGAAGACCCGCTGCAGCGACTCCTGGGGGCTCCGGCCACGGAAGATGTTCACCTCGATCTGCTCCAGGTCGAGCAGGGCGACAAGGCTCTCGGCCGGGTTGGTCATGGGTGCGCTCCTTGGCTCACAGCTGGCCGACATCGATGACGCGGACCACCGCCCGGCCCTCCGCGTCGGAGGCGGTGAGGTCGACCTCCGCGCTGATGCCCCAGTCGTGGTCGCCGTTCGGGTCGTCGAAGATCTGCCGCACACGCCACAGACCGTTCTGCGGCTCCTCCTCGATCACCAGCAGCTTGGGGCCGCGGGCGTCCGGACCCGTGCCGAGGTCGTCGTACTCGTCCCAGTACGTGTCCATGGCCGCGCCCCAGGCGTCGGCGTCCCAGCCGGCGTCGGCGTCCAGCTCGCCCAGCTCCCCCACCTGGTCCAGCGCGGCAAGCTCGACCCGGCGGAACAGGGCGTTGCGGACCAGCACCCGGAAGGCGCGCGCGTTGGTCGTCACCGGCCGGACCTGGTCTGCCTTCTCCTGGGCCTCCTCGGCGGTCATCTCCTCCGGATTGGCGAGCTGCTCCCACTCGTCGAGGAGGCTGGAGTCCACCTGCCGGACCATCTCGCCGAGCCACTCGATCAGATCCTGCAGGTCGTCGGACTTCAGGTCGTCGGGGACGGTGTGGTCGAGCGTCTTGTACGCGCCGGCGAGGTAGCGCAGCACGATGCCCTCGGTACGGGCGAGTTCGTAGTGCGACACCAGCTCCGTGAAGGACAGCGCCCGCTCGTACATGTCGCGGATCACCGACTTCGGCGACAGCGGATGGTCACCGACCCAGGGGTGGCTGCGGCGGTAGGTGTTGTAGGCGTGGAAGAGCAATTCCTCCAGGGGCTTGGGGTAGGTGATGTCCTGGAGCCGCTCCATGCGCTCCTCGTACTCCACGCCGTCGGCCTTCATCGCGGCGACGGCCTCGCCGCGCGCCTTGTTCTGCTGGGCCGCCAGGATCTGCCGCGGGTCGTCGAGCGTCGACTCCACCACGGAGACCATGTCCAGCGCGTACGACGGCGACTCCGGGTCGAGCAGTTCGAACGCGGCCAGGGCGAACGTGGACAGCGGCTGGTTCAGCGCGAAGTCCTGCTGCAGATCCACCGTCAGGCGGACGATACGGCCCTCCGCGTCGGGTGCGTCCAGCTTCTCGACGATGCCCCCGTCCAGCAGCGAACGGTAGATCGCGATGGCCCGCCGAATGTGCCGCAGCTGCTGCCTGCGCGGCTCATGGCTGTCCTCCAGCAGACGGCGCATCGCCTCGAAGGCGTTGCCGGGACGCGCGATCACCGACAGCAGCATCGTGTGCGTGACCCGGAAGCGGGACGTCAGAGGCTCCGGCTCGGAGGCGATGAGCTTCTCGAAGGTGCTCTCCGTCCAGCCGACAAACCCCTCGGGCGCCTTCTTGCGTACCACCTTCCGGCGCTTCTTCGGGTCGTCCCCGGCTTTGGCGAGCGCCTTCTCGTTCTCGATGACGTGCTCTGGGGCCTGTGCCACGACGAGGCCCGCCGTGTCGAACCCGGCCCGCCCGGCCCGGCCGGCGATCTGGTGGAACTCCCGGGCTCGCAGCGTACGGACCCGGCTCCCGTCGTACTTGGTCAGTGCCGTGAACAGCACGGTGCGGATCGGGACGTTGACGCCCACACCGAGCGTGTCCGTGCCGCAGATCACCTTCAGCAGTCCGGCCTGCGCGAGCTTCTCCACCAGCCGCCGGTACTTGGGCAGCATGCCGGCGTGGTGCACGCCGATACCGTGCCTGACGTAGCGGGACAGATTGCGGCCGAACTTGGTGGTGAACCGGAAGTTGCCGATCAGCTCGGCGATCCGGTCCTTCTCCTCGCGCGTGCACATGTTGATGCTCATCAGCGCCTGCGCCCGCTCCACCGCCTGGGCCTGAGTGAAGTGCACGATGTAGACGGGTGCCTGCTTGCTCGACAGCAGATCGGTGAGCGTCTCGGTGAGCGGCGTGTAGCGGTACTCGTAGGACAGCGGCACCGGCCGGGTGGCCGAGCGGACCACCGCCGTGGAGCGCGCGGTGCGGCGCGTGAGGTCCTTCTCGAAGAACGAGACGTCGCCGAGGGTCGCCGACATCAGCACGAACTGCGCCTGGGGCAGCTCCAGAAGGGGGATCTGCCATGCCCAGCCGCGGTCCGGCTCCGCGTAGAAGTGGAACTCGTCCATGACGACCTGGCCGATGTCCGCGTTCTTGCCGTCCCGCAGCGCGATCGAGGCGAGCACCTCGGCGGTGCAGCAGATCACCGGAGCGTCCGCATTGACGGAGGCGTCGCCGGTGAGCATGCCGACGTTCTCGGTGCCGAACAGCTTGCACAGCTCGAAGAACTTCTCCGAAACCAATGCCTTGATCGGCGCCGTGTAGAACGTGACCTCGTCCCGGGCCAGCGCGGCGAAGTGGGCCCCTGCGGCGATCATGCTCTTGCCGGAGCCGGTGGGCGTCGACACGATCACGTTCGCGCCGGAGACCACCTCGATCAGCGCCTCCTCCTGATGGGGGTAGAGCGTGAGACCGCGTTCCTGGGCCCACGACTCGAAGGCTTCGTAGAGGGCGTCGGGGTCGGCGGTCTGCGGCAGCTGATCGATGAGGGTCACGCCCCCATCTTGCCTGGCCCGGTCCCGGATGCGGGAATCGGCTGCCGGGCCGAAGATCACGAACGCTACGCTGTGTCGCCGACGACATGTCGACAGAGCCGGACAACTGGACAGCGGCACACGAGGAATGGGGCGGGCGACGGCGATGATGGGACCAGCACACTCACTGTCGGGAGCAGCGGCCTGGCTCGGCGTCGGCGCGGCCACGGCCGCGGCCGGCCATACGATGCCCTGGCCGGTCCTGCTGGCCGGAGCCCTGATCTGCGCCGGGGCGGCGCTCGCCCCCGACCTCGACCACAAGGCGGCGACCATCTCACGGGCCTTCGGGCCGGTCTCGCGTGGGCTGTGCGAGATCGTCGACAAGTTGTCGTACGCCGTGTACAAGGCCACGAGGAAGCCGGGCGACCCGCGCCGTTCCGGGGGACACCGCACGCTCACGCACACCTGGTTGTGGGCGGTCCTGATCGGTGCCGGCACCTCGGTGCTGGCGATCACCGGCGGCCGGTGGGCCGTGCTGGCGATCCTTTTCGTGCACATGGTGCTGGCGATCGAGGGACTGCTGTGGCGGGCGACCCGGGGCTCCAGCAGCGATGTGCTGGTATGGCTGCTGGCCGCCACGAGCGCCTGGATCCTCGCCGGGGTGCTGGACAGACCGGATGGTGGTGCGGACTGGCTGTTCACCGCGCCCGGCCAGGAGTACCTGTGGCTGGGACTGCCCATCGTGCTGGGCGCGCTGGTGCACGACATCGGGGACGCGCTGACCGTCTCGGGCTGCCCGATACTCTGGCCGATCCCGGTCGGCCGCAAGCGCTGGTACCCCCTCGGTCCGCCACAGGCCATGCGGTTCCGGGCGGGCAGTTGGGTGGAGCTCAAGGTGCTGATGCCCGCGTTCATGGTGCTCGGGGGAGTGGGCGGCGCCGCGGCACTGAATGTCATCTGACGTCACCGCCAGTCGCCTCGGCGCCGCCCGCGACCCCGCCCTTGCCGCCCGGCCCGGACCGTCAAGGGTCTCGCGGGCCGCGCAGCTCAACCGGTGCCGGCCCCGGTGTCCGCACCGGAGCCCGGGTCCGTGCCGTACCGCCGCTCGAAGCGGGCCACGCGTCCCTCGGCGTCCACGGTGCGAGCCCTGCCGGTGTAGAACGGATGGCTCTCGGAGGAGATCTCCACGTCCACCACCGGGTAGGTCCGGCCGTCGTCCCAGTCGATGGTCTCGTCGCTGGACGCGGTCGACCGGGTGAGGAAGGCGTACCCGGCGGCGCGGTCGCGGAAGACCACCGGGTGGTAGTCGGGGTGCTTGTCGTGATGCATGGCTGCTCCTCGTACGAGGCCGGACGGCCCCCGACCGGTCCGCGCCCTCGGGTGCCGGCAGGCTGCGGCCCCGGCACACCGGGGGAGGCGAGTCCGGCGCGGCAGACAGGCTCAGCGGGGCAGGGTGTCCTCGTCCACCACGTGCATCGCGGCCTCCTCTGCGGACGCCGCCGCGCCGTCGATGCCGACATCCCTGGCGACCAGCGCGGGTTCCTCGTCCTCGTGGGCACCCTCGTCGGGGGCGACCAGCCGACCGGAGCGGACCGCTCCGACCTCGTTGTCCAGCAGTTCCCCGTCGGTTCCCTGGGAGTCGCCGAGACCGTCACCGTCGGGTGCCAGGGCATCCGGCCGCTCCTCGGCGAGCCGCTGGTCCAGCGTCTCGCCCCGGTGCCGCTCCGCCGCCGTCACACCACTGTGCTCGACGGCCCAGGGCCGCTCCGGCGGGGACCAGCCCCGGTCGAGAGGATCAGCGACGCCGTCGTTCTCCAGGGTGTCCTCCGCGTCGAGCAGCCCGGTGTCCTCCCGCTGGTCGGAACCGTCGGGCTGGTAGACGTCGTCTCCCCATCCGTCGGCGCTGTTCACGGGTACCTCCAGGGGGTGGGGACGGGCCCCTCGTCACCGCGGACCGCGGCGGGTGGCCGCTGCGCGGGGCACAGGCGCCGCCCTTCGTCGAACCTCGCGGCTCTCGGGCGCTCCCCGAGCCGGTGCCACCTCCCAGCCTTCCACTCCCGTTCGGGAACGTGCAACGGCACGAGGCCCGCCCGGGGACCCGGGGGCGCACGCCGGCCACCGGACGCGCGTCCGCGTAGCCCGGTCGCCCGTCGGCGGGCCGCGGGTGCTGCGCCGCGCGGACCGGCGCGGTTCCGGTCAGCCGTGCCACGAACGCCACAGCGCCGCGTATGCGCCGTCGGCGGCGACCAGCTCCTCGTGGCTCCCGAGCTCGGTGATCCTGCCGTTCTCGACCACGGCGATCACGTCCGCGTCGTGGGCGGTGTGCAACCGGTGGGCGATCGCCACCACTGTCCGGCCGTCCAGTACCCGTCCGAGGGACCGCTCCAGATTGCGCGCCGCCCGCGGGTCGAGCAGCGACGTCGCCTCGTCCAGCACCAGGGTGTGCGGATCGGCCAGTACCAGCCGGGCCAGCGCGATCTGCTGGGCCTGGGCCGGAGTGAGCGCGAAGCCGCCGGAGCCGACCTCGGTCTCCAGGGCGCCGGCCAGCGCGCCGACCCAGCCGTCCGCGTCGACCGCGCCCAGCGCCGCCCACAGCTCGGCGTCGGTGGCGTGGGCGCGGGCGAGCCGCAGATTGTCGCGCAGGGAGCCCACGAAGACATGGTGCTCCTGGTTGACGAGGGCCACGTGGGAGCGCACCCGCTCCGCGGACATCCGGGACAGCTCGGCACCGCCCAGGGTGATCCGGCCGTCACGCGGCGCGTACACACCGGCGAGCAGCCTGCCCAGGGTGGACTTGCCGGCGCCGGACGGGCCGACCAGCGCCAGCCGGGTCCCGGGGGCGACCTCCAGGGACACCCGGTGCAGCACGTCCACGCCGTCGCGGTATCCGAAACGCACCCGGTCGGCCTGCACGTCCCGCCCCTGGGGGCTCAGCCAGATGTCGCCGGCGTCCGCCTCGATCTCCCGGACCCCGACCAGCCGAGCCAGGGACACCTGTGCCACCTGCAGCTCGTCGTACCAGCGCAGGATGAGGCCGACCGGATCGACGAGCATCTGCGCGATCAGTGCGCCCGTCGTCAGCTGACCGACGCCGATCCAGCCCTGCAGCACGAACACGCCGCCGATCATGGTGACGGAGGCCAGCACAGTCACATGGGTGACATTGATGACCGGGAAGAGAACCGACCGCAGCCACAGTGTGTAGCGCTCCCAGGCCGTCCACTCCTTGATCCGGCGGTCGGACAGCTCGATGCGGCGCGCCTCGAGGCGGTGGGCCTCGACGGTACGCCCGGCGTCCACGGACTCGGCGAGCGCGGCGGCCACGGCCGCGTAGCCTGCGGCCTCGGAGCGGTAGCCGGCGGGCGCCCGCCGGAAGTACCAGCGGCAGCCGACCACCAGCAGCGGAACGGCGAGCAGCACGGCCGGCGCCAGCGGCGGAGCGGTGACCACGAGCCCGCCGAGCAGCAGCACCGCCCACACCACGCCGATCGCCAGCTGGGGCACGGCCTCGCGCATGGCGTTGCCCAGCCGGTCGATGTCGGTGGTGATCCGGGACAGCAGGTCACCGGTGCCGGCCCGCTCCAGCACCCCCGGGGGAAGCCCGACGGACCGCACCAGGAAGTCCTCGCGCAGATCGGCCAGCATCCGCTCACCGAGCACCGCTCCGCGCATCCGCACCTCGCGCACGAATGCGGCCTGGACGACCAGCGCCAGCACGAGCAGCGTGGCGGTGAGCCCCAGATGCAGCTCCCGTGCCCCGTCGGCGACCCGTTGCACCAGCCCACCCAGCAGGTGGGGTCCTGCCATCGAGGCGACCACGGCGACGGTGTTCACGGCGACGAGCAGGAGGAACGCGCGCCGGTGCCGGCGCAGCAGCTCCGCCACGTAGGCGCGTACGGTCGCCGAAGCGCCGACGGGCAGCGTGCTCGTGCCCGCCGGGGCCGCCGGGTCGTACGGCGGTGGCGCCACGCCGATCATGCGGTCTCCTCGATCTCTTTCGACCGGTCCAGTTCGTCGTCCCGGTGCAGTACCTGCTCGGTGCCGATGACCCGCCGGCCGTCCAGGGCCCCGGCGGCCGCGGTCTCGCCGACGGTCTCGCGGGTCACCACGGACCGGTACCGGGGCTCGCGGTGCAGCAGCTCGCGGTGGGTGCCGACGGCCACCAGCTCGCCGCCGTCCACGAGGGCCACCTGGTCGGCGCGGTCCAGCAGCAGCGGCGACGAGGTGAGGACCACCGTGGTGCGCCCGGTCCGCAGGTGCCGCACACCTTCGGCGATCCGCGCCTCGGTGTGCGAGTCCACGGCGGACGTCGGTTCGTCCAGGACGAGCACCTCCGGGTCCGTGACCAGGGACCGGGCCAGTGCGAGCCGCTGGCGCTGGCCGCCCGACAGCGAGCGGCCCCGTTCGGTGATCCGCGCTTCCATCGGGTCCCCGGCCTCCGGTGAGCCCTGTGCCAGAGCGGTCAGGACGTCCTCGCACCGGGCCGCGGCCAGCGCCTCCGCAGCACCTACGGCACCGGACGCGGGCACGTCGAGCAGTTCGCGCAGCGATCCGGACAGCAGGACCGGGTCCTTGTCCTGGACCAGCACCGCGGTGCGCGCGCAGTGCTGCGGCAGTTCGTCCAGCGGCACCCCGCCCAGCTGCACCGAGGTACCCGCCTCGGCGGGATGCCCGCCCAGGCGTTCGGCCAGCCGGCCGGCGGCGTCCGGGTCGCCGCACACCACGGCCGTGAGCCGGCCGGCAGGGGCGAGCAGACCGGTGGCGGGGTCGTACAGGTCGCCGGAGGGCAGTCCTCCGTCCCGCGATCCGGCGGTGTCCGTGGCCCGCTTCAGGGACAGCACCCGGGCGGCACGCCCGGCCGAGGGCCGTGAGAAGGAGTACGCCATGGCGATCTCCTCGAAGTGCCGCAGAGGGTAGGTGAGAATCAGGACCGAGCTGTAGACGGCCACGAGTTCACCGATGCCGATGCGGCCGTCCCTCGCCAGCTGCACTCCGTGCCAGACCACCGCGAACATCAGCAGGCCCGGCAGCAGCACCTGGACAGCCGAGATCAGCGACCACATGCGGGCGCTGCGCACGGCCGCGTGACGCACCTCCTGGGAGGCCCGGCGGTAGCGGTCGAGGAACAGCTCCTCGCCGCCGATACCGCGCAGGACGCGCAGTCCGGCGACGGTGTCGGAGGCCAGTTCGGTGGCGCGGCCGGCCTTCTCGCGCTGGATGTCGGCGCGCCGGGTCGCCCGGGGGAGCAGGGGCAGCACCGCGAGGGCCAGCACCGGCAGGCCGACGGCGACCACGGCGCCGAGCGCGGGCTGGTACACGAGCAGACCGATGCAGACCAGCACGACGGTCACCGCCGCGGCGGTGAAGCGGGACACGGCCTCGACGAACCAGCCGATCTTCTCCACGTCCCCCGTGGACACGGCCACCACCTCGCCGGCTGCGACCCGCCGGGTCATGGCGGCGCCCAGTGCGGCGGCCTTGCGGGCCAGCAGCTGCTGGACGCGGGTCGCAGCGGTGATCCAGTTGGTGACCGCGGCGCGGTGCAGGAAGGTGTCGCCGAGGGCGTTGCCGGCGCAGGCCAGCACCATCAGGGCGCCGGCCAGGGCGAGCCGCCCGCCGTCGCGATCGACCACGGCCTGCACCGCGAGCCCGACGCAGAAGGGCAGCATCGCGACGGAGGCGAAGTGCAGCAGCCCCCAGGCCAGCGCCTTCAGCTGACCGCCCAGCTGGTTCCGGAAGAGCCACCACAGGAATCGGGGCCCGGAGCGCGCGTCCGGCACGCCTGGGTCGGGATACGGAAGGTCCAGGATCTGCATGACGTCCCAGTGGCTCGGATCGGGGGAACGCCGTGGAACACGGCGGCGGAAGGTTGCAAACCGTGCAAGGTTCGCTCCGCAGCGTGGTGACGGGCAACCGATTTTTCCGGAGTGGTGGCATGGCGGGGCGACGGGCCACGGAGCGGCGGGAGATGCGGCTGCGCGGCCATCGGGCGAGAGTCCTAGGGACGCTCGGGTCCGTCAGGACGCTCGGGCCTGTCAGGACGCTCGGGTCCGCCCGGCTCGACGGCGGCGCCGTCGACCAAGGTGTCCAGCAGCGCGCCGAGCGCCCCGCGCTGCGTCTCGGTGAGCGGGGCGAGGATCTCCTCGGCGGCCGAGCGCCGGGCGGCGCGCAGCTCGCGCAGGGCCGTCCGGCCGTCGTCCGTCAGTTCGATACGAATCACCCTGCGGTTGGCCGGATCCGGCACCCTGCGGACCTTCCCGGCCGCCTCCAGGCCGTCGACCAGGGTCGTCACCGCCCGCGGCACAACCTCCAGCCGGGCGGCCAGATCGGCCATGCGCGGCGGCGAGCCATAGTGGGCGAGCGTGCGCAGCAGCCGTGACTGGGCCGGGGTGATGCCCAGATCGCGCCGCTCCAGATGGCGCTTCTGGATGCGGTGCACCCGGCGGGTCAGTCGCAGCAACTGCTCCGCCAGCAGGCCGTCGTGATCGGAGGCGGTCATGCGGGAACAGTATCAGGATGTCGTTCATTGTGAGTATAGGTAACAATGAGCTACGATCCGAAAGGCCTCTCCGGCCCCACCGTCGCACCCGGTAGGAGCCCGTCGACCCCCGTAGGAGCCCATGAAGCCCGATCGCGAACCCTTCTGGCCACCGTCTCCCGAAGCGAAGGAGCAGCCCAGGCAGGTGCACCGCATCCTGCGGCTCTTCCGTCCCTACCGCGGTCGGCTCGCGGTCGTCGGCCTGCTGGTCGCCGCCGCGTCGCTGGTCTCGGTCGCCACCCCCTTCCTGCTGAAGGAGATCCTCGACGTCGCCATCCCCGAGGGGCGCACCGGTCTGCTCAGCCTCCTCGCCCTCGGCATGATCCTCGGCGCCGTGCTCACCAGTGTCTTCGGCGTGCTGCAGACCCTGATCTCCACCACCGTCGGCCAGCGCGTGATGCACGATCTGCGCACCGCGGTCTACGGCCGTCTGCAGCGCATGTCGCTCGCCTTCTTCACCCGCACCCGCACCGGCGAGATCCAGTCCCGCATCGCCGACGACATCGGCGGCATGCAGGCCACCGTCACCTCCACCGCCACCTCCCTGGTCTCCAACCTCACCGGTGTGGTCGCCACCGTCGCCGCGATGATCGCCCTCGACTGGCGGCTGACCGTCGTCACCCTCCTGCTGCTTCCGGTGTTCGTCTGGATCAGCCGCCGGGTCGGCGACGAACGCAAGAGGATCACCACCCGGCGCCAGAAGCAGATGGCCGTCATGGCCGCCACGGTCACCGAGTCGCTCTCCGTCAGCGGCATCCTGCTCGGCCGGACCATGGGCCGCTCCGACTCGCTCACCCGCACGTTCGCGGACGAGTCCGAGCGTCTGGTCGATCTGGAGGTGAGGTCCAGCATGGCCGGCCGCTGGCGCATGGCGGTCATCACCGTCGTCATGTCGGCCATGCCCGCCGTCATCTACTGGACCGCCGGTCTCGCCCTGCAGTTCGGCGGCCCGCAGGTCTCCATCGGCACACTCGTCGCCTTCGTCTCGCTCCAGCAGGGCCTGTTCCGGCCGACCGTCAGCCTGCTGTCCACCGGCGTGCAGATCCAGGCCTCGCTGGCGCTGTTCCAGCGCATCTTCGAGTACCTGGATCTGCCGATCGACATCACCGAGCCCGGCAACCCCGTCCGTCTCGACCGCGTCAAGGGTGAGATCCGCTTCGACAACGTCGGATTCCGCTACGACGGGGAGAGCGGCGCCGTCCTCGACGGCGTCGACATCACGGTGCCCCCGGGCGGCAGCCTCGCGGTCGTCGGCCCCACCGGCGCCGGCAAGTCCACGCTCGGCCATCTGGTGCCCCGCCTCTACGACGTGACGGACGGCCGGGTCACCCTCGACGGGGTCGATGTGCGCGACCTCGACTTCGGCACCCTCGCCCGTGCGGTCGGCGTCGTCTCGCAGGAGACGTACCTGTTCCACGCCTCCGTGGCCGACAACCTGCGCTTCGCCAAACCGGACGCAACCGACGAGGAACTGGTCGAGGCGGCCGGAGCGGCCCAGATCCACGACCACATCGTCTCCCTCCCCGACGGTTACGACACCGTCGTCGGCGAGCGCGGCCACCGCTTCTCCGGCGGCGAGAAGCAGCGCCTGGCCATCGCCCGCACCATCCTGCGCGACCCTCCCGTCCTCATCCTCGACGAGGCGACCAGTGCTCTGGACACCCGTACCGAGGCCGCCGTGCAGCGGGCGATCGACGCGCTGACCGCCGACCGCACCACCGTGACCATCGCGCACCGCCTGTCCACCGTCCGGGGTGCCGACCAGATCGTGGTGCTCGACTCCGGGAGGGTGGCCGAACGCGGCACCCACGAGGAGCTGCTGGAACGCAACGGGCGCTACGCGTCCCTGGTGCGGCGTGACGCCCGTCTGGAGCCGACAAAATGAACATATGCCAGGTTTATGACGATATAAGGGTTACCGTGCCCGCATGCAGACGAACACTCCGTCACGGAGCACGCAGAACACGATTCGACTGACGCGCCGGGGCCGCATCGCCCTGGTGGCGGCCGGAGCCGTCGTGGCCGGCACCGCCGTGGCGGTGCCGCTGCTGACCCTGGGCGACGAGGAGGACTCCCGCCCCGGCTCCCTGGTGATCCCCGAGGGCTGGCGCGCGAGCCAGGTCTACGCCGCCGTTGACAAGGCGCTCGCCGTGCCCCCCGGAACCACCAGGAAGTCCCTGCCCGAGGCCGAGCTCAAACTGCCCGAGGACGCCGAGGGCAACCCCGAGGGGTATCTCTACCCGGCGACGTATCCGCTGGAGGAGAAGGGGAAGCGGACCACTCCCGGGAAACTGCTCTCGGCCATGGTCGACACCGCGAACAAGAAGTTCCACGGCGCCCCGGTCGCCGCCGGAGCCCAGCGCAACGCCATGAACGTCTACCAGGCGGTCACCATCGCCAGCATCGTGCAGGCCGAGGCCGGGACCAAGGCCGAGATGGGCAAGGTGGCCCGGGTGATCTTCAACCGGCTGGAACGCGGCATGCCGCTGCAGATGGACTCCACCATCAACTACGCCCTGAACCGCACCACCCTGCACACCACCATCAAGGACACGAAGATCGACAGCCCCTACAACTCGTACCAGCGCATGGGCCTGCCGCCGACGCCGATCGACAACCCCGGCGACGACGCGCTGCGCGCCGCCGTCAACCCCGCTCCGGGCGACTGGCTGTACTTCGTCACGGTCAAGCCCGGCGACACCCGTTTCACCGCCGACTACCAGGAGCACCAACGCAACGTCGCCGAGTTCAACAAGAACCGGCGCAGCGCCTCGGCCACGTCCGGCTGACCCGACGGGGCATCACGCGGCGACCGCCCCTTTACCGGTCAGCAGCCGCCTGATGTCCCGTACCGCCGCGCGGCCCGCCCGGTTCGCGCCGATGGTGCTGGCCGACGGGCCGTAGCCGACCAGATGGATCCGCGGGTCCGCGACCGCCCGAGTCCCCTCGACACGGATGCCGCCGCCCGCCTCGCGCAGCCGCAGCGGCGCCAGATGATCCACCGCGGGCCGGAACCCGGTCGCCCACAGGATGACGTCGGCGTCCTCCTCCCGCCCGTCCGCCCACACGAGCCCGTCGTGCGTGATCCGCTGGAACATGGGCCGCCGGTCCAGGACTCCGGAGTCCAGGCCCGCCCGGATCGCGTCGTTCAGCGGCAGACCGGTCACCGACACCACGCTCCGCGGCGGCAGCCCCTGCCGCACCCGCTCCTCCACCAGTGCCACCGCGGCCCGGCCCGCCTCCGCGTCGAAGGGACCCTCGCGGAACACCGGCGGTCGCCGGGTCACCCAGGTGGTGGCGGCGGCGTACGGGGCGATCTCCAGCAGATGCTGGGTGCCCGAGGCACCCCCGCCGACCACGGTCACCCGCCGCCCGGCGAACTCCTCGGGCCCGGCGTACTGCGCGGTGTGCAACTGCCGCCCACGGAACGTCTCCTGGCCCCGGTAGCGCGGCCAGAACGGCCGGTCCCAGGTGCCGGTGGCGTTGATCAGCGCCCGCGTCGACCAGACCCCGGCCGACGTCTCCACGCGCAGGCGCTCCCCGTCCCCCTCCCGCACCGCGCGGACGTCGACCGGGCGCCGCACCCGCAGATCGAAGGCGCGCTCGTAGGCGGCGAAGTACTCCGCGACCACCTCCGCCGACGGCCGGTCCGGGTCCGCCCCGGTCGGCTCCGTCCCCGGCAGGGCGTGCATGCCGTGCACCCTGCCGAACGTCAGCGACGGCCAGCGGAACTGCCAGGCGCCGCCCGGGCCGGGGGAGCGGTCGAGCACCACGAAGCCGCGCCCGGGCTCCAGCCCGGCGCGCAGCAGGTGGTAGGCGCCGGACAGGCCCGCCTGACCCGCGCCCACGACGACGACATCGACCTCGCGTGCTGCGTTCACGGTCTCCCCAACAGCGCGACGCGGACGGATCTTCCCGGAACGGCCGCTCCCGGCGCGGGCCCCCGCCGTGCGTCAGGATGGGAACCATGCCAGATGCCTTCACCACCCGGGTCCTCGACCTCACCACCGGCTCCACGGAGCGGGTCGTCGACATCACCGGCGACTGCGCGTCCTTCCTGCGCGAGGCGGCAGCCGGCCGCGACGGCCTGCTCAACGTCTTCGTCCCGCACGCCACCGCCGGCATCGCGATCATCGAGACCGGTGCGGGCAGCGACCACGACCTGCTGACGGCCCTGCACGGCCTGCTGCCCGCCGACGACCGCTGGCAGCACCGGCACGGCAGCCCCGGCCACGGCCGCGACCACGTCCTGCCCGCGTTCGTCCCCCCGCACGCGACCCTGCCGGTGCTCGACGGGCGACTGGAGCTGGGCACATGGCAGTCGGTGTGCCTGGTGGACACCAACAAGGACAATGCCGACCGCCGGGTGCGCCTGTCGTTTCTCGGATAGCCGCCGAGAACCCGTGGCTGCAACTGCCCCGGCTCCTGGCGCGTCGTCCCCGGGTCGGCTGCCGTCGCGGACTCGGGGACCGGGATGGTGCAGTGGTCGGCGTCGTCGACCCGGGGCGTGGCGATCCGGTCCGGGGCGAGGCCGACTGTGGCCGGGCGCTCGTCGTCCTGCAGCTTCCGGGCCGTCGGCGCCGGCCGGCTCGGTGGCGCTCGTTCGGCTCCTTCGCCGTGCCGGACCTCGCGTACGACCGCAGCCGAGCTGGTCACCATCGCCATCGAGGACGGTGCCTCCTCCGTCGTGCCGGCGCTGCGGCACGGCGCCCGGTCCGTGTTCCGCATCGCCCCTGACCGCGCGGGCCCGCGCGATCATGATGCGGTGCAGGTCACCAGCTTCCGGGCCGGTTCTTTGGCCAACCGGACGAAACCGAGCCGAGCGGCGCGGTCCTACGGTTCCCCGAACGGCGATCCGGGGCCCGGGACGCCCCGACGGCGTCCTCCCGACGGCGTCGTCGTCCCCGGCTCCGGGAGAAGGGGACCTCAATGCTTCTGACACACCATCCGCCTGCCGCTCCCGAAGAGCTTCCCGCACTCGCCCAAGGGGCGGAGAGCGGATTCCTCGGGACCGTGGAGGAGAAGATCAACGCGGTCTTCGATCCGATCGCCACCGGGCTGGGCGACTTCGTCTTCGGTGAGGTGTCCCTTTTCGGGATCAGCTTCCCCTGGATCGTGGCCTGGCTCGTGCTTGCGGGCGCGGTCTTCACCCTCTACTTCGGACTGATCCAGGTACGCGGCCTCCCGGTGGCCCTGCAGATCCTCCGCGGCCGGCACAGCCGCAAGGACGATCCGGGCGAGATCACCCACTTCCAGGCGCTGACGTCGGCCGTGTCCGGGACCGTCGGCCTGGGCAACATCGCGGGAGTCGGTGTGGCCGTCACCATCGGCGGGGCGGGAGCCACGTTCTGGATGGTGCTCTGCGGCCTGCTGGGCATGTGCTCCAAGTTCGTCGAGTGCACCCTCGGCGTCCGCTACCGCGATCACCACCCGGACGGAAGCGTCTCCGGCGGTCCGATGCAGTATCTGCGCAAGGGCATCGCGGAGCGGCTGCCCGGATCAGCCGGCCGGTTCCTCGGACAGGCCCTCGCGGCGCTCGCCGCCGTCATGATCCTGCTCTTCGGGATCGGCGGCGGCAACATGTTCCAGGCCAACCAGACCGTCATCCAGATCCGCGACATCACCGGCGGGGAGGACGGTCCCCTTGCGGGCGACGGTTCGGCGCTGGTGCTGGGCGTCCTGCTCGCCCTCGTCGTCGGATTCGTCATCATCGGCGGCATCAAGTCGATCGGCCGCGTGACCAGCCGTCTGGTCCCGGCCATGGCGATCGTGTACGTTTGCGGCTGCCTGATCGTCATCCTGGCCAACTTCACTGACGTTCCGGCGGCCTTCGGCGAGATCTTCCGCGGCGCGTTCACCGGGGAGGGTGTCGTCGGCGGCACCATCGGAGCGCTGATCGTCGGCTTCACCCGTGCTGCGTTCTCCAACGAGGCGGGCCTGGGCTCCGCGCCGATCGCGCACTCGGCCGTGAAGACGCGCTACCCGGCGACCGAGGGATTGGTCGCCCTCCTCGAACCGTTCATCGATACCGTGGTCGTCTGCACCATGACCGCGTTGACCATCGTCATCGCAGACACCCAGCTCTGGGAGGACGCGAAGGCGGACTACGCCGCGAACGGCAACACCGTGGACGGCGTCACCGTCACCTCTTCGGCATTCGAGACCGTCCTGCCGTGGTTCCCCGTCATCCTCACCGTGGCAGTGGTCCTCTTCGCCGTCTCCACCATGATCACCTGGGCGTACTACGGCCAGAAGGCATGGACCCACCTCTTCGGGAGGAGCAAGCTCAGCGAGCGCGTCTACCAGTCGGTGTTCTGCACCTTCATCGTCATCGGCGCCGTTCTCACCTTCGGCAGCGTGCTGGCGTTCACCGACGCCGTGCTGTTCCTCCTCGCGCTGATCAACATCATCGGTCTCTATCTGCTCGCACCGGTCGTCAAGCGGGAACTGGCGCGGTTCCGCACGGCACTTCGCTCCGGCGAGGAGCGGGAGGACGAGCCGGAGCCGGCCGAACCCACGACATAGCGGAGGACACGGCCCGGGGCTACGGCAGGTGCGCACACGTACGCGCCGGAGCGCCCGGGTCACTTGCTGGGCGGCACCGCCATCGACCCGTTCTCCAGCAGCAGTTGCAGATGGGAGAAGAGGCACTGATGAGGATCGGTGAGATCGATCCCGCTGACCGTCTCGGCCCGCTTCAGCCGGTAGCGCAGAGTGTTCGGATGGACGTGCAGCGATCGTGCGGCCGCCCGCACGTTTCCGAGTGTCCCCAAGTACGCGAGCACCGACGGCACAAGTCCGGACTCGTGCTCGGCCTCGTAGGCGAGAAGGGCGGTGATACGGGGATCCCGCAGGCGCGGGTGCTGCTCCAGCAGTGCGAGGGCCTCGCTCAGCAGGACCTCGGAACGTACGTCGGCGATGGTGGCAACGCGCTGCCTGCCGCCGCGCAGGACGATGTCCAGTACCTGGTCCGCCTCGGCCCTCGACTGGGCGATCGCGTGCAGACCGCCGACCACCGAGCCGACGGCGGCGCGTACGTCGAGCTGCAGACGCTGGCTCGCCGCCCGCACGATCTCGCCTGCCAGCCCGCAGGCGATGCTCTCCCCGGCCTGCTCCGGAAGGCCCGGGAGCAGCATGTAGACGCGAGAGTCGGCGGTCGTGACCAGGGACCGCCGCCGGTACGCCGCCGCGTGCACGGAGATCAGGCTCGCCATGGTCGCCCTGCGCATCTCGAAGGCCGGACGGCCGGCGTCGCCGCCCGCGCCGCCTCCCGCGGTGCCCGCATCCAGGGTGAACGCCGCCACGACCGCCGGTTCGTCCGGATCGGCGCCGATGTTGTCGGCGAACGTCCGGGGGGCGAGATGCCCCTCCAGCATCCGGCGGAACAGACTCTGCTCGAACTCCAGGTCAGGCGAGGCGCCCGTACGCCGCCGGACAAGCTGCAGGGCAGCCGCCCGCGCGCCGCCGACCAGTGCGTTCTCCGCGTTGTCCGCCAGCGGTTCCCGGCCTTCCTGTACCCAGATGGAACCGAGGAGCTGCTCGTCGACCCGGATGCCGACGGCGAGGCGCCTTCTGATCCCCCGCTCCGGCCGCTCGTCGATGTGGACCACGTCGTCCCCGGCGCGCAGCCGGTCGAAGACCCCCCACTCGCGGAGCAGGGCCAGGTAGTCTGCCGGTCCCTGCCAGCCCAGGATCGACAGCCGGCGCAGTTCGTCGACCTCGTCGTCGGAACGGGAGTAGGCCAGAACGCGGTTGGCGCTGTCCTCGATGCTGACGATGCCGCCGGTGAGAGCGGCGACCGTCTGCGCGAGGGCGAACAGGTCGGCCTGCCGTCCGGCTTCCGGCACCATGACCCGGGCGTCCGCGACAACGCCCCGGGCCAGGGAGTCGAGTTGGGCCCAGCGGACCTCGGGCCGTACGCCGAGCACCACGATCCCGGTGTCCTCGGCGATGCGTTTCAGCTCGTCGAGATCCTCACCGTGCTCCGTCTTCAGGGCCACGGCCGCGGCCCCCTGGCCCGCGGCCGCGCGTGCGAGACGGTGGACCCGCCGGCCCCGTGCGCCGATGATCAGCACCAGGTCGCCACGGTAGGAGTCCGGCGCGTCGTCGGCGTCCAGGATGACGACGTCGTTGATCTCGACGTCAAGACCTCCGGGCGCGGCGACCAGCCCGATGACCGGATCGCCGAGCGCGAGCATCAGCTGCCGCACCACGGCGCCGGCCGACCTTTTTGTGTCATCCATGGTGACCACCTGTCCTGCACATGAGCGGATGTGCCAGGCGAGATCCATGCGGGAGAGACCGGGGCCGGGCCCCCTCGGCCTGGGCTTCCACACCGTGTGACCGTCGGCCACGGGGTGCGATGCCGCTCACCGTGGCATGCCGGTGGCCCCGACGGTACTCGGTGGGCACAAGCCCATACAACAGTCTGGGACGGCCTCCTCCTGTCGTGCGATCGGCCAATGCGCCCGGCAGGCTCCTGGAGACATGCACAAAGAGTCCAGGGGCGGCCCTCCGTAGGGTCGAGGGGAGCTGGTCGATCGATCTTCGAGGAGTGCCGGTGCTGGTCCCCGAACCGGGTGACGGTCTCACGAGCAGGCGGCTGCTGCTGGTCGGCGACGACGAGCTGACGGCCGCCGTCGCCGACTACGCGACGGCGTGGGGAGCACGGGTCGACCGGCTGGCAGAGCCGTCGGCACAGGCGCTCGGTGCCGCGCTGGAGCCGGACGTCGACGTCGTGGTGGTCGTCTCGCGGGAGGACATCCAGGCCCTTCGGTACGCACTGCTCGTCGAGCACGCACGCCCCGGGATACGGTTGCTGGTGACGCTGTTCGACCGGACGGTGGCCGGTGAGGTCGTGCGCTCGGTCCCCAACTGCACGGTGATCGGCATGACGGACGCCCTGGTGCCGGCCCTGCTCGGCCCCTGCGTCGCGGAGCGCCTGGTGACCCTGTGCCGCACTCCGGACGGGAAGCGGCTGGGCGTGGCGAGCACGCGGGGCGGCGCCGGGGACGATCCGGGGGACGGAGCGGACGGCGTCCCGGCCGGTCTGCGGGTGGAGTCGTCGCCCGAGGTGCGGACCGGCGCGGCGCGCAGGCTGTGGCACCGGGTGCACGCCCAGGTCAGACCGCTCGACGGAAGCACGCACGCGCTGCTCGTCGGGCTGGCGGGACTGGTCTTCGTCTTCCTGCTGGACACCGTGCTGGGCGCGCTCGTGCGGGGCGAGCCCCTCGTCGCCGCCGCCTGGCACTCGGCGATGGTCCTGACCACGGTCGACGCGGGCGGGGCGGACGGCCACGCACCGGCGTGGTACCTGATGCTGTCCACCGCGAGCCTGCTGTGCGTCCTCGGCTTCTCCGCGCTCTTCACCGCTGGTCTGGTCGACCGGATGACCTCCGGCCGGCTGACGGGCCTCGTCGGCGCGCGGGTGGTGCCCAGACGCGGTCATGTCATCGTCGTGGGGCTCGGTCAGGTGGGGCTGCGGCTCTGCCTGGAACTGCAGCGTCTCGGTATCGGGGTGGTGGCCGTGGAGCGCGACCGCCGCGCGGCCTGTGTGCCGGTGGCGAAGTCGCTCGGGATACCGGTGATGTTCGGGCGCGCGGGCGACCGTTTCCTGCTGCGGAAGCTCGCGCTGCCCCGTGCGCGGGCGATCGTCGCCGCTGCTTCGGACGTACTGGAGAACATTGCCGTGGCCGTGGCGGCCCGGGCCGTCGCCCCCGACCAGCGGATCGTGCTGCGGGCGGGCGGGGACGAGGATGTGGCGTCGGAGTCCCGGTATCTGTTCCGGATCGGCACCGTCTGCGACACCCAGCAGGTGGGCGGCTCCTACATCGCCGCCGTGGCGATGGGGCTCGAACCGCTGGCGACCTTCGCCGTCGGCACCCGTGTACATGTACTGCACCCCGATGGCCGGGTGCACGAGGCCGGCCGATGCGCCCGCATGTGCGCGCCTGGCACGCTCGTTCCGTCCGCCGCCTCCGCCGTCGCGGAGTGACCTCCGCCGTCCACCCGACCTCTCGGGTCACGTCCGCGCGCCGCGGGACGCTGCAGTCCGCTGGACCGCACGGGATGCGCGGCGAAGCCCGACCGGCCCGAGTCGGCAGGCTTCCTCGGCCCTCCGGCCACGCCTGGGCCAGGGCGGCCGCCTCCTGCCACTCCATGCCCTGCACGGCCAGGGCGCCGGCAGGAGCACGAGCGACTCGTCCCGCCCCCGCCCGACCGGACGGGGATGCAGATCTGGCCGGGAGCGACCACACCGTCCTCCCCGGCCACCGGCATCCGGGCGGCCTGCCAGGTGTTCTCCCGCAGAACCGCCCGCGCCGCGGGCAGGCTGGTCTCGCAGCGGATTCCCAGGCGCGGCCGGGGACTCGTAGCAGCCCGGGGCCGGCGTCGACCGCCCCGCCCGCGCACCGAGGCCGCCGGCGGGGCAGCCGACGGCGAGCGGCCTGACGGGCGGCGCCCGGGGCTGCGGCCTCTCGGCGGGCCGCAGCGTGTACCAGGCGCCCCAGGCCGCGATACGGGCTGCGGGTCGGGGCCGGCCGCTCCGCCGCGAGCGCCGCTCGGTACCCGGGCTGTTGTCAGTGGCTCGCCCTACTGTTCAAGGCAGTGGAACCCGCGGAAACGCCGCAGGTCCGGCCTGGGGGAGAGGTCTGCCATGTCGACGACGTATCTGGAGCTGTCGCAGGACGGTGGAGGTGCGCACAAGTTCTACGAAGTGACGGTCCAGGGACAGGTCGTGTCCGTGCGCTACGGGCGGATCGGGGCCGCCGGACAGATCCAGACGTCTACCTTCCCCACGGCGGGGAAGGCCCAGGCCGCCGCCGCCAAGAAGATCGGCGAGAAGGTGCGCAAGGGGTACGCCCCGGCCGTCCCGGGGCAGCGCCCGCCCCGCGCCGTCACCCGCAGGCAGGTGACCTCGGCGCCCTCCACGGCCCGCGCGGTCGCCCCCGTGCTGTGGCGGTTCCGCACCGGTTCCTCGGCCTTCGGCATCCACATCGACGACGAGCGCTGCTGGGTGGGCAACCAGGCGGGCGACGTCTACACCCTGGCCCACGGCGGCGAGGTCCTCGCCCGCTTCCAGCTCCCGGACGGCGTCAAGTGCCTGGTCGCCGACGACTTCTGGATCTACGCCGGCTGCGACGACGGCCGGGTCTACGACCTGTCGTCCAAACTGCCGTTCGCCGCCTACGACATCGACGCCGACGTCGACATCTTCTGGCTCGACATCCACGAGGGCGTGCTGCAAGTCGCGGACCGGGCCGGGCGGCTCACCGTCATCGACCACGAGGACGAGCACCAGTGGGCGCGCGGCGGACGCGGCGAGCACGCCTGGATGGTGCGCGCCGACGACCGCGCCGTCTACCACGGTCACTCGCGCGGAGTGACGGCCCACGCCCCGGACGGCGGCACCGAGTTGTGGCACACCCCCACCCACGGCAGTGTGCTCTTCGGCTGGCAGGAGGACGACGCGGTGTACGCGGGCACGGCGCGCCAGGTGGTCCAGCGGCTGTCGAAGGCGACCGGCGTCCTGGAGGCGACGTACCAGTGCGACAGCGCGGTGTACTCGTGCGCCACCTCGCCCGGCGGCCGGTACGTCTTCGCCGGGGACGCCGCCTCCTCGGTGTACTGCTTCGACCGGGACGGCACCCGCCTGTGGAAGCTGGGGACGGGCGGCGGATCCGCGCTGTCCATGCAGTACCGCGACGAGCGCCTCTATCTGGTCACCACGGACGGCTCTCTGGTGTGCGTGGACGCCAGTGAGGCCGCGGTCACCGCCGCCCAGCAGGGTTCCGTCCCGGTCGCCCGCGACATCAAGTTCGCCGCATCCCTGCCGACCTATGCACCGGCCACGGCCGCCGGATCAGTGGCCACCGTCACCGCGGCTCCCGCCGGATCGGTGGTCGTCGAGTGTGTGCAGGAAGGCGGCCGCACCCGGGTCCATGTGGTCACCGACGGCTACGACCCGTCGTGGAACGTGCAGTTCCCACGGGCGATACGGGAGCCGGGCGCACGGTACGTGGTCGACGCCCTGCACCCCGCGTCGGGCGGTTTCTACCGCGTCCGCGGCGACATCCGACGGCTCCAGTGACCCCTGTGCCCGGCCCGGCGCGCCGGATCAGGCGATCGACGCACACATGACGGCGGACACCGCCAGGTTGCAGGACGCCGTCACCCACACCGCGGGGTGCGGCTCCTCTTCCACCAGCGTCGCACCCAGCCGGCCCGGTGTGATCAGGTCCAGCACCAGGAACGCCACGGCCATCATCACCAGTCCCAGCAGCCCGAAGATCGCCGTGGACAGCAGGCCCTTGCCGAAGTTGTCGTAGGTCGTCCAGATGGAGGTGAACACGATGCCGCCGATCCCCAGCAGCGCGGAGCTCAGCACGACGGTGGCGTTGCGGTTGCGCTCCTCCCAGATCTGCCGGCCCAGCTTGCCGGGCAGCAGCACGTCGACCAGGAATATGCCCAGGATCAGCAGGACCAGGCCGAGCCCACCGTACGCGGTGGTCCTGCCGAGTCCGTTGACGATGTCGCTCATGGGGTGCCGGCTCCGAGTGGTGGGGGAGATCGTGGTGATCGTGGTCAAGGCGCTGCAAAATGTAGCGCACGCATTCGGCCAACTGGGCGGCGGCGTCCGGCAACCGGCGAAGGGGGCGGAGTCGCCCGCGGGAGCGCCCGCCCCCCTGGCCCCGCGACCCGGATCAGGCCGTGCCGCCCCGCCGGAGCAGCAGCCGCTTCAGCAGCGGCCAGGCCAGCAGCACCACGATCACCGCGTACACCGTCACCGAGAACGGTGTGTCGACAAGTCCGCCGACACTGCCGTCGCTGATCTGCAGCGCGCGACGCAGCTGCTGTTCGGCGGCCGGGCCGAGGATCACCCCGATCACCGCGGGCAGCACCGGCAGCCCGTAGCGCCGCATACCGAACCCGACCAGACCGATGATCAGCAGCGTCACCAGATCGACGACCTCGCCGCCGACCGCGTACGCACCGACCGCCGCGAAGAACAGGATTCCCGCATACAGATAAGGGCGGGGGATGCGCAGCAGCCGGGCCCAGAGCGGTGCCAGCGGCAGGTTGAGCGCCAGCAGCAGCACCATCCCGACGAAGAGGGAGGCGATCAGACCCCACACCAGCTCGGGTTCGCGTTCGAAGAGCAGTGGACCGGGCTGGATGCCGTACTGCTGGAACGCGGCCAGCATCACCGCCGCGACCGCCGTGGTCGGCAGCCCCAGGGTCAGCATGGACACCAGAGTGCCCGCCGCCGAGGCCGACGCCGCGGACTCCGGCCCGGCCACGCCCTCGATGGCACCTTTGCCCCACTGGTCCTTGTGCTTCGACAGCCGCTTCTCGGTGACATACGACAGAAAGGTCGGGATCTCCGCGCCGCCCGCCGGGATCGCCCCGAACGGGAAGCCGATGAACGGGCCGCGCAGCCAGGACTTCCAGGTCCGCCGCACATCGCCGCGGCCCAGCCACGGGCGGCCCACCGGGATCGGCTCGCCGGGCCGGCGCCGCAGATGGGCCGCCACCCACAGCGCCTCGCCGATCGCGAACAGTCCGACCGCCACGATCACCACGTCGACACCGTCGGCGAGTTGCAGCGAACCGAAGGTCAGCCGCTGCTGCCCGGTCATCTGGTCCAGGCCCACCAGACCGATGGTGAGGCCGATCAGCAACGAGGCCAGCCCTCTCACCCGCGAGGAGCCCAGCACCGACGTCACCGCGATGAACGCCAGCACCATGATGGCGAGATAGTCCGGCGCGCCGATGTCCACCGCCAGCTCGGCGACCGTCGGGGCGAGCGCCACCAGCAGGATCGTGCCCACCATGCCGCCCGCGAAGTGACCGATGGCCGCGGCGGCCAGCGCCTGCGCGCCCCGTCCCGCCTTGGCCATCGGGTTGCCCTCCATGGCCGCGACCACGGCGGCGCTCTCACCCGGTGTGTTGAGCAGGATGGACGTCGTCGAACCACCGAACATCGCACCGTAGTAGATGCCGGCGAACATGATGAACGCGGCGATCGGGTCCAGCCCGTAGGTCACCGGCAGCAGCAGTGCCACGGCCATCGCGGGCCCGATGCCGGGCAGCACCCCGATCGCGGTGCCCAGCAGCACCCCGATCGCGGCCCAGAGCAGGTTGACGGGCGTCAGTGCGGTGCCGAACCCGTTCAGCAGGGAGTCCAGGGCATCCATGTCACAGCACTCCCATCAGCGGACCGCCGGGCAGCGGCACTCCGAGCAGGTGGTCGAAGACGGCGTAGGTGACCAGCGACAGCACCGCGGCGATCAGCGGGTCGCGGTCGACGCGGCGGCTCCCCAGTGCGAACGCCGCTCCCCAGAACAGCAGCCCCCCGGCCACGGGGAAGCCGAGCGGCTCGATCAGCACCGCCGCGCCGAGAAACACCCCGGCCAGCAGCAGCACCGTGCGCCAGTCGGCGGGCTCGGACAGGTCGACGTCCTCGCCGCCCTCCGCCTCGCCCCGGCCGCCGCGCAGTACGTCCACGGCCAGCAGCGCGGCGACGACCAGCAGGCCCGCGCCGACGACCACCGGCACCGTCCGCGGACCGACCGGCCCGCGCTGGGTGATGTCCACGTCCATGGTCAGCGCATCGGCCAGCACCAGTACCCCGAGCGCCAGCAGGAGTACGCACACGCCGAGTTCGGAATGCCGGCCGAGCCAGGAGCGTCGCCCGGGCGCCTCGGTGGCGGGGAGACCCGTTCGTGTGGTCACAGTCCCAGCTCCTTCAGTACCGACACCACGCGCTGGTCCTGCTCCTCGAGGAACGCGCCGAACTCGTCACCGCTGAGGAAGGCGTCGTCCCAGCCGTTCTGCTCCATCGACGTCCGCCACTCGGGAGAGTCGTGCAGCTTCTCGATCAGAAGGGTCAGCCGCTCGCGTTCCTCCTCGGACAGGCCGGGCGGTGCGACGACCCCGCGCCAGTTGGTGAAGTTCACGTCGTACCCGGCCTCCAGGAGCGTGGGCGCGTCGAGTCCCGCCACCCGCTCCGGTCCGGTGACCGCCAGCAGCCGCAGCTCACCGGCCCTGATCTGGTCGAGGTACTCGCCCACTCCGGAGACCCCGAAGGCGACCTTGTTGCCCAGGATCGAGGCGAGCAGCTCGCCCCCGCCGTCGAACGGGATGTAGTTGACCTGCCGGGGTTCGATCCCCGCGGCCTGCGCCATCAGCATCGGTGCCAGATGGTCGGGTCCGCCGGGCGAGGAACCGCCGCCCACCGGCAGCTTGCCCGGGTCCTGCCGCCAGGCGTCGATCAGCTCGTCGATGGTCCGGTACGGGGAGTCCTCGGCGACCACCACGACGTCCTGCTCCTCGGTGAGCCGGGCGATCGGGGTGGTGTCGGCGAGCGTCTTGGGGGCGTGGTTGGAGCGGACCGCGCCCACCACCCCGAGCCCCATCGTCATCGCGAGCCTGCCGTTGCCGTGCTCGCTCACCAGCCGGGTCAGACCGACGGTGCCACCGGCGCCGGGGAGGTTGAACACCTCGATGCTGCGGGCCAGCCCGGCGTCCTCGGCGTTCTTCGCGGCCGTACGGGCCGTGATGTCGTAACCCCCGCCGGGGGTGTTGGGAACCATGAAGCGCAGTCCCGGGATGTGCGTGCCGGAGTCGGAGCCGCCGCCGGTCTTCAGCAGCGGCGGCCCGACCAGCACGAGCAGGGCGGCCCCTAGCAGGGCGAGGGGGGTGCGCAGGCGCACGAATGCCACCACCTGTCGTCGCGGTCGATCGGAAACGGAAGCCCTGTGGGGGAGAGGGGGCGTGAATCGGGCCACATGGTGCCTGCGCCCCGGCGGCGTGTCTTCCTTGCGGAACCAACGGAGATTGTGTTCTTTGCGGTCACCACCGCCCCGGTGTGCTACGGCACCTCTTCCTTCACGGCAGGCCGGCGCCATCATGGCGACCCGGTACACGGGCTGCTCCGCCGCCCGCCACTCGCCGGCCGTACGGATCGGGTCCGCCGTGGTTCCCGCCCTCCGTCGCCAGACCATCGCCGGGGAGGCGCGGGTCCTCCGGCTCGCCGCCGGCGTCCTGGTGGTGCTGCTCGCGGTCGCCGCGGTCTCCCTCGCCCGGGCGAAGGCCACCTTCCACCGCGTCGAGGGCCGCCGCGTCACCGCCCTCGCCGAACAGCCGGCCGTCACCCCGCTGATGCGCAGCCGGCTGCAGCGGCGCGTTCCCGGCCCGGCGCTCGCCGCGCTGGTGAGCGCCGCAGGGACGCAGTCCGGGGCCACCGTGGTGATGGTCGCCGGACGCCGGGGGCCGGACGGTCATGGGCGGCGGGGCCGACCTGGCACCGAGACCGCCCCGGGAGGGCTCGGGGCGCGGTATCGGTCTGGCGCCGACCCGGCTGGTCTGCGAGTGTCACGGCCGTGAGATCTCGGTGACCGACCCGCCCGACGGGGCGATGTCCACGGCAGGCATGACCGTCAGCCACCTCGCCGACGCGGTGGCGGAAGGAGCGACACGATGAGCGGCACGCGCGGAGCCAGAGATACACGGCGGACATCTGCCACCACGGCGACGATCGACGCGCTGGTCGTGGACGACGACTTCATGGTGGCCCGGATCCACCGCGCCTACGTCGAACGCGTCGCACCCTTCCGCGTCGTCGGCGTCGCCGGCACCGGAGAGCAGGCCGTCGCCGCCGTCGACGAACTCCGCCCCGACCTGGTCCTGCTCGACCTGTATCTGCCGGACGGGTTCGGTCTGGACGTCATTCCCCGGCTGCGCACCGCGGGCCACGACTGCGACGTGATGGTCATCAGCGCGGCCCGGGAGGCCGACGCCGTCCGCGACGCCCTGCGCCACGGAGTCGTCGACTACCTGCTCAAACCGTTCGAGTCCGAGGACCTGCGCGCCCGCCTGGAGCGGTACGCCGACCGCCGCGGCCGGCTGCGGGACACCGTCGTGCGCAGCCAGGCCGATGTGGACCGGGTGCTGGCGGGAACGGCGGTGCCGAACGCGGCCCCGGCACTGCCCAAGGGCATGAGCGTGGAGACCGCCGAGCTGATCGCACGCACCCTGCGGGACGCCGAGGGCACGCTGTCCGCCACCGAGTGTGCCGCGTTGACCGGCGTCTCCCGGGTCAGCGCCCGCCGCTACCTGGAGTACTTCCACACCGCCGGCAGCGCCGAGGTCTCCCTGCGCTACGGCGTCGCCGGCCGCCCCGAACGCCGCTACCGCCACCGCACCCCGGCCGACGGCGCGGCCCGCGCACAGGGGTAGCCCCCGGCCCGGCGGGCATCGGGGCGGTCAGCGCCGGGGCCGCGGAATCGCGTCCAGCGCCCGGACCAGGCCACCCGAGTCGGTGCCCAGGGTGCGGTAGACCGAGGACAGCAGCTGCCGGACGCCCTGCTCGGTGAGCCGGAGCTCCTTGGCGATCACCGCCACCGGATCCCCCTGCGCGGTCATCTCCGCGGCCTTGCGCTCGCGCGCCGTCAGCGTGTCCGTCTGTGCGTACCGCAGCGGCAGCGGACGCAGTCCGGCCGCGGACAGCTCCGCGCGGGCGCGGGCCGCGAGCCGCTCGGCGCCGCAGTGCACCGCCCGTTCCAGCCCCTGGTAGAGCCGGTCCGCGGCCTCCGGGACCCGCCCGCCGCGGGCCAGCGCCGCCCCGTGACCGACCAGTGCACGGGCCAGTTCGTAGGATGCCGGCGATCGCTCCAGCTCCTCGACCGCCTCCGCGTAGCGTTCGAGACCTTCCGGCCCGCCGGCCGCCTCGGCCTCCGCGTGCAGGGCCTGCCCGATCACGGACGCGGCACCGAAGTCCCGGGCCCGCTTGACCGCCTCCCGGGCCAGCCGGACCGCGCGGGCGGGGTCGGTGTCCGCCACGGCCGACGCCAGATGGAGCTGCCACGGACACCACGCCGGGTTGCGCCAGGCGCGCTCGTCCAGCCGGTCGCCCACCTCGGTCAGCAGCCGCTCGGCGGCCCGGTGCCGCCCTTCGGCCAGCAGCAGTTCGGCGTGGACGGTACGCGGATCGGGATAGATGACGGCGTTCGGGACCACCTCGCAGTAGCGGTGGGAGTCGGCGATCCGTCGTGCGGCGGCGGTCCGGCCGCGGGCCAGCAGCGTCTGCACGAGGATGCCGACGGCGAACCACTGGGCGGGCACCGCGCCCTCCACCCGCTCGGCGATCCGCAGCCCCTCCCGGGCCAGCACCTCGGCCTCGGTCAGATTGCCCCGCCGGTAGCGGATATAGCCGAACAGTGCGTGGCCCAGGGCCAGGTGCGAGCCGCGCCAGCCCTTCTCCTCGCACTCGGCGATGCCCCGGGTGAACAGCTCCTCGGCCCGCCCCGGCTGGTCGGCGTACATGAACACCAGGGCGACCGACACCGGCACCTCGAAGCCGCGGTTCTCGTCGGTCCAGCTCAGTCCGCCGCGCAGGGCGTTCTCGGCGCAGTCCAGCGCGGTCCGCCGCGGTTCGCCCCGCACCAGGGCGTCCCAGGCCCGCAGACCGAGGATGTAGCGCTCCTCCAGGCCCCGGCCGCGCAGCCCCGCGGCCAGCCGCGCCAGCCTCCGGGAGCGGGCCGGTGAGTCGGGCTCGTCGGTGCGGAACGCGCTCCACACGAAGTGGTCGGCCCGCATACGCAGCCGGATGCGCGGATTGGTGCTCCGCCGCGCCTCCTGGCCCGCCACCTCCGCGGCCTCCGCCATCCGGTCGGTGTGCGCCAGTGCCTGGGACAGGCGGTAGACGATGGAGGCACGCAGGTCCGGGTCGACGTCCGGCTCCGCCAGGGCCTGCCGGAGGTGGCTGGCCGTGGCCGCGGGGTCGATCAGGAAGGTGGCACCCGCCAGTTCGTGCAGCAGCGCGGCCCGGTCCTGCGGGAGCGGCGGCTCCTGCAGGGCACGGGAGAGCACCCGGCGGGCGGCCTCCGGTGCCCCGGCCCGCAGGTATTCGCGGGCGGCGTCCCGTAGGCAGGCCACTGCCGCCGGCCGGCCCTCGCAGGGCACCTCCAGCAGATGCCGCGCGGCGGCGGTCGGGCCCAGCCCGGCTGCCAGCACGGCCTCCGCCGCCGCGTTGTGCAGTCCGACGCGCAGCCCGGCCGGAATGTTCCGGTAGACGGCGGTGGCGATCAGCGGATGGACGAACTCCAGGCCGCCCCCGGGCCCGGGCGGCGCCGTCAGGATCCGCGCGGCCCGCAGCCGCTCCGCCGCCTCGGTGGCCTCCGCACTCCCGACCACCGCGAGGGCGGCGGCCAGGTCGGGCGAGACGGAGGTGCCCAGCACCGCTGCGGCCCAGGCGAAGCGGACCGTGGACGCCCCCAGCCGCTGCAGCCGGTCCAGCAGCCCCGGTCCCTTCACCGCCGAGGCCAGGCTGCGCATCCGCGGCAGATCATCCTCGGTGCCCCGGACCCCGTCCTCGCCGAGCCGGATGGCGAGTTCCACCGTCTCGAACGGGCTGCCGCACGTGACCGTCCAGCACTCGGCGCAGAACGCGTCCTCGGCAGCACCGCCCACCTCGGTCCTGACGATCCGCGCCACCGCGTCCGCGGTGAGCGGAGCCAGCGCATGCGGACGGTCGTCCTGACGCTCCACGAGCGCGCGGAAGCCGTGTGCGGCCGGCGGCAGTTCGTCGGGGCGGTACGCGGCGACGATCAGCAGCGGCAGGTCCTCGGCCCGCGGGGCGAAGGAGCCGAGCCAGCCCAGGGACTCCACGTCGGCCCAGTGCAGGTCGTCCAGGACCAGCACCACGGGGGCCCGCCGCACGCTCAGCTGGGTCATCACCCAGTCCAGGCCGTCCCGTACCCCGGTCGGGTCCGGCGTCCGCGTGGTGGCCGACGCCTCCAGGCCGAGCGCGGTGGCGACGATGTCGTACCAGCTGCCGAGGAAGGCGCGGCGCTCGGACTCCTCCAGCGCCGCCAGGGTGGGCTGCAGCAGCTGTCGCACCACCCGGAAGGCCAGCTCCTGCTCGTTCTCACCGCCCTTGCCCGACAGCACCGTGCAGCCGCGTTCGGCGGCCAGGGCGCGCGCCTGGGCCAGCAGCGTCGTCTTGCCCAGCCCGGCGGGCCCGGTGAAGACCAGCATGCCGCCCCGCCTGGCGCGGGGCGCCCCCTCGTTCGTGTCGCACAGGTGTGTCAACGCGGAGTCGAGCAGCGCCAGTTCATGGCGGCGCTCGAGCAACGGCCGACGTCCGGTGCCAGCTTGCCGCAGCCCATCCGCCATGTGCCGTACTGCTTCCTGTAGTCGGCCCTCGGGGAACAGCGCCGAGCGTACGCGCCGGACCGGGCCAAGGCCCGGATTCTGAGACGACAACGACGAGGACGGGTGAATAAGCCGTACAGAGTGCTTGGGACTCAGTTCGCCCGGGTAATGTCGGTCGGATCGGCGTCGCGCGGTGACGCCGTCGAGTGCGCTGCGGCGCGCGGGCCGCGGAGACCGGACGCCGTGGGAGAGCCCCGGCGTCCGGCCCCGGGCGTCACACCGGTGCGGGCACCGCCGCCGTCTCCGCGTACCGCGGCACGGTGCGCGACCAGTAGTAGCAGCCGCGGATCCAGCCGGCCATGCCGTCCACGTAGCCGACGCCGGACGCGCTCAGCTCCGGCGCGATGCTCCGGTACAGGCTCTCGAACTCCGCGATGGTGGTGTTGATCCGCCCGACCGCCAGGGTGACCGCGTGCGGAAGGGAGCAGTGGTGCGCGTGCTGGTAGGCGAGGGCGAGGTTGATCATGCCGCCGGTGCGGTGCTCCTTCACCGCGGAGAAGAGGTCGGGTATCCACACCGCCGCGTCCGCCGAGAGCCGCGCCAGCCGCCGCATGACGGGGTGGTACAGCTCCTCCGGGTCCAGCTCCCCGGCCTGTGCCGCCTCGCACAGCGGGTAGAACGGTTCGACCCCGGCGATCAGTGCCCGGATCGAGGTGCACATACCGACCCGCACGGGGACCGGCCGGCTCTGCGCCACCGCCTCGTACAGCAGTCCGTGCACGTACTCCCTGCTGTTCCAGGCCCAGCGCGCAGCCTGCGCCGGGGTGCACCGCTGCTGGACCCGCCGGTGGAGGTCGGCCAGCGCGGCCCCCAGCGGGGTGCCGGGGGGCCGGTCGTCGCGCAGGATGTCGGTGCTCTCGCAGACCAACGGCAGCAGCAGCTCCGGGCTGTGCCGCCCCAGCTCCTCCGCCCGGTCGTCGAAGGCGAACTGATAGGCGATCTGGTCGGCCACGAGCTGGAGCAGCTCGGCGTCCGTCGCCGGGCTGTTGTAGGCCGCCAGCGCCGCCGGGCGGGTGCGGACGATCATGTCGGCGACGGCGGGGTCATCGGTGATCCCCCAGCGGGCCAGCCAGGCGTCGACGCCCGCCGCGGCCCGGTCTTCATGGGGGTTGGTGCGGAACGGGAACGGCATGTAGAGGGTCGCCTCGATCAGCTCCTGGAGACTGCCGGCCGGCTGCGGGGTGCCGACCGGGAACACCGGGACGGCCTCGTACGCCGCGGACGTCTTCGTCACCTGCCGTGTCACCTGCCCATCGGGAATCCGGTACGGGGGTGGTGGGGCGCCGCTCGGGGCGCGGGGGACTGCGCGGTGGCCGTTCGGCGGGCCCGCGCCCGTGCCCGGGGCTCGGCGAGCAGGACCAGCGAGCGGGGACCCAGCGTCGCGGCGGGACGCGGCCGGCCGGCGGGTCCGGACACCGGGCGCAGCCGCCAGTCGCGGGCGACGGCCGCGACCGCCGCGGTGGCCTGGGCCATGGCGAGTGCGTCGCCGATGCACTTGCGGCTGCCGGCCGCGAACGGCACCATCGCCCCGCCCGGCACCGGCGTGTCCCGGTCCGGCAGCCACCGCTCGGGCCGGAACTGCTCGGGCTCCGGGAACGAGGCCGCCCGGTGGTGCAGGAGATAGGGGCTGTACAGGACGGTCGCGCCGCGGGGCAGGATCCGCCCGGCCAGTTCCGTCTCCCGGGTGGTGATCCGGGTGAACAGCCAGCCCGGGGGGCGCAGTCGCAGGGTCTCGGTGACGACGCAGCGCGTGTGGACGAGCCGCTCCAGCTCCCCGGGGCCCGGTGCGGGCCGGCCGGCCAGCACGCCGTCCACCTCGTCGTGCAGCAGGCGCTCCGCCTCCGGATGGTCCGCGAGCAGGCCGAACGCCGACGCCAGACACATCGCGGTGCTCTCCACGCCGGTGAGCAGGAGGGTGACGAGCTGGTCGCGGACCTCGCGCTCGGTGGGCGCGTCCGCCCCGTCGCCGGCCGCGGCCTCCAGCAGCGTCCCCAGCAGGTCGTCCTGGCCGTCACGGGACGGACCGCGCCGCCGCTCGGCGATGATCGCGTCGATGAGGGTGTGCAGCCGGAGCACCGCGTGCCGGTAGCGCCGGTTGCCCGGCGTGGGCAGACGGTACAGGGCGTCGACCGGGACGACCGTACGGACGAAGAGACCGCGGACGACGACGGCCAGGCACGCGCGTACGGCGGCGGCCCGCCCGGCGTCCAGGGAGTCGGAGAAGAGCAGCCGGCTGGTCACCCCCGTGGTCAGGGCCAGCATCTCCGCCGTGACGTCGACGCGCTGCCCGGCGCGCCAGCCCCGGCACACGGCCTCGGTCTCCTCGGTGACCACCCGGGTGCAGTCGGCGGCGCGGGACGGGCGGAAGGCGGGCTGGAGCATCCTGCGCTGCCGCCGGTGGTCGTCCTGACGGCAGGTCACCAGGCCGTCGCCCATCAGGGTGCGCAGCCGGTCGTACAGCGGGCCGCCCTTGTCGAAGGTCCGCGGGTCCATGAGGATCCGGTGGACCAGCCGCGGATCACAGGCCACCCAGGCACGCCGTGGTCCCAGGCGTATCTCCACCAGATCGCCGTGGACGGGCAGGGATTCGAGAAAATCCAGCGGGCGACGGAACAATGCGATAGCGTGACCGGCAAACGGGAATATGCCGGGTGCAGTGCCTGACGTCCAGACGGGTTCGGGCTGGGCCTCGCTCATGGATCACCACCTGCTTCGGCCGACACGCGGACACAACCGGTGATGCACACCGGTCTGTTGCTCAAGTCTTTGTTCTGCCCGGTCCAACTCCCCGTGGCCGCTTGCCATCCCCAGTACGCGGGGGCGCACGGGTGCATTCGCAGGCGTGCAGATATCGCACGCGTGACCGAGAAGTCCCGGGCTCCCGGATCCGGCTCTCCCGCGCGCCCTCAGCGACCGGGCGCGCCCGCCCGCAGGCCGTCCATGACGAGGTCCAGCAGCCGGCCCGCGCGTGTCTGCCAGTCGCCGCGGGGTTCGATCTGCCACAGGCCGGCGATGGCGAGGAGAAAGTCCTCCGGGGTCACACCCGCACGGATGGTGCCGGCCTCCTCGTTGCTGCGCAGCAGCAGCTCGGTCGCCTCCAGCACCGGGGTGTTGGCGGGCCTGCCCGGGCCGCCGGGTGTGCTCGTCGCCTGGCGGATGGCGTCCGCGAGGCCCGCCTTGGTCATGGCGAACCGGGCCAGGTGGTCCATCCACTCCCGCAGCGCCCGGTCGGGTTCCCGGTCGGCGAGCAGTCCGGCCGCGCGGTCGGCGACCTGCTGCATCTCGTGGCGGTAGATCTCCAGGACGAGGGCCTCGCGGCTGGGGAAGTTGCGGTAGAAGGTGCCCTGTCCGACCCCCGCCTTCCGGGCGATCGTGCTCAGCGGGACGTCCGGGCACCGGGTCAGTTCGGCCAGGGCCACGGCGAGGATCCGCTCGCGGTTGCGCTGCGCGTCGGAGCGCAGCGGTGTGTCCCTCCTCGGCTGCCCCACTCGTCCTCCCGGCGGGTCCGCGGCCGAATTCCGGCCTTGCTAACCGGACAGCTGTCCGTTACGTTTTCTCATGAACGGACAGTCGTCCGGTTGCCTCCACCTTAGCGTCGGACCCCGGCGCTGCGACCGGACGGACTGCCACGGCCACGCACTCCGTTTCCCGCGCCGCGCCCTTCCGGCGCCGCCGGCCCCTGCCACGTACAGCGCCACCCCACACACAGCCGGCGCCATCTCCTGCACAGCGCCTTACCTTTCACCAGACACAGAAGAAGGCTGATCATGGCCCCAGCCCCGCTGTCGCCGTCCAGTGACATCACCCTGCACGTCAACGGCGAGAAGTACCCGCTGTCCGTCGACCACCGCACCACCCTGCTCGACGCGCTGCGCGAGCGGCTCGATCTGACCGGCACCAAGAAGGGCTGTGACCAGGGGCAGTGCGGTGCCTGCACCGTCCTGCTCGACGGCCGCCGCGCCGTCGCCTGCCTGCAACTGGCGGTGGCCGCCGACGGCCGCGAGATCACCACCATCGAGGGCCTGGCCGACCAGGAGCGGCTGCACCCGGTGCAGCAGGCCTTCCTCGACGCCGACGGCTACCAGTGCGGCTACTGCACGCCCGGCCAGATCTGCTCGGCCGTCGCCGTCCTGCGCGAGCACGCGGCGGGCTGGCCCAGCGCCGCCACCGACGACGTGCGCCCCGAGGCCGGGCCGCCGCCGCTGACCGCGGAGGAGATCCGCGAGCGGATGAGCGGCAACCTGTGCCGTTGCGGCGCATACGTGTCCATCGTCCAGGCGGTGGCACGCGCCGCCGAGTCCGAGGAGGCCGCCGTATGAGGGAGTTCGGATACCAGCGCGCCACCGACGTCCCCGGTGCCGTCGCCCTCCTCGACGCCGACCCGGCCGCCCGGTTCCTCGGTGGCGGCACCAATCTCGTCGACCTGATGAAGACCGGCGTCGAACGGCCCGCCCGGCTCGTCGACGTCCGCGAACTGCCCCTCGACGGCATCGAACCCACGCCCGAGGGCGGCCTGCGCATCGGAGCCACCGCCACCAACAGCGACCTCGCCGCCCACCCCGCCGTCCGCCGCCGCTACCCGGTGCTGGCCCAGGCCGTGCTGGCCGGCGCCTCCGGACAGCTGCGCAACATGGCCACCGTCGGCGGCAATCTGCTCCAGCGCACCCGCTGCGGCTACTTCACCGATCCGACCCGACCCTGCAACAAGCGAGATCCCGGCAGCGGTTGCCCCGCGATCGAGGGCGAGCACCACAACCACGCGATCCTCGGGGCCTCCGAGCACTGCGTGGCGGTGCACCCCTCCGACATGGGCGTGGCGCTCACCGCCCTGGACGCGGTCGTCACCTACGAAACGGCCGACGGGCCGGGAGCATTGCCGCTCGGGGACCTCTACCTCCCCGTCGGCGACACCCCGCACCGTGAGACCGCGCTGCCGCCCGGTGCGCTGATCACCGGGGTCACCCTTCCGCCCGCCCCGGCCGCCGCCCGCTCCCGCTACCGCAAGGTGCGCGAGCGCGCCTCGTACGCCTTCGCCATCGGCTCGGTCGCCGCCGCGCTCGACGTACGGGACGGCACCGTGCGCGAGGTCCGGCTGGCCCTCGGCGCGGTCGCCTCCCACCCGTGGCGGGCCCGCGCCGCCGAACGGGCCCTGACCGGCGCCCCGGCCGACGCCACCGCCTTCGCCGCCGCCGCGGACACCGAGCTCGCCGCGGCCACGCCCCTGCCCGGCAACGCGTACAAGGTGACCCTCCTGCGCAACCTCGTCGTGGCCGTGCTCACCGAACTCGCCGTGGAGGCCGCCCGATGACCACCTCCACCACCGCCACCGCCACCGCCGGCGTCACCACCGCCCAGGGCGCCGTCGGCACCGCGCACACCCGCGTGGAGGGCCGCGACAAGGTCACCGGAGCCGCCCGCTACGCCGCGGAGCTGCCGTTCCCCGGTCTCGTGCACGGCTGGCTGGTCACGTCCAGCGTGACCCGGGGCCGCATCCGCGCCATCGACAGCGAGCCCGTCCTGGCGCTGCCCGGCGTGCTCGCCGTCCTGCACCACGGCAACGCCCCGCGCCTGAACACCGACTACGTCGGCATGCTGGGCGCCCCCGACCCGACCGCCGCCGTCCTCCAGGACGACCGGGTGCCGCACGCGGCCTGGCCCGTCGCACTCGTCGTGGCCGAGACACCGGAACAGGCCCGGGAAGCCGCCGAGACCCTCGCCGTGACGTACGACGAGGAACCGCACGACGTCGACTTCACCGCCGACCGCCCCGCGGCGTACCCGGCCGAGGGCCAGATGCCGGCCGTCACCGAGAAGGGCGACCTCACCGCCGAACTCGCCGCCTGCGCCGTCGTCCTGGACGCGGAGTACACCACTCCCGAAGAGCAGCACGCCATGATGGAGCCGCACGCGGCGACCGCCCGCTGGGAGGACGGCCGGCTCGACGTCGTCGACTCCAACCAGGGTGCCACCTGGATCCAGGGCGAGCTGGCGAACCTCTTCTCGCTCGACCCCTCGGCGGTGCGGGTGCGCTCCGAGCACGTCGGCGGCGGCTTCGGCAGCAAGGGCATCCGCGCCCACCAGGTCGCCGCCGCGATGGCCGCGAGCGTCCTGGACCGCCCGGTGCGCGTCGTCCTGACCCGCCGGCAGATGTTCTCCCTCACCGGGCACCGCAGCCCCACCGTCCAGCGGATCAGGCTCGGTGCCGACACCGACGGACGGCTGCGCGCACTGGACCACCACTCGGTGAACCGGACCTCCGCCGTCTACGAGTTCGTGGAGCCCGCCACGCTGCCCTCCCGGGTGATGTACGACGCCCACGCCCACCGCACCGCCCACGAGGTGGTCCGCCTCGACGTGCCCTCCCCGACCTGGATGCGCGCGCCGGGCGAGGCGCCGGGCTCCTTCGCACTGGAGTCGGCGCTCGACGAACTCGCCGAGAAGCTCGGCCTCGATCCCGTCGAACTGCGGCTGCGCAACGAGCCCGACCACGGGCCGGTGTCCGGGCTGCCGTTCAGCGGGCGCAACCTGGACGCGTGCTTCCGCGAGGGCGCCCGCCGGTTCGGCTGGGACCGCCGTGACCCGCGCCCCGGCGTCCGCAGGGAGGGCCGCTGGCTGCTCGGCACCGGCACCGCCGCCGCGTCGTTCCCGTCCGGCGCAGGCCCCTCCACGGCGGCGGTGACGGCGGAGCCCGACGGCACCTTCACCGTGCGGATCGCCGCCGCCGACATCGGCACCGGCGCCCGTACCGCCCTCACCCTGGTCGCCGCCGACGCCCTCCGGGTGGCCCCCGACCGGGTCCGGGTCCGGATCGGCGACAGCGCCTTCGGACCGGCGATGATCGCCGGCGGCTCCACCGGAACCCGCTCCTGGGCATGGGCGGTCACGGCCGCCGCCGGGGAACTGCGCGAGCGCCTCGCCCTGGGCGCGGGCGCCCTGCCGCCGGAGGGCATCACCGTGCGCTCCGACACCACCGAGGCCATCGCCGCCCTCGAAGCGCGCGAACGGTACTCCTTCGGCGCGCAGTTCGCCGAGGTCGCCGTCGACCCTGGCACCGGCGAGGTGCGGGTGCGCCGCATGCTCGGCATCTTCGCGGCCGGCCGCATCGTCAACCCGCTCACCGCGCGCGGGCAGTTCATCGGCGGCATGACCTGGGGCCTGTCCATGGCCCTGCACGAGGAGACGGTGCGCGACCGGATCACCGGCGGCCACTACGGCGCCGATCTCGCCGGCTACCACATCGCCGCGCACGCAGACGTGCCGCACATCGAGGCGGACTGGGTGGACGACCCCTACCCGGACGACCCGGTCGGCATCAAGGGCATCGGCGAGATCGGCATCGTCGGTGCCGCCGCGGCCATCGCCAACGCCGTCTGGCACGCCACCGGCCGCCGCCACCGCCGGCTGCCGATCCGGCCCGACCGCGTCCTCGCCGCAGGGGGCCCGGATGCTTGACATCGCGGGCGAACTGCACGAATGGCTGGAGCAGGGCCGGGAGTTCGCGGTCGCCACCGTCGTCTCCGTCGACGGCAGCGCACCCCGCGGCCCGGGCGCCGCCCTGGCGGTCGACGCGGACGGCACGGCGATCGGCTCCGTCTCCGGAGGCTGCGTGGAAGGCGCGGTCCACGAGCTGTGCACCCGGGTCCTCGCCGACGGGACGGCCGTCCGGCAGCGGTACGGGTACAGCGACGACGACGCCTTCGCGGTCGGGCTGACCTGCGGCGGGGTCATCGATGTGCTGGTGGCGCCGGTGCGTGCCGACGAGGCAGGCCGGGCCGTGCTCGGGGCGGCGGCGCGGGCCGCCGCCGGGCGCGAGCCCGCCGCCCTCGCCCGGGTCGTGCGAGGCCCCGTGGAGCTTCTCGGGCATGCGCTGCTGGTGCGCCCGGACGGCACCTCCCAGGGCGGGCTAGGCGGCTCCGCCGCCCTGGACCGTACGGCGGCGGCCGAGGCCCGCGCCCTGCTGGACACCGGCCGTACCGGCGTCGTGGACATCGCCGAGGACGGCTCGCACTGTCCAGGCGGCCTCACCCTGCTGGTCGAGACGAGCGCGCCGCCGCCCCGCATGATCGTCTTCGGTGCGATCGACTTCGCCGCGGCACTGGTGCGCACCGCCCGCTTCCTCGGCTACCACGTCACCGTGTGCGACGCCCGGCCGGTCTTCGCCACCCGGGCCCGCTTCCCCGACGCCGACGAGGTCGTCGTCGACTGGCCGCACCGCTATCTGCAGCGCACCGCCACCGACGCCCGGACGGTGCTGTGCGTCCTCACCCACGACGCCAAGTTCGACATACCGCTGCTGACGGAGGCGCTGCGGCTGCCGGTGGCGTACGTCGGGGCGATGGGCTCGCGCCGCACCCACGCCGACCGCGAGGGCCGGCTGCGCGCCGCGGGCCTCGGCGAGCGGGAGCTGGCCCGGCTGCGTTCTCCGATCGGCCTGGACCTGGGCGCCCGGACCCCCGAGGAGACCGCCCTGTCCATCGCGGCGGAGATCGTCGCCGCCCGGCGCGGCGGTACGGGCTTACCGCTGACCGGCACGGACGTGCCGATCCACCGGGATGCCGAGGAAGGCGCGGACGACGGGCGCGAGCCGGAGCACGGCGCCCCGGCCAGGGAGCGCCTCGTCCGGTCCCCGGCCGCGGGGGCTGCCGGTGCCGCGGGGACGGCCGCCTGACCGGCCCCTGCGCGGGTCCGGCGGTTACGGCGCGCCTGCCGCGGGCACCCGGGCGGGGACCGGCAGAAGGAGGCGCGTCGTGAGGCTCGACGATTTCCTGACCCGGGTCCGCGACCGCGGGGAGTACCACAGCCAGGAGGAGGCCGAGCAGGTCAGCGAGGCGGTCCTGTGGGTGCTGGCGTCCCGGATCGTCCCCGACGAGGCATCGGACCTCGCCTCGGAGCTGCCCGCCCCCCTGGACGACGTGCTGCGTCTGGAGCGCGGGACCCCCGAGTCGTTCGGCCGGGAGGAGTTCCTGCGCCGGGTGGCCCAGCAGACCGGGGCGAGGCCGCGGACCGCGGAGTGGGACGCCTGCGCGGTGCTGTCCACCGTCTCCGACTCGGTGCCGTCGGGGCGGCTGAGCCATCTGCTGGCCCAGCTGCCGCCGGGCTGGGCGGACCTGTTCGGCAGGCCGGAGGCGGAGGGCTGACCGCTGCGGCGGGCTGACCGCAGGTGCCGACCGCAGGTGCCGGCCGCACGTGGTGGGCGGCCCGCGGACCACGCAGAGGTCCCGGAGGCGGAGCGGGGTGCGAGGCAGTTCCCCGGGGCGGCGACCGAGCCGGAGGCGGCGGGCCCGCGCCGCAGGTGGGGTCCGGGGTCCGGGCCGGCGCGTCAGACCTCCGTCTCCAGCGCGCGCGTGACCGGCAGCAGCTCCCGGATGTCGGCGGGCAGCGCCCCCGCCACCTTGCTCATCTCCTCGGGGGAGACGAAGGCGTCCAGCACGTTCAGCACCACGGCCGAGCGCTGCAGCGCCTCCTCCTCACCGATCCCGGCCCGCCAGGCCACCCGTCCGGCGAACGCGGTGAGCCCGAACCGCTCGCCGGACACCGGCCGCTCCGACCCGTCGGGCCCTGAGCGCGCGACCGCAGCGCTGCCCGTCAGCCAGGCCAGCTCGTGCGGCAGCTGGGCGACCAGATGCCGGGCCAGCCCCGCGGGAAGCCGCTCCACCAGGGTGCCGAGCACCGCCGACACCGCGCGCTCGGCCTCGTCCCGGCCGATCCCCTGGCTCTGCTCCCGGACCGTGTGGACCAGATCGCCGTACTTCATCCGTCCTCACTCCCTCCGGCCCGTCGGCCGCCCTACGGCGCCGGGTTTCCCACCGGGCTCCGGTGACACCGGGAGGAGGGTCAGGCCCGCTCCGCCCGCTCGGCGTGCAGCTTCTTCACCCGGGCCGTCTCCTTGCGGACGTCGGCCTGGACGGCGCGCTCGCGCTCCAGCCACTCGGGCCGATCCTGCTTCAGGGCCTCGATCTGCTCGGTGGTGAGCGCCTCGGTCACGCCGCCGCGCCGCAGCCCGGCGATGGAGACGCCCAGTCTGGCGGCGACCACCGGGCGGGGGTGCGGACCGTCCCGGCGCAGGTCCCGCAGCCAGGCGGGAGGGTCGGCCTGGAGCGCGTTCAGTTCGGCGCGCGAGACGACGCCCTCCCGGAACTCGGCGGGGGTGGCCTCGAGGTACACACCCAGCTTCTTCGCCGCGGTCGCGGGCTTCATGGTCTGGGTGCTCTGGTGCGACGTCATGGCGTCCAGGGTATCGAGCATGTGCGCGGCCCCCGACCACGCCGGTCTCCCGCCCGACCACGCCGGTCTCCCGGCCCCAGCAAGCTGGTCTCCCGGCCCGAGCAAGCTGGTCTCCAGGCCCGAGCAAGCTGGTCACCCGGCCCGAGCAAGCTGGTCTCCCGCCCGAGCAAGCCGGTCTCGCGGCCCCGACCACGCCCGGTAACCTGGCCGGGTGACAGGCTCGGAAGAATCCCCCGCGTTCCGGCTCGCCTACGTCCCGGGGGTGATGCCCGACAAATGGGTGCGCATCTGGCGCGAGCGGCTGCCGGACGTCCCGCTGTCGCTGGCCCTGATCACCGCCGCCCGGGCGGGCGAGGTGCTGCTCGGCCGCGAGGCCGACGCGGGCCTGGTGCGGCTGCCGGTCGACCGGACGCTCCTCAGCGCCATCCCTCTCTACACCGAGACGACCGTGGTGGTGGTCCCCAAGGACCATCTGGTCACGGCGGCCGACGAGGTGTCCCTGGAGGACCTGGCCGACGACATCGTGCTGCACCCACTCGACGACGTTCTCGGCTGGGAGCGGCTGCCGGGCCGCCCTGCCCTCGAGCGTCCCGCGACCACCGCGGACGCCGTGGAACTGGTGGCGGCCGGCATCGGCGTCCTCGTCGTCCCGCTCTCCCTGGCCCGGCTGCACCACCGCAAGGACCTCGCCCACCGGCCCGTCGCCGACGCACCGCAGTCCGGCGTGGCACTGTCCTGGCCGCAGGACGCACACACCGACCTGGTCGAGGAGTTCATCGGCATCGTCCGCGGCCGGACCGTCAACAGCACCCGGGGGCGCAGACCGGCCGCCCAGCAGCAGGACGCCGAGCCCGGCGGGACACGCCGTACGCCCGCCGCGCGCACGCAGTCCGGACAGCAGCCCGCCGGAAGGCCGGGCAGGTCGGGCGGGCGGGCCGGGGGCAGGACGTCCGCCGGGGGTGCCCGGCGCGGCTCCGGGCCCGGCGGCACCAGGGGCGGCGGCCGGCGGGGCCGGCCGCGCCGGGGTTCCTGACGCCTGCGGAAGGCCGCCCCGCCGAAGGTCGTTCCGGGCGGCTGCGCGAGCCCGCCCCGCCAGGGCGCCGTCAGCCGGCCGACGGGGTGGGTGTCGGCGAGGTGGTGTTCACCTCCAGCCCCGGCGGTTCGGTCAGGGCGGTCACCGGCTCACCGGGCCGCGGCGGCGGCGGGGTGAGCTGCACGTCGGGCAGGTCCGGCGGGGCGGTCTGCTGGAAGTTGACCTGGTCGAAGTTGACCAGGCCGGTCTTCTCCAGCACCGTGATGTGATCGAGCACGGTGTCGTTGGCCTGGTCGGCCAGCTGACGTACCAGCGAGTTCTTGGTGTTGGCCCGGATGTTGGCGATGGCCGGGAAGATCTGGCCGTGCGTGATCCGCATGATGTTGACCGCGGTGGTGTCGAACTGCCTTCCCGTGGTCCCGTCCACGGTCGACACGAACTGCTGCTGCTGCGGAGAGGCCTGGTTGGGCAGCGTGATGCCCAAGTCGGGCGCGATCTTGCGGCAGGTGGCGTCGAGCCGCGCGTGCCCCACGACCAGATGCTCGCCGGCCTCCTTCATCTCCGGCGTCGTGCCCCGTTCGATCGCCATCAGCCCCAGCGGGTACTCCCACAGTCCGGCCGCCCGGACCTTGACCACGAAGTCGCGGTCGGCCTCGGTGAGCGGTCCGAACCGCGTGTTGGCGACCACGCGGTCCTTGCCGCCCGCGGTGTTCTGCACCCCGAGTACCGCGGGGTAGGCGAGCGCGCTGAGGGTGAGGACCAGGGCACCGCCGACGAAGCCGGCTCCTGCCGTGGTGCGCGTGATGCGCATCGGGCCTCCTGGGACGAAGACAGGCTCGGACACCAGGAGATACGGATCAGCGGGGCGATCCGATCACCGTCGCGGGTAAAACCTCCCCACGCCCACGGACCGTCACTCGGCGGCGGCCCGCCCGATCGACTCCACCAGCGGCAGCAGCCGCGGCGCGACGCGCTCGCGCAGCGCCACCTCGGTACGGGTGCGGACCACACCGGGCAGGCTGATCAGCTTCTGGATCACGTCCTCCAGATGGGCGTTGTCCCGCGCGACCACCCGGGTCACCAGATCTCCGCCGCCGGTGATGGAGAAGGCCTCGACGATCTCGGGCACCCCGGCAAGCGCGTCCCCCACGTCGTCCAGATGCCCCTGGGTGACCTCGATGTGGACGAAGGCCAGCACCGGGTGGCCGAGCGCGGCGGGGGAGAGGCTGGGGGCCGTCCCGGTGATCACACCGTCCCGCTCCAGCCGGTCGAGACGCGCCTGCACCGTGCCTCGGGCCACCCCGAGAATGCGGGCGTACTCGCGCACGCTGGTGCGCGGCTGCTCCAGCAGCAGCCGAAGGATACGGGTGTCCAGTTCGTCCACGGCCATGTGGTCCCTGCCTCCTGTCCACCGTTGGGCCGATGGCCCGCCCGTGGACCGTCCACGCGCCTGTCCACTGTACCAATGGCCTATCGCTGGAAGCGGCTCTTGAGCCAGTGGCGGCAGAGATGCTGATATAGAGGCGTCGATGGCGCTGCGGATCCCGCGGCGCCTTTTTCATGCCGACGTGATCTCCGAAGTCCGAGGGGGCGGTACGCAGTGCTGAAGAGGGTGTTCGTGGCTCCGGACCCGGGGCGGGCGCGGCTGCGCTTCGCCACCCGGGCCGTGCTCGGCATCGGGCTGGCCGTGGTCGTCTGCGGCCTGGCCGGACACTCGCTCGCCGGTGCCGTCACCGGCGGGCTCGCCGCGCTGCTCGCCCTGTTCACCGTCACCGACGCCACCGTGCGCGGCCAGGCGGTCACCACCGCGCTGCTGCCGGCCGTCGGCCTGCCCGTGCTCGCCGCCGCGGCCGCCCTGCACGACCAGCCGGTCGCCCGCGACCTGACCTTCCTCGCCATCGTCGGCGCGGGCGTGTACGCCCGCCGCTGGGGTCCGCGCGGGCACAGCCTCGGTGTGTTCGCGTTCATGACCTTCTTCGTGGCGCAGTTCCTGCACGCCACCACCGGCCAGCTCCCCGAGCTGTACGTGGCCGTGCTGCTCTCCGTGGCCACCGCCGCGGCGGTGCGCTTCGGCGTGTGGTGCTACGAGCGCCGGATCCCGCCGGCCGCAGCCCCCGCCCCGCCGGCCGGCACCGGCCTGGCCCGTATCACCACCCGCCAGGCGATCCAGGCCACGGCCGGCGCGGGCTTCGCCCTCGTCGTGGGCCAGCTGGTGTCCGGACAGCGCTGGTACTGGGCGGTCGGCGCCACCTGGTGGATCTTCGTCAACACCACTTCGCGTGGCGAGACCCTGGTGCGCGGCTTCCGCAGGGTCCTCGGAACGGTGGTCGGTATCGGGCTCGGCCTGGTCGTCGCCGTCCCGGTGGCCGGCTCGGCCGTGCCCACCGCGGTCCTCGCGGCGGTCTGTGTCTTCGGCATCTTCTACACGGCCGCCGTGTCGTACTCCTGGATGATGCTCTGCGTCACCCTGCTCGCCTCGCTGCTCTACGGGCTCCTGGGCGTGCTCAGCCCCGGTCTGCTCGCCCTGCGGCTGGCCGAGACCGGTGTGGGCGCGCTCGGTGCCGCGCTCGCGGTACTGCTGCTCCTGCCGGTCACCACGCACGCCGTCAACGACGGCTGGATCCAGCGGGCGCTGCGCTGCGTCCACGCGTGCACGGCGGAGGCCGCCGCCCGTCTCGCGGGCGCCGAGGGCGCGGACCCGGCACCCCGGGTGGCCGAACTGGAGCAGCTGCTCGGCCGGGTGCGGCTCGCGGTCGCACCGCTGGTGCACCCGCTGAACCCGATGCTCGGCCGCAAGCGGCGGGCCCGCCGGGTGCTCGCGCTGCTCGACGACTGCGCCCGGGAGATCCGTGGACTGGTCGCCGTGGCCGCCGACCCCGAGGCCTCGCACGACGCCCGGCTGGCCGCGGCCTGCTGGCGGGTCGAGGCCGCGGTCGAGGCGCTCACGGACGGCCGGGACCTCCCCGCGCACGACGAACGGCCGCAGGCGGGCGAGCCCGCCCTGGCCCATCTGCACGGCGTGGAGCGCGCCCTGGCCGAACTCGCCGCGCCCCTGCGCGCCCCCTCGCGGTCGCCCCTGGTCGGCGCCTGAGCCGACACGACGCCCGCCCCTCGGGCAGTCTGGTCTAGACCTTACATGATCAACTGCTAGCGTCACCCCGGACGGACCAGGACGAGAGGGGACAGCGGTGGCAGCGGGCGGCGGGCGGCAGCGGCGGGCGTTCATCGGGTCGTTCACGGCGGCCGGCGGCCCCGGCATCGTGTGGGCCGCGGTCGCCCCGGACAGCGGCGCGCTGACCGTACTGGGCAGCCTGGACGGCGTCCCCGACCCCTCCTATCTGGCCCTGGCGCCCGACGGCGGCACCCTCTACGCCGTCAGCGAGACCGACGACGGGGCGGCGGCCGCGTACCGTGTCCACGGCGAGACGCCCGAGCAGGCCGGCCCGCGGGTGTCCGTCGGCGGCAAGGGGCCCACGCACCTGAGTCTGTTCGCCGGGCACCTGCTGACCGCCAACTACGGATCCGGCAGCGTCACCGCCCTGCCGGTCCGCCCGGACGGCACGCTCGCCGAGGCGCCGTCCGGCGCCCTGCGGCACACCGGCTCCGGCCCGCATCCGGCACGGCAGCAGAGCCCGCACGCCCACCAGGTGCAGCCCGACCCGAGCGGGCGGTGGGCGCTCTGCGTGGACCTGGGCACCGACTCGGTGCGGGTCTGTACCCTCACCGACGCCGCCCTGTCAGTGCACCGGGAGATCGCGCTGCGCCCCGGCTCCGGCCCCCGTCACCTGGCCTTCCACCCGAGCGGCTCGCTCGCGTACGTCGTCAACGAGCTCGCGCCGACGGTCACCGTCTGCCGCTGGGACGCGACCGCCGGCTCGCTGCGTCCGCTCACCGAGACGGCGGTGCTGCCGGGCGCCCCGGCCGGGGACGCGTATCCCTCCGGCATCGTCGCCTCGCCCGACGGGCGGTTCGTGTGGACCGCGACCCGCGGCGAGGACGTGCTCTCGGTGCTCGCCGTGGAGGGAGAGGGGCTGCGGCTGACCGGGACCGTGCCCTGCGGCGGCCACTGGCCCAGGGCGCTCGCGGAGTCGCACGGCGTGCTGTACGCGGCGAACGAGCGCTCCGGGGACGTGACCTGGTTCGCGGTCGACGACCGGACCGGAATGCCCCGGCCGGCCGGGGCCATCGACGTCCCGGCGGCCTCCTGCGTGGTCCTCGGCTGAGCCGCCGACCGTACCCGCCCGCGGCGTGCCGCCGCGCCCCTGGGGTACGGCGGCCCTGACACGGGGTGCATCGGCGGTCTGTCCGGGCGACCGTCCTGGTGCGCTGACGTGCGCCGGTCCGTCCTGTGCCGCCCGGCACGGCGTTGTGCGGACGGCAGCCGGCCGCACCGCGCCGCCCGGTGCGGCCACAGGCCGCAGGCCGGGGCCCAGCCGAGGCCCCGAACGCGACTCCGAACGGCTCTCCGACGGCCCGTCGAACCGGCCGTGCTCCGTACGCGAAGGGCCCGCTCCGCGTCCGGAGCGGGCCCTTGCAGTGGTACGCGGGCCGGGGGCGACGGGTCAGCGGACCTGCGCGCCCTGCGGCTGCTGCGGGGTGATGCCCAGCGCCGTCGTGTACTTGGCCAGCGCCAGCTTGCCCACGGCCGGATACGGGCCGAGCGCCTCGGCCGCCGAGCAGCCCGCCTCCTTGGCGGCCTCCTCCAGCAGGGCCGCGTCGATCTCGGGGCCGATCAGATACGGTGCGAGTGCCAGCTGCTGCGAGCCGGAGGAACGCAGCTGCTCGGCCACGGAGACGATCGAACCCTCCTGGTCCAGCGCCGCGGCCATCACCGGCACGGCCAGCCGCGCGGCCAGCAGCATGCCGGTGATCCCGGCGGCCTGCACGGCTTCCTCGCCGCCCACGGACGCCAGGATGATGCCGTCCGCTGCGGTCGCCACGGTGAACAGCCGGGCGCGGTCCGCGCGGGCCAGACCGGCCTCGGAGAGGCGCACGTGCAGCGCCTCCGCCAGCAGCGGGTGCGGGCCCAGCACATCGGTCAGCTCGGCGGCGACCCGGCTGTCCATCACGGCCTGACGGATCCGGCGCAGCAGGGCGCTGTCCGGGCCGGCCAGCAGCGGCACCACCACGGCGACCGGGCCCTCGGGCTCCCGGGCCTCGACACCGGCGGCGAGCGCCTGCTCGTAGCGGGCGGTGCGCTCCTGGGCGGTGTGCACGAGCACGGACTGCAGCGTCGGGAACTCCGTGTCGTCCCCGTCGAGGTACCCGATCAGCGCGTCGAGTCCCGGCAGCTCGGAGCGGGCGATGCTGACGACTTCCTCGGCGAGCCCCCGCGTGGCACCACTGGGCGTGCCCGGCACCGCGAGGACGAGCGCGGGCGCGCCCTCGGGAGCCACCGCGGGTTCGGGACGGCGGTGCCGTCCGGGCTGGCGGGGGCGCGGCATTCGTACTGGCAGGCCGGACGCGGGCCCAGTGGGGGAACTCATGGCGCCGCATGTTACTGGCTTTGTGTGCTCCCCTGTTCGGGGAGGGTGCAGGTGAGCGGTATCCGTCCGGTTTTGTCGGAAGAGTGATGTACGGATCGGCCGACATCGGCATGATTCCCCTCCCCGCGGGGGAGCGATCCGGTCACCCGCCGTCAGGCGTTCAGCAAGTCGTCACCGTCAGCATCCGGGCGTCGTCCGGGAGCGTGAGGGACCCGGTGGCCAGGTCGCCCGCGATCCGCACCGCGCCGTCCAGCGGCTCGCCCGTGGCCGGTACCGGACGGGCCTGCGGCAGCCGCCGCGCCAGCTCCTCCTCCAGCGGTACCGTGAGCGGCTCGCCGAGCCTCAGCAACCCGCCGGTGACGGCCACCCGGGGCGCGCCCCCGGCCGGGCACACCGCGGCGGCCGAGTCGGCCAGGTGCCGGGCGGCGGCGCGCAGAATGCCCGCGGCGACCGGGTCGCCGTCGGCTCCGGCGGCCACGTCGGGTGCGAAGGACGCGAGCACGGCGGGCCGGTCCGGCCGCGGATAGAGCCGGCCGGGCAGCTCCGCCACCGGACCGAACCGCTCCTCGGCGCGGGCCAGCAGCACGGCGGACCCGCCCTCCCTGCCGTCATGGGCGCGCAGTGCCGCCTCCAGGCCGGCCCGGCCGATCCATGCGCCGCCTCCGCAGTCGCCCAGCAGATGGCCCCAGCCGTCCGCCCGGCGCCACCGCGCCAGATCGGTGCCGACCGCGACCAGTCCGGTGCCCGCGGCGACCACGGCACCGGCCCGCGGCCCCAGGGCGCCGACGTAGGCGGTCACGGCGTCGGCGGCGAGCGCCACCGTCCGGGCGCCCAGCTCCCGGTCGAGCGCGCCCGGCAGCTCGGCGCGCAGGGCGTCGCCGAGAGTGGCCAGTCCGGCGGCTCCGACGACGACGGTGCCGATCCGCTCCAGCCCTGCCTCCGCCGACAGCGCCCGCGCCATCGGCAGCAGCTGCTCCAGCAGATGCTCCGGGTCGACACCCCGTGCCCCGGTGCGCACCGGCTCCCGCGACACTCGCCGTCCCAGCGGTCCGCGCTCCGCGGTGCCGACGGCCAGGCGCAGGCCGGAGCCGCCGGAGTCGACGGCCAGGAAGCCGTCCGTCACGGCAGACGCCAGTCGACCGGCTGCCCGCTCTGCCGCATCAGCAGGTCGTTGGCCCTGCTGAAGGGGCGGGAGCCGAAGAATCCGCGGTCGGCGGACATCGGGGAGGGATGGGCGGACTCCACCGCCGGGAGATCGCCGAGCAGTGGACGCAGGTTGCGGGCGTCGCGGCCCCACAGGATGGACACCAGCGGCTTGCCGCGCCCGGCCAGCGCCCGGATGGCCTGCTCCGTGACCTCCTCCCAGCCTTTGCCCCGGTGGGCGCCCGGACGGCGCGGAGCGGTGGTGAGCGCCCTGTTGAGCAGCAGCACCCCCTGCTGGGTCCACGGCGTCAGGTCCCCGCTGGCCGGCTGGGGCAGGCCCAGGTCGGTGCCGAGCTCGCGGTAGATGTTGAGGAGGCTGCCGGGCAGTGGGCGCACCTCCGGGGCGACCGAGAAGGACAGCCCCACCGCATGGCCCGGCGTCGGATACGGGTCCTGTCCCACGATCAGGACCCGTACCTCGTCGAAGGGCTGCTGGAAGGCCCTCAGGACATGCGGCCCGGACGGGAGGTAGGTACGGCCGGCGGCGATCTCCGCGCGCAGGAACTCGCCCATGGCGGTGATCCGCCCGGCGACCGGTTCCAGGGCCTTGGCCCAGCCTGATTCGACGATTTCGTGCAAGGGTCGTGGTGCCACGGCGTCACCCTACTGCCGTACGGGTGACGGCGATCAACCGGTGGCCAAGGCCGGGCCCCGGCCGACTCCCCCCGGTCCGGCTCATCCGACCACCGCGGCCCGCACACACAGCACGTCCGGCAGATGCGAGGCCAACTGCCGCCAGCTGTCACCCTCGTCGTCCGAGGCGAACAGCTCTCCGTTGCGATTGCCGAAGTACACGCCTGCGCGGTCCTCGTCGTCCGTGCACAGCGCGTCGCGCAGGACCGTCCCGTAGTGGTCCTCCCGGGGCAGGCCCGCCGAGAGGGGCTCCCAGCTCCGGCCCGCGTCCGCGGTCCGGAAGACCCGGCACCGCCGGTCGGCCGGTACCCGGTCGGAGTCGGCGTTGATCGGGAACACATACGCCGTGTCGCCCCGGTGCGGATGGGCCGCCGCGGCGAATCCGAACGTGGACGGCAGGCCCTCGCCGATGTCGGTCCAGTGCGCGCCGGCGTCGTCGCTGCGGTAGACGCCCCAGTGGTTCTGCAGATACAGCCGGTCGGGGTCGGCCGCGTCCCTGGCCACCTTGTGCACGCACTGGCCGAACTCGGGGTCGGGGTCCGGCAGGAACACCGCGGAGACACCGGAGTTGGAGGGCGCCCAGCTCGCACCGCCGTCGGTGGTGCGGAACACGCCCGCGGTGGAGACGGCGACGGTCACGGCCCGTGGGTCGCGGGCGTCGGTGAGCACCGTGTGCAGCCCCTCGCCCCCGCCGCCGGGCATCCACTGCGACCGGGTCGGGTGCTCCCACAGCGGACGGACCAGCTCGAAGGTCTCCCCGCGGTCCTCCGAGCGGTACAGCGCGGCCGGTTCCGTGCCCGCGTAGACCACGTCGGGCTCCGCGGCGGCCGGGTGCAGCTGCCACACCCGCTCCAGCGAAGCCCCCGTGTCCTTGGGGAACTTGACGGCCGGCCGAGCCGGCTCGGTCCAACTGCGCCCCAGGTCGTCGGAGTGGAACACCGACGGGCCCCAGTGCGCACTGTCGCCGCCGGCCAGCAGCCGCGGGTTCGCCCCGCGTGTGTCGATCGCGACCGAGTACACGGCCTGCGCGTTGAAGTAGGGACTCTCGTCGAACTCCCAGGCGCCAGCCCGTCGGCGCCCGATGAACAGACCCTTGCGGGTGCCCACGGCGAGCAGTACCTCGGTCATGCCGATCACCTCCGCGGCGTCTTCGTCGACGCCTTCGTCCTGGACACCGGCCAGTCTGCACCCCGCCACTGACAATCACCTCCGGGCTGCCCGTCGCCCCAGGTCACCCAGGCCACGGCAGCATGCCGGCCGGACGGCCGACGTGGCGGGGAGGACCGGGCGGCGGCCGAGCGGGCCGGAGCCGGCGGGCGCGCGGCCGGCGACCCGTCCCCCCGGGCTCAGTCCTGCGCCGTCCGCGCCGCCGTCAGCAGGGACTCCCAGTCGGGCAGCTTGACCACCCCGCGCCCGAGGGCGGCGCCCAGCTCCGCCTCGGCGCGCTCGATGGCCCGCCAGCCCGACCACTCGACCGGCCGGAGCCCCTCGGCGCGCAGCGCCGGCAGCGGGTCGGCGGGCAGCTCCCGGCCGGCGAGTACCGCGGAGTCCTCCAGCACCGAGGCCACCGTCTCCTTCGCGCAGGGGCGGTTGGTGCCGATGACCCCCGTCGGGCCGCGCTTGATCCAGCCGGCGACGTACACTCCGGGGACGACGTCGCCGTCGCGCCGCACCCGCCCGGCCACATGCGGCACGGTGCCGCTCACGGCGTCGAACGGCAGCCCCTCCACCGGCACTCCGCGGTACCCCACCGACCGCAGCACCAGCTGCGCCTCGATCTCCTCGTACCGTCCGGTGCCCCGCACGCCGCCGGCGCCGTCCGGTGCCGTCCGCTCGAAGCGCACGGCGCCCACCCGCCCCGCCTCGGCCAGCAGTTCCACGGGGCGGAGGAAGAAGCGCAGGCCGATCCGGTGGGCGGCGTCCCCCGGGGGCCGGGCGGCCCAGCCGCGCAGCACCTCGACATTGCGGCGCCGCGGTCCCGGCAGCGCGGAGGGGTCCAGGTACGCGGGGTCCAGCGCCGCCTCCGCCGGATCCACCGTGACCCCGGTGTCCGGCAGGGTGCCCAGCTCGCGCAGCTCCTTGGTGGTGAACCGGGCCTGCGAGGGGCCGCGCCGGCCCACCATGCGGACGTCCCGCACCCGACCGTCGGCGAGCGCGGTGAGCGCCGCCTGCGGCATGTCGGTTCGGCTCAGCTCGGCCGGACCGCGGGCCAGCATCCGGGTGACGTCCACGGCGACGTTGCCCACCCCGATGACCACCGCCGAGCGGACGCCGTGCAGGAACCCGTCCTCCGTGGCGTCCGGATGCGCGCTGTACCAGGACACGAACTCGGTCGCGGACCAGCTGCCGGGCAGATCCTCGCCGGGGACGCCCAGCCGCCGGTCGGTGGCGGCGCCGACGCAGTACACGACCGCGTGGTACAGGTCGTGCAGCCGGTCGGCGGGCACGCCGCCCGCGCCGACCGGGATGCCGCCGAGGAACCGGACGCGTTCGTGCTCCAGTACCGTGCGCAGGGTGTTCTGCAGGGACTTGATCTTCTCGTGGTCCGGCGCCACCCCGTACCGCACCAGGCCGTACGGGCAGGGCAGCCGGTCCAGGACGTCGACCTGCACCGCGGCGTCCTGCTGCACGAGGCTCTGCGCGGTGTAGCACCCGCTCGGTCCCGAACCGACGACGGCGACACGCAGCACGGCGGGTCTCCCTTCCCAGGGTGCTTCCAGCATGGCACCGCGCACCGTCCGCTGACAGGGTGCGGTGCGCCGTACGGGACGCGTGTCCGTTCGTATGGAGTGTGATCATGAGGTTACGTTCCGTGTATGCTCGAAGCATCCTTCGCTGATCGTTCTCTTCAGCTTTCCGACCGCTGTCCGGGCGATGGTGAGACGACCGTGCGACACGCGTGGAACGTGCGGGCGAGCGGCGGCGTCACCTCGTGGTTCGAGGTCCGGCTGGCCTTCGCCGACGGGGCCCGGGTGGAGGCGCTCGCGGTGCTGTCCGCGCAGGGCGTGCGGATCGAGGACGTACGGGCCGAGCCGCCGCTGTCCCTCGACGACCTCGCGGTGCTCGGCGAATGGCTGGAGGGCCCGCTGGCCGAGGCCTGCCGACCGGTGTCCGGCGGAGCACCTCGCCCCACCGGGCGCCGGGCGAGGCCGGCCTGGCCGGGCGGCCGGGAGGGGCAGCGGCAGCTGGCGCAGACGTACCGCACCGCACACCGGCAGGGAGCCGACCCGGTGCTCGCGGTGATGTGCGCCACCGGGCACAGCCGCCGCCGGGCGCTCCGGCTGATCGGCCGGGCGCGGGACGAGGGCCTGCTGACACCGCGCCGCACGCGCCGCTGACCGGGCCCGGCCGGCCTCCGCACCCGCCCTGGCGGGGCCTCGGGCGGTGCCTCGGTCACAGCATCCCGCGCATCCGCACGATCTCGCTGGTCTGGGTCGCCACCACGTCGTCCGCCATCTCCTCGATCTGCACGTTGTTCCCCTGGGCCTTCACGTCGGCGACCATGGTGAGCGCGCCCTCGTGGTGGGTGATCATCAGGGTGAGGAAGAGCTGGTCGAACGCCTCGCCGCGCGCCTGGCGCAGCTTCTTCAGCTGCGCCTCGGTCGCCATCCCGGGCATCGCGGAGTGGTCGTGCCCGCCGTGCCCGCCGTCCGGACCCGTCTCTGTCTCCTTCTTGCCGTGCCCGGTCAGCCAGCCGCGCATGGCGTCGATCTCCGGCCCCTGGGCGGCGGCGATGCGCTCGGCGAGCCGCTTGACCCCGCCCGACGCGGCCCGGTCCGGCGCCAGGTCGGTCATGACCAGCGCCTGTTCGTGGTGCACGATCATCATGCGTGCGTAGGTGACGTCCGCGGCGTTGGGTGAATCGTCGTCGGTGCGCTGCTCGCGGGCCTCCTCGGCGGACAGGGTGCGGTTGTCCTCGCCCGGCAGGCCCGGCACGAGGACCGAAGGCCCGTCCGCCGCGGCGGACCCGGTCTCCTCGCCGGAGTCGCACGCCCCGAGCGCGAGTACGGCCAGGGCGGCCAGCGAGGCGGTGGCGAGCGACGCACGGGACGCGGGACGGAAGGGCACGACGACCTCCTGGGGCGGGTGCGAGGGGCGGCACCTCGTGAGTGCCGTGACCGTGTTAGCACGCTTCCGCGTGTCACTGATCAGAAAACTTCACCATGTGACCGTTGCCCTCTGTTGGTATGTGCATGGCGAAGACGATACTGCGGAGGTGTGTGCCGTTCCCGAGCGAACGGACCGAGGGAGGAAGACAGTGATCCTGTTGAACGACCCGCGAACACGAGGCAGACGCCTGGGAGTTGCGGCCGCCGCCGCCGGACTCCTGGCCGCACTGCTCACCGCAGCTCCGGCCACCGCGACCCCCGACCCGGGGGACGGTCCGGCCGCCTCCCGGGAGGTGTCCGGCAGCGACCGGGCCGAGGTGCAGGACGCCCTCGAGAGCGGCGAGATACCCGCCCGGGACGAGGTCGTCCACTCCGACAACATCCGGCACCTCGCCAACATCCCCAAGGACGTGCTGCCGGGCACCAACTCCGACCTGGCCTTCCAGGGGAAGTACGCCTTCGCCGGCAACTACGACGGCTTCCGCATCTTCGACATCAGCAACCCCAGGGCCCCGAGGACGGTCGCCCAGGTGCTGTGTCCGGGCGGCCAGAACGACATCTCCGTCTCCGGCGACCTGCTGTTCCTGTCCACCGACTCCTCGCGCAGCGACAGCAGTTGCCACAGCACCACCCAGCCGGCGACGGAGAAGTCCTCGTGGGAGGGCATGAAGGTCTTCGACATCAGCGACAAGCGCAACCCGAAGTACGTCGCCGCGGTCGAGACCGCCTGCGGCTCGCACACCCACACGCTGGTGCCCGAGCGCCGCAACGTCTACATCTATGTCGCCTCCTACTCGCCGAACGCCGCCTACCCCGACTGCCGGCCGCCGCACGACGGCATCTCGGTCATCAAGGTGCCGCGCAGGGCCCCCGAGAAGGCGAAGGTCGTCGCCTTCCCGGTGCTGTTCCCCGGTGACGGCCCGGACGGCGGGGGCAACCCGGGCGGGCCCACCAACCCGGGGGTGTCCAAGACCACCGGCTGCCACGACATCACCGTGCTGCCGTCCAGGGACCTGGCGGCCGGTGCCTGCATGGGCGACGGCATCCTGTTCTCCATCAGGAACCCGGAGCGCCCGCGGGTGATCGACCAGGTCCAGGACAACGTCAACTTCGCCTTCTGGCACTCGGCCACCTTCAACCAGCGGGCGAACAAGGTCGTGTTCACCGACGAGCTGGGCGGTGGCGGAGGAGCCACCTGCAACGCGGAGATCGGGCCGAACCGCGGAGCGGACGGTATCTACGACATCGTCGGCAAGGGCAAGCGGAGCAAGCTGGTCTTCCGCAGCTACTTCAAGATCCCGCGCCACCAGGCGGACACCGAGAACTGCGTGGCCCACAACGGCTCGCTGATCCCGGTCAGGGGCCGCGACATCATGGTGCAGGCCTGGTACCAGGGCGGCGTCTCCGTCTGGGAGTTCACCGACTCCCGGCGACCGAGGGAGATCGCGTACTTCGAACGCGGCCCGCTGACCACGGACCGGATCACCACCGGCGGCTCCTGGTCGGCGTACTACTACAACGGCTACATCTACTCGAACGACATCGCCAAGGGCCTCGACGTCCTCGAGCTCAGCGACCGGCGCACGGACCCGGCCGAGCGGGTCCGCCTGCGTGAGCTGAACGTCCAGACGCAGCCCGACTACTTCGGCCGGCGAGACTGATCCGGCCGGCCGGGCCCGGCAGTCCCGGCCGGCCCGCACGGCGGAGCGGACCCGGTCGCGAAGAACCGGGACAGATCCGTCCCGTCCCGCCCGCCGGGCGCCTCGGCGCCCGGCGGGTCCCCCAGTTCCCAGGCCAGCCGGTAGCGCGCGAACAACTCGGCGCGCAGCACCGGCACCGGCATCGGCACCCCCGGCACCAGGGCTGCGTAGACGGCGCCCATCAGCTGCGCCCGCAGCATCGGGTAGTCACGGTCGACGTCCCGTGAGCCGTGCCGGGCGACGGTGTCCCGCAGCAGCTCGGCCAGCCGCTGCTGCTCCGGGCAGGGCACGAAGCCCTCGGCCTGCAGCAGCCCCGCCATGTGCTGGCGCATGAGCACGGGCCGGTCCCGGGCGAGGCCCAGGATCGCGTCGACGGCCCGCGCCAGCCGCTCCGCGCCGTCCTCGGTGCGCGGCTCGCGCTCCAGCGCCTCCTCCAGCGTGCGGTGCATCAGCCGGTGCACGGCGGACTGCACGAGCCGCCGCTTGCCGGGGAAGTAGTACGACACCAGTCCGCGTGCGGAGCCCGCCCGGTCGGCGATGTCCGACAGCGTTGTCGACTCGTAGCCGTGCTCGCCCACCAGCTCCACCGCGGCCTGGAGGAGCCGCTCTTTCGACCGCCTGCGCAACTCTTCATTGACCGAGGCGCTCCGCGGGGACATCCTGTAACTCCTGCGTTGACTGGCTGCCAGCCAACTATACTCAGCGCTCCCGGACCGGTTCCGCCGCGGGCCAGTCCGGTCGCCGTCCGTCTCGGGCGACACGGGGGATCGTCCGAGACGGGCGGGCCCGTCTGCCCGCCCCGCTCGCGGCCGCGGGTCCCTTCGGTGCTCCGGTGCCGCGCATCGTCAGGCGGCCTCCTCCACAGCCGGCGGCTGTCCTTCCCCGGGCGCCCCGTCCCCTGCGGGCCGCTCCCGCGGAGCCGCCCGAGGTGTCCCCTCTCCGGTGAGCGCCTGCTTCCTGAGCACCGTGCGCACCCGCCCCTGCGACAGACGCAGCCGCGCCGCGAGTTCCGGCACCGGTACCCCGCGCAGGTGCGCCGCATGCACGGCGGCGTTGCGCCGCTGGTGCAGCCCCTGTGTCGCCGCCGCCGCGCGGTGCAGGACGACCGCCCGCCAGAGCGTCAGCCGCCTCGTCGCCTCCTCCAACCTGTCTCCCACCTGAAGCCCCCTGTCAGCGCGGTGTCCTCCGACCACGCATCACGGTCGACCCCTCGGACGGGGGTCACAAGGGCGCAGTACAGGCGCACGAACGCCTCGGCCCGTCGGGCCGACCGGTCACGTGAGGCCGACCGGTCACGCCAGGTCGGTCCGGATCAGGTCCAGGACCGCGCGCAGGGCGTCCGGCCGCTCGGCCACCGGCAGCCGGCCCACGAGAGCGGACGGTGCACCCGAGGGCCGCCGCGACCGCCGTCGGCCCGGCGGTCGTCCCCGACCATCGGGCCGACGGCGGTGCGGCCCGGGGCGACGCCGAGGTCCGTGCAGGCGGTGGCGAACAGCCGCGGATCCGGCTTGCGGACGCCGTGCTGGCACGACAGCACATGGGTGTCCACCCGGGGGCCGAGGCCGTGCGCGCGGACGAGCGGGCGCAGGTCCCACCCGATACCGCTGACCACGCCCACGGCGATCCCGCGCACGGGCAGCGTGCGCAGCCCCTCGCCGGCGTCCGGGTACGGCTGCCACGCGGCCGGCACAGTGTGCCGGTCGTACAGCGCGTCGGGCAGGTCGGGCCGCGGCAGCGGCACCTGCCGGGACAGCCCGGTGCACGCCTCCCGGTGCAGCCGGGTGCTCTGGTCCCGCACCTCCCACAGAGCGGCGAGGCTCAGGGGCACCCGCAGCGGTTCCGCCCCACCGGGCAGTGCCCCGGCCGTCTCCAGCGCCCGTGCCCTGACGGACGGCTCGGACTCGGGCACGGTCGTCACCCCGGCCCGTACGAGGACCGCGCGCAGCCATGCTCCGGTGGAGTCGATGCGGAACAGGGTCCCGGAGAAGTCGAACAGCACGGCGGTCGTGCCCGCGATGCTAGGCGGACCGGTCGCCGTGCCACCGCCGGTGGGCGAGAACCGCCAGAGCCACCGTCAGCCCGCCCAGCAGCCAGCCGCCGACGACATCCGTCGCCCAGTGCACGCCCAGCCACACCCGGGTCAAGCCGACACCGGCCACGGAGAGCACCGCCACGGTGAGCCCGGCCCGGCGCACCGCGGGCGGGGCGCCGCAGCGGTGCAGCAGCCACAGCAGCAGACCGCACACGAAGGCCGCGGTCATGGCGTGCCCGGACGGGAAGGCCGCGTAGTCGGCTCTGTCCACGGGGTCCGGCCAGTCCGGCCGGTCCCGCCCGACCAGCGACTTCAGGCCCTGCTGCGCCAGAGTTCCCAGGGCGCAGGCCGCGGCCAGCCACCCGGCGGTCCACCGGTCCCCCCGCCACACCACCAGCCACACCACCGCGCCCCCGCACAGCAGCCGCATCGCCCACGGGTCCCACACCCAGTCCGTCAGGATCCGGCAGGCGCGGGTGACGCCCGGTTCCTCGACCGCCCAGCGGTGCGTGCTCCGCGCGACCTCCTCGTCCAGCGCGACCAGGGGCCGCCATCCGGTCACGACGAGCAGCAGCAGCAGCGTGGAGCACACGCCCAGCAGCCAGGCCAGGGTGACGGCCGCACGCGGGCGGGGCGGCGAGGCGAGGGGCGGCGTCGGCATCCTTCGATGGTCGCCGAAGCGCCCGGCGCGGAGCCAATCACCCACCGCGGCACCGCCGAACGGGGGACCGGGCCGGTCTGCTATCCCAGCGCGCGCAGCCCGGGGACGAACGCCACCAGCACGGGAACGACCGGTACCAGGGAGGCCGCCGCGGTCAGCCGCAGCCGTCTGCCCGCCGGCAGCCGGTCCTGGGGGGCGAGCAGCCGGTGCACCCGCTGCGGGACCTGGGCCTGTGCGGCGGGACACGGGCCGAACACACCGCGGCCCTCGTTCAGTTCCACCAGTGCCAGGGCCGTCGTCAGCCGGCCGAAGCGGCGGGAGGCCACGTCGTCCGCGGCCAGTTCCACCAGACGGTGCATCTCGTCGCGGAACGCGGCGAACACCGGAACCTGCGGGAAACCGCCCGCGAGCGCGGCGGAGCAGTGCAGCAGCCAGTCGTGCCGGGCCTGCGCATGCCCCTGCTCGTGCGCCAGCACCGCATCCAGCTGGCGGCCTTTCAGACGGTGCAACGCGGCGGTGGTGACCACCAGTTGCGGGGGAGTGCCGGGCAGCCACCAGGCGTCCGGCCGCTCACCCTCCAGGACGACCAGCCGGTCCCGGCCCGGGACCTCGCCCGGCAGCAGCGGAGCCCGGTCGCGCAGTTCCGCGCGGCGCAGGCGACGCCGCGCCCGGGCCCGTAGCACCTCCCGCACCAGCATCGCCGCGCTCCACAGCCCGCCGCAGGCCAGCGCCACCGCGGTGGTGGCCGCACCGTGGCCCGCCGTGCCGAGCGCATAGGCCTCGACCACCCCGTGCGGCGCGGGGGCGAACACGGAACCGCCCACCGAGTGCCACGCCGCCGCCGCGCTCAGCGTCATCGACAGCGCGCAGCACACCAGCACGGCCGCCACCACGCACTGCCAGGCCCACAGCGCGACCACCGGTTCGCGGTCCGTCCAGTCGGCCCGGGCGAGCAGCCGGGGAGCGACGACGGCGGTCAGGGCACCGAGCAGCAACAGGGCCGCGGGGAGGATCATGCGGGCAGCCTATGAGCGCCGGGCCGCGCGGGCCACGGCCTGCCGCCGCAAAGTGACGCAGGCAACGGCGCCCGGCGGGCCACGGGCGGACCACCGGTAACCGGGACCTGCGCGAGATGCGGTGCCGGGTCACATGGTCAGCAGCATGGCGAGCATCGCGATCCCCATCGACAGCCGGCACGCCCGCGCCAGCTCCGGCCGGTCGCCCCACCCCGTGGCCGCCGGACCGTCGTCGACGGCGGCCACGGGCACCAGGCGCACCCCGGTCAGCAGCACGTAACCGGCGAAGTAGAGCAGCAGCGCACCCGTCAGCAGGGGAACACCGGAGCCGCCGTGCGCAGCGGTGTGGCCGTGGACGGCGGCCGGGGAGACCGTCATCACGACCGACATGTAGACCATGGCACCGGAACCGACGAGGTGGTGCAGATGGTGCCGGCCGCTCCGGGCCGCCCACAGGCTGTGCAGCCCGACGGCCCCGAACAGGGCGGCGTAACCGGGCCAGGCCCAGCCGGGCGGCGTGAACACCGCAGCGGGCACGGCCATGCCGGCCATGCCGAAGCCCATCACCGCCTCGCCGCCCGCCGACCGGCGCTGTTCCGCGGCACCGCTGCGCATCCGCAGCACACAGTAGGCGCCGGTCGCCGCGCACAGCGCGACCAGCAGCCAGCCGGACGACGCCGGTCCGTGCACTGGCACCTCCCCGCTCGGCGGTCCGCCCCGACATCCGACACCGACGGTCGGGCGAGGGATGCCCGGTCGGTGCGGTGCGCACGCGAGCGCAAAGGTGCATCCGGGGAGCATGCCGCGGGGCTCCCCGGGAGCGAGGCTATCTTTTACAAGTGAAACACCTGTTAAGGTCAAGGTCATGAGCAGTGCGACGACCTCCGTCCCCGGTGACCGGCCCCGCCGGCGGCTGTCGCCGGCCGGTGCGCTCCGGCTGCGCCGTCCCTCCGAGATCTGGTTCAAGCCGGCCCTGAGCTCCGTCGCCGCCGCTGCCCCGCCCAACCTGACCCTGCTGGCGCTCGGCCGCCTCGACCTGGCCATGTACACCATGGCCGGCTCGCTGTGCGCCCTGTACGCCCACAACCGCCCCTACGCCGCCCGTGCCCGCGCCCTGGCCTGGGTGGTCCTCGGCATGCTCGGCGGTCTGGCCGCCGCCCTGGTCACTGCCTCCCTCACCCGCGACCCGGTCGTCCTGGTCGCTGCCGGCGCCCTGCTCGCCGCCGCGCAGAAGGTGCTGTGCGACGCCACCCGCATCGGCCCGCCGGGCAACGTCGTCCCCACGTTCATCAGCTCGGCCTCCCTGTTCGTCCCGCAGACCGCAGCCCAGGTCCCCGGACATCTGGCGCTGGCCGCCGCGGCGGGCGGCTGGGCCTGGCTGGTCGGCATGGCCCCCGGCCTGGTCCGTCCGCACGGCCCCGAGCGCCGTGCCACCGCCCACGCCCTGCGTGCGGCCGCCGCGTACGCCGACACCCGCGGCACCGGGGAGGGTCACACCGGGGTCCGTGACGCCGGGTACGCCGCCGTGCGGACGGCCTGGCAGGCGCTGCTGTCGCTGCCGCCCGCCGGCCGTCGCGCCACCGCCCGGCGCGCCCTGGAACGGCTCCTGGTCCGCGCCGAGGCCGCGCTCGCCGCGCCCGCCGACGCCGACCCGGAGCGGCTGCGCTGCTGGGCCCGCGGACTGCGCGGCACCGGCCGGATCCCCGGCACCGCGGAATCCGGCAGCGCGGAATCCGGCAGCGCGGAATCCGGCAGCGCGGAATCCGGCACCGAGACCGGCCCGGAGATCCGCGCGGACGAACGCCCCGGCGCGGAATCCGGGCCGGCGACCGGCCACCCGCCCTGGTGGCGGCTCGGCCCGATCGCCCCGATCGCCGTCCGCACCGCCCTCGGCTGCGCACTCGCCGGATACGCCTCGCTCGCCCTCGGTGTCGGCCGCCCCTACTGGGCCCTCGTCACCGCCGCCGCGCTCTACCAGGCCGGCCTCGCCCTGACCTGGAACCGGACCGTCCAGCGCGTCGTGGGCAACCTGGCCGGAGTGCTGCTCTTCGCCGCCGTCGCCCCGCTCGCCCATCTGCACCGGGCTCTGCTCGTCCTGTGCTGTCTCGCCCTCACCTTCGGCGCCGAGGCGCTCATCACCCGGAACTACTGGCTCGGCACGGTCTGCGTGACCCCGATGGCGCTGCTGATCACCGAGTTCGCCGGCTGTCTGCGGCCCGGCGAGCTGATCGCCGAGCGGGTGGTGGACACCCTCGTCGGCGCCCTGGCCGGCTTCCTGGTCGCCGTCGCAGTCACCGACCGGCGCGCGGCCGACCGCGTCGAGCAGGCGCTGACCGCCGCCCACCGGGCCCGCGAGCGCACCGCCCGGCTCCTGGCCGAACCGGCCCCCGCGCCCCGCGCCCTGGCGGCCGCGCGGCGCCGGCTGGTCGCCGCGCCGGCCGAGCTGCGGGCCACCGCCGATGCCGCCGGGGGCGAGTGGCCGCGGTGTTCGCTCCCCCAGGAGCGGGTCGCCCTCGCCGAGCAGGCCGGACACCGTACGCTCGCTGCCTCGGTGCGACGCCGGCAGCCGCGTCCGCACCGTGACACCGACCCGACCACGGAGGACGTACGGCCATGACGGCAACCGGCAACGACCCGGCGAACGGGCCCGCGGGGGCGGGCGCACGGGGCGGGGACACCGTGGCCGGAGTCGTCCGGCAGTGGCGGGCCGTCCACCCCGGCCTCGACACCGGCCCCATGGAGATCATCGGCCGGATCAACCGCTGCGCCGCGCTCCTCCAGCAGGCCGAGGACGCCCCGCTGCGCCGGGCCGGGCTCAGCCGCCCCGAGTTCGATCTGCTCGGTGCGCTGCGCCGGACCGGGCACGAGCTGACCCCGGGCGAGCTGGCCCGGGAGACCTTCTCGTCCGGTGCCGCCGTCACCAAACGGCTCCGGCAGCTCACCGAGCGCGGGCTGGTCGAGCGCCGCGCCGACAGCCGTGACCGCCGCGTCGCCCACGTCCGCCTCACGGACGCGGGCCGTGACCTCGTCGACGCGGTCCTCCCCGAGCAACTCGGCTACGAGACCGACGCGCTGTCCGGTCTGCCGGCCGCCCACCGGGACGACCTCGCCGCCCTGCTCGGCGACCTCCTCGTCCAGCTGGAGGGCAGGCTGGGCGGCCTGCGGCACTGAGCCCGCGCACGGCTGTGCCCCGGTACCGGGGCCCCGGTACCGGGCGGGGCCCGTACCGGGGCCGCGCCGCGTCGTGCGGCGCCGCCCTGCGTGATCAGATGCCCGGCCGGTACCGCAGCGGATGGTCAGCGGGCACCTCGACCAGCACGATCCGGGTGCCGTCCGGGTCCGCGATCCACATCTCGATCAGTCCCCACGGCTCCCGCAGCGGCGGGCGGACGATCTCCACGCCCCTGGCGCGCAGCTCGTCGTGGGCCGCCGCCGCGTCCTGGACCTGCATCCACACCTTCAGACCGGGTTCCATCGGACCCTCGGCACGGCCGGAGACCTCCAGGAAACCGCCGCCGAGGAAGTAGACGGTGCCCCGCTCCGGCCCGGTGCCGAACTCCCGGTGCACGGCGAGCCCGAGCTGCTCGCCGTAGAAGGCGCGGCTCCGGTCGGGGTCGGTGGGACGGAGCAGGATGCGGCTGCTGAGTACATGCACCATGCACCGGAGCCTAGTGCCCGGGTTACGCTCTTCGGTGCCCACCGCCCCGCGACGACCGGCGCCGGGCCGCGCCGAGAAGCCGGAGATCCGTGCCATGGACACCGCCGCCACCGGACTGACCTTCCGCGACGCCGTCGACACCGACGTCGACGACCTGGTGGCGCTCATAGAGTCGGCGTACCGGGGGGACTCCAGCCGGGCGGGCTGGACCACCGAGGCGGACATCCTCGGGGGGCAGCGGACCGATCCCGAGGGCGTGCTGGAGGTGATCAAGTCGCCCGAGAGCAGGCTGCTGACCGTCGAACGGGACGGCCGGACCGTGGCCTGCTGCCAGCTCGAACACCGAGACGCCCACGCCTACTTCGGGATGTTCGCGGTCAGTCCGGATATGCAGGGCGCCGGACTCGGCAAGGTGATCATCGCGGAGGCGGAGCGGCAGGTCCGCGAGGCATGGGGCGTCACGGAGATGCACATGACCGTGATCTCCGTGCGCGAGGACCTGATCTCCTGGTACGAGCGCCGCGGCTACCGCCGTACCGGCCGGATGACGCCCTTCCCGTACGGCGACGAGCGCTTCGGGATCCCGCAGCGCGCGGACCTGCAGTTCGAGCTGCTGGTCAAGCCGCTCGGCCGGGGGCTCACCGCATGACGTTCACGCGGTGAAGCGGGCGCTGCGCCGGATCTCCGGGTAGTCGGTGGTCGCGCCGTCCAGCCCCAGCGCCCGTACCAGCCGCAGCTGCTGCTGGGTGTTGACCGTCCAGGACAGCACCCGCAGGCCCGCGGCGCGCGCCCGCTCCACGGTCTCCAGGGTGAGGCGGCGCACATCCAGGCAGACGGTCACCGCCCCGGCCGCGACGGCCCGGTCCACCACCTCGGGACCGTAGTACTCGGCGACCAGCGCGGTCCGCACCCCCGGCACCAGTCCGGCGATCTCGACGATCGCCTCGTCGTGGAACGAGATCACCTCCACCCGGTCGGCCAGGCCCCGCCGCAGCATCACCTCGGCCAGCGCCCGCGCCGCCGCCGCGTCCTTGATCTCGGCCTGCAGCGGCAGCGACACGGCGTCCACCACCTCCTCGAAGACCGGGACGCGCTCGCCTCGGCCCGCGTCCAGGGCACGCAGTTCGGCCAGCGTCTTCTCGGCGATCGGCCCGCTGCCGTCGGTGGTGCGGTCCACGTCGGCGTCGTGCATGACGACCAGTGCGCCGTCCTTGCTCAGATGCAGGTCCAGTTCCACGACGTCGAGGCCGGCCCGCTCGGCGGCGACGAAGGAGCGCAGCGTGTTCTCGGGCTCGACACCCGCCACTCCGCGGTGACCGATGGTGAGGAAGTTCAAGGTCCGCTCATTTCCCGTCGACGACCGGGGCCAACAACCGGACCTCTTCCCCTGCGCCGCGCTCCGTATACGGCGGGGAGGGCTCCGTTTCCGTGGCGCAGCACACACCAGCGGCGTCTCGCAGGAAAAAATGCGGTGAAGCCCAGGGTGCGGCAGGATAATTTCCTGAGGCCCCTCTTGCTGGCTGAAACGTCATATGCGTACGGTGTGAGCCGACGCGAGGTTCTCCCGTGGAGGATGAGACATGACGGAAATTCTTGTGCAGGTGGGTTCGGAGGAGAAGGTTCCTTCGGTGGGCAGGGTGATCGAGCACCCGGCCTGGCCCGTGCTCAAGGATGCCGTGGAGCGGATCCGGCCATGGCAGTCCAAGGACGGGTCGATCGACTTCGAGGCCGAGGGCGCCCCGGGGCGCGCCGAGTCCGAGCAGGCCGTCGCGCAGGTCCAGCAGGCCGTCCGGGAGTTGTCCCCGCTGCTGCCGCACGACCGGGACTACCACGAGGCCCTCGTGGCGGACCTCGGCCGCTGGGCCGAGAGCGGCTTCCAGGTGCCCGACTTCCTGGACTCGCTGCTGGCCTTCCAGCCGGCCGCGAACCGGCAGGACGGCCTGCAGCACCTCGTCGTCTTCCCGATGTACACGCAGAACGGCAACCCGGACCGCAACCTCGAGGCGGTCGTGCTGCGCATGGTGTGGCCGGACTGGCTGGCCGAGCTGGAGCGCACCCGCTACGACAACCCGCTGTTCTGCGGCATCACCTTCGAGGACTTCACCGCGGGCTACGACACCAACTCCGCGGTGCTCTTCCCGGAGACCATCGCCGTCCGCGAGGCCCCCGAGCGCTTCTCCTGGGGCGGCATCTTCTGCGACCGCGAGGCCGCGCGCTTCCGCCGGGTCACCGAGGCCGCCGTCGACATCCTGGGCCTGGAGCTGCCCGAGGACGTCGCTGCGATGGTGCACGACCAGAAGCGCTGTGAAGAGGCGTTCGTGCTGTGGGACATGGTCCACGACCGCACTCACAGCCACGGCGACCTGCCGTTCGACCCGTTCATGATCAAGCAGCGCCAGCCGTTCTGGATGTACGGCCTGGAGGAGCTGCGCTGCGACCTGACCGCCTTCAGGGAGGCCGTGAAGCTGGCCGGAGAGGGCGTCCCGCAGGCCCGCGACGTGCAGGTGGCGGTCCTGTTCGACCGCATGTTCCGGTTCCCGGTCACCGGCGAGCGGGTCCGCAACTACGACGGGCTCGGCGGCCAGCTGCTCTTCGCCTATCTGCACAAGCACGACGTCGTCCGGTGGACCGACAACAGGCTCTCCATCGACTGGGAGCGCGCCCCGCAGGTCACCAACCAGCTGTGCGGCGAGATCGAGCAGCTCTACCGCGAGGGCATCGACCGCCCCAAGCTCGTCCACTGGTTCGCCGGGTACGAGCTGGTCTCCACCTACCTCGCCCCGCACCCGGGCTCCACCTGGGCCAAGGGCCCCGACGCCCTGGACCTGACCCAGCCGCCGCGGAAACTCGTCGATGACGTGCTTCCGGACGAGTTTCCGCTGAGCATGTTCTACGAGGCCCTGTCCAAGAAACTCAGGAAGGTGATCGCGGCGACCCGCGGCATCACCTCGGACGGCGCCGGGCGGGCGGCCGCGTGAGCGACCGCACCACCGACACGCAGACACAGGCTCGGGAGGCGAGGACCATGGGGAACGGGGCGCTTGACGGCGCGGTGATCGCGGTGGCCGGTGCGGGCGGCCCCGCCGGCCGGGCGGCACTGCTGCGGCTCGCCGATGCGGGTGCGGTCGTGGTCGGCTCGGACAACGATCCGGAGCGGCTGGCCGAAGCCGTGGACGCGGCCCGCTACGCGCACGGCGGAGCGACGGTCACCGGCGAGACGGTCGACCTGCTCGACCTGGACTCCACCCGCCGGTGGGCCGACCGCATCGAGAAGGAGTTCGGGCGCGTCGACGGCCTGGTGCACCTCGTCGGCGGCTGGCGCGGCAGCGAGACCTTCACCAAGACGAGGCTCGACGACTGGGACCTGCTGGAGATGCTGCTGATCCGCACGGTCCAGCACACCTCCCTCGCCTTCCACGAGGCGCTGCAGCGCAGCGACCGCGGCCGCTACCTGCTGATCAGCGCGGCCGGGGCGAGCAGGCCCACGGCGGGCAACGCCGCGTACGGCGCCGCCAAGGCCGCCGCCGAGGCGTGGACGCTGGCCCTGGCGGACTACTTCCGCAAGGCGGGGGGCGAGCAGGGGCCGACCTCCGCGGCTGCGATCCTGGTGGTCAAGGCGTTGGTACACGACGCGATGCGCGCCGAGCGGCCCAACGCGAAGTTCGCGGGCTTCACGGACGTCAAGGACCTGGCGGAGGCCGTCGCCGGCGTCTGGGACAAGCCCGCCGCGGAAGTGAACGGAAACCGTCTGTGGCTGACCGAGAAGCCGTGAACCCCCCGAAGACCGACGCCCGCCGCCGCCACGACCCCGGGTACCGGGGCTTCGCCAGCGACAACTACGCCGGCGCACACCCGGAGGTGCTCGCCGCTCTGGCCCTGGCCAACGGCGGGCACCAGGTCGCCTACGGGGAGGACGTCTACACCGAGAACCTCCAGCAGGTGGTCCGCAGCCACTTCGGGCCCACCGCCGAGGCGTTCCCGGTGTTCAACGGCACCGGCGCCAACGTCGTCGCCCTGCAGGCGGTCACCGACCGTTGGGGCGCGGTGATCTGCGCCGAGAGCGCACACATCAACGTCGACGAGTGCGGGGCCCCGGAGCGGGTCGGCGGGCTGAAGCTGCTCACCGTGCCCACGCCCGACGGCAAGCTCACCCCGGAGCTGATCGACCGGCAGGCGTACGGCTGGGACGACGAGCACCGGGCCATGCCGCAGGTGGTCTCGATCACCCAGAGCACCGAGCTCGGCACCCTCTACACCCCGGACGAGATCCGGGCCATCTGCGAGCACGCCCACGCCCGCGGCATGAAGGTGCATCTCGACGGCTCCCGGATAGCGAACGCCGCCGCCTCCCTGGACGTGCCCATGCGCACGTTCACCAACGCGGTCGGCGTCGACCTGCTCTCCCTGGGCGGCACCAAGAACGGCGCCTTGTTCGGCGAGGCGGTCGTGGTCCTCAACCAGGACGCCGTGCGCCGCATGAAGCATCTGCGCAAGCTGTCGATGCAGCTGGCCTCCAAGATGCGGTTCGTCTCGGTGCAGCTGGAGGCGCTGCTCGCCAAGGACCTGTGGCTGCGCAACGCCCGGCACGGCAACGAGATGGCCCAGCGGCTGGCCGAGGGCGTGCGCGCCGTGCACGGGGTGGAGATCCGCTATCCGGTGCAGGCCAACGCGGTCTTCGCCCGGCTGCCGCACGACGTGAGCGAGCGGCTGCAGCAGCGGTTCCGCTTCTACTTCTGGGACGAGGCCGCAGGAGACGTCCGCTGGATGTGCTCGTTCGACACCACCGAGGATGACGTGGACGCGTTCGTGGCGGCGCTCAAGGAGGAGATGGCGCGCTGACGTCAGCGTCCCTCCAAAGCCGCATAAATATGCGGCCATCTGAAAAATCATTGACCGTCAGGTGGCCGCATTCCTATGCTCCCGGGCATGCAGCTGATCCAGCAGAACCCCGACCTGTCCGCCTACTTGGCCGCCGACGAGGTCATCGACCATGACCACCCGCTGGTCCGGGAGACGGCTGCCCGGCTCGCCGGCGAGGCCGAGGACTCGTATGCCTATGCCCGGCTTGCATTCGAGTTCGTGCGCGACACCATCCCGCACTCCCAGGACTCCGGCGACCCCCGTGTCACCTGGCGCGCCTCCGACGTCCTGGCGCGGCGCACCGGGATCTGCTGTGCCAAGGCCCACGCCCTGGCCGCGCTGCTGCGGGCCGAGGACATTCCGACGGCGCTGTGCTACCAGCGGTTCGACGTGGTGCACGGCCTGATCGCCGTACGGTTCAACGGCGGCTGGCACCGGCAGGACCCCCGCGGCAACAAGCCCGGGGTGGACGCCCGGTTCTCCCTGGGTGACGAGCGGCTCGCGTTCACACCCGACCCTGAGTGTAATGAGATGGACTATCCGGAGCTGTACAGTGAACCGCACCCGGTCGTGCTGGACGTCCTGCGGGCCGCCACGGACCGGACCCACCTCCGGCAGATCCTCCCCACCGCACTCTGAGGCAGGCGATGACCCTCACCCTGAGCGTGGCCGACGAGGTGCGTACGCTCGCACCCGGCTTCACCCATCTCGCCGTCGAGGCGCACGGCCTGGTCAACGGCCCGAGCAGCGAGGCGTCCTCCGCCCTACTCGACGAGGCCACCCGTCGGCTCGCCGCCCGCCTGGACGGCCGCGCCCCGCACGAGGACCCGCACATGGCCGCCTGGCGGGAGGCGTACACGGCCTTCGGCGCCAGACCGTCGCGCACCCGCAACTCCGCGGAGGCGCTGGCGAAGCGGGCCCTGTCCGCGGCCGGTCTGCCCCGCATCAACCTCCTGGTCGACCTCTACAACGCCGTCAGCGTCGCCCACCTGGTCCCGGTCGGCGGTGAGGACATCGACCGCGTCGAGGGCGGCATGCGCCTCGTACGCGCCACGGGGGAGGAGAGATTCGTGACCGTCGCCGCCGGCGAGGAGGTCGTCGAGCACCCCGACGTGGGCGAGGTGGTGTGGCGTGACGACCTGGGAGTGACTTGCCGGCGCTGGAACTGGCGCCAGGGGCCGCGCACCCGGCTCACCGAGGAGAGCGTCTCGGGCGTCTTCCTGCTGGAGACCCTGGCACCGATGCCGGTCGCCGAGGCCGAGGCGGCGGCCGGGGAACTCGCCGAGCTGCTGGAGAGGTTCAGCCCGGGAACCTGGATCACCGTGCACCCCGCCGGGTGGGCGAGCGGCACACGGCAGGGCTGAGGCCCGGAGGCCGCCAGGGACCGGAGGTCAGCGTGCCTCTGCCGCCCGGAGCTGCTCCTGTGTCGGGGCGGTGCCGCCGAGGTGGGCCGGGAGCCACCAGGTGTCCTCCGGACCCTTCGGCCGTACCGGGTAGGCGCGCTGGGCCGCCTCCAGCAGATCCTGCACCCGCTCGCGCAGCTGACGGGTGATCGCACCCGCGTACTTGTCGCGGGAGGCCTCCAGTGCCTCGCCTACCCTGATCGTGATGGGGGTGTGGCTGCGCCGGAAGTTGCGCGGGTGGCCCTTGGTCCACAGCCGCTGCGTCCCCCACACCGCCATCGGCACCAGCGGGACGCCCGCCTCCTGCGCCAGCCGCGCGGCACCCGACTTGAAGCTCTTCAGCGTGAACGACTGGGAGATCGTCGCCTCGGGGAAGACCCCGACGATCTCGCCCGAGCGCAGCGAGTCCAGGGCGTGCGCATAGGCGGCGTCGCCCTGCCTGCGGTCCACCGGGATGTGTTTCATGCCGCGCATCAGCGGACCGGAGATCCGGTGCCGGAAGACGGATTCCTTCGCCATGAAGCGCACCAGCCGCTTCTGCGGCAGCGCCGCCAGGCCGTTGAAGACGAAGTCCAGGTAGCTGATGTGATTGCTGACCAGGACGGCGCCGCCCGTGCGCGGGATGTTCTCCGCCCCTCGGCAGTCGATCCTGAGGTCCCACACCTTGAACATCGTGCGGGCGAGACCGATGACCGGGCGGTAGACGAGTTCTGCCATGGGCGGGACGGACCCCTCCTGCTCTGCCTGGGAAGAGAGGCTCCCAGTCGGAAGTTACGCAGCCGTAGGTTTTCGGCTTGTCGCAGATCGTGCCCCAAGAACGGCCGTGGAACCAGTCCTGGTGCCCGGAGGCGGCGAGATTCTCGTCACTTCGGGTCACTGCCGGGGCATCCGGGAATCCTCGCGGCCCCCGGGGCGCTGCACCACAGGACGGCCGGGCCGGACGGGCACCGGCCGCTCGCCCGCGACTGCGCGGACACGGCACGGCCGCGACGGCGGCGGAGCGGAGGGTACAGGTGCGCGAGGCGGACGACGGCAGCCGGCTCGGCGCCCCCGACCTGGGGGCCGAACTCGGCGAACGCGCCACGCTGGTCCAGTTCTCCAGCGCCTTCTGCGCGCCCTGCCGGGCCACCCGGCGGGTCCTCGGCGAGGTGGCCGGGATGGTCGAGGGCGTCGCCCATGTCGAGATCGACGCCGAGGCACGTCTGGAGCTGGTGCGCGCGCTGGACATCGTCAGGACGCCGACCGTGCTGGTGCTCGACGCCGGCGGCCGGGTGGTGCGCAGGGCGGCGGGCCCGCCGCGCAAGGCGGACGTGATCGCCGCGCTGGGGGAGGCCGCCCTTGACGGTAGGAGAAGATGATCGTCAGTCTGGCTCCCATGTCTTCCGGCCGTACCCTTCCGTCCCGGCCGGGGCGAACCGCAGAAGGACACCCCGCATGACGGCCCTCTCCGACCTGGCAGGCGCCCACCGGCTCGCCGGCCCCGACCTGCTGCGGTCCGTCTTCCGGCGGCACGCCGCGGGCGTCGCCGTGATCACCGCGCGCGGCGGGGACGGCCCGGTCGGCTTCACCGCCACCTCCCTGACCTCGGTCTCGGCCGAGCCGCCCCTGCTTTCCTTCGGGATCGGCACCGGTTCCTCCAGCTGGCCCGCCGTCTCCCGCGCGGAGCACGTCGGCGTGCACGTCCTCGGCGAGCACCAACGGGAGCTGGCCGCCACCTTCGCCCGCAGCGGCGCCGACCGCTTCGCCCCGCCCACCGTCTGGCGCGACGGTGCCGAGGGCGTGCCCGTGCTGGACGGAGTCCTCGCCCGCCTGGTGTGCCGCGTCGTCGGTCGCGTCCCCGCGGGCGACCACCGCATCGTGCTGGCCGAGGTGCTGCTCGGTGACGCCGAGGGATCCGGCCGCCCCCTGCTGTACCACCAGGGGCGGTTCACCGGTCTGCGCGACTGACCGGCGGCCGGGCGGGTCTGCGAACCCGTCGGGTTCCGGTTACGCTGCGTTGCGAAGGTCACAGTTCAAAGCGCTTGCTTAGCGGGAACGAACTGGGTGTACTGACGAGTAATGTTCCAGGTGGAGCGGGAGCCCGCTCCGACCGGGATCGGCCGCTTGGGGCGCCTATGCTGCCTGCAAGCAGGCAGCACTGAAATGACGATGCAGTAGGAGAGCCGGCGTGAGCTTGAGGATCGTTGTCACCGTGAAGTACGTGCCCGACGCCACTGGCGACCGGCACTTCGCCGATGACCTGACCGTCGACCGCGACGACGTGGACGGTCTGCTCTCCGAGCTGGACGAGTACGCGGTCGAGCAGGCGCTGCAGATCTCGGAGAACTCCGACGACGACGTGGAGATCACCGTGCTGACGGTGGGCCCGGAGGACGCCAAGGACGCGCTGCGCAAGGCGCTGTCCATGGGCGCCGACAAGGCGGTCCACGTGGAGGACGACGACCTGCACGGCACCGACGCCATCGGCACCTCGCTGGTTCTGGCCAAGGCCGTCGAGAAGGCCGGCTACGACCTGGTGATCTCCGGCATGGCCTCCACCGACGGCACCATGGGTGTCGTCCCGGCGCTGCTCGCCGAGCGCCTGGGCGTCCCGCAGGTCACCCTGCTGTCCGAGGTCTCGGTCGAGGACGGCACGGTCAGGGGCCGCCGCGACGGCGACGCCGCCACCGAGCAGCTGGAGGCCTCCCTCCCGGCGGTCGTGTCGGTGACCGACCAGTCGGGCGAGGCCCGCTACCCGTCCTTCAAGGGCATCATGGCGGCGAAGAAGAAGCCGGTGGAGTCGTGGGACCTGTCCGACCTGGACATCGACGCCGACGAGGTCGGCCTGGAGAACGCCTACACCACGGTGGACGGCGCCACGGAGCGTCCGGCGCGCACCGCGGGCACGATCGTCAAGGACGAGGGCGAGGGCGGCAAGCAGCTCGCTGAGTTCCTCGCGGGCCAGAAGTTCATCTGAGCCCGTTCCGCAGACCGCCCCTCACTTTCGCAAGCAGGAGAGAAGAAGTCCCATGGCTGAAGTTCTCGTCTACGTCGACCACGTGGACGGCGCCGTCCGCAAGCCCACCCTGGAACTGCTCACGCTCGCCCGCCGCATCGGCGAGCCCGTCGCCGTCGCCCTCGGCAGCGGCGCCGGTGGCACCGCTGCCACCCTCGCCGAGCACGGCGCGGTGAAGGTGCTCACCCACGAGGCCGCCGAGTACGCCGACTACCTGGTCGTGCCGAAGGTGGACGCCCTGCAGGCCGCCCACGAGGCCGTGTCCCCGGCCGCCGTGCTGGTGCCGTCCTCCGCGGAGGGCAAGGAGATCGCCGCCCGTCTGGCGCTGCGCATCGGCTCCGGCATCATCACCGACGCCGTCGACCTGGAGGCCGGCGACGAGGGCCCGGTGGCCACCCAGTCGGTGTTCGCCGCCGCCTACACCACCAGGTCCCGTGTCTCCAAGGGCACGCCGGTCATCACGGTCAAGCCGAACAGCGCGGCCGTGGAGCCGGCCCCGGCCGCCGGTGCGGTCGAGGCCCTGTCGGTGTCGTTCTCCGAGAAGGCCACCGGCACGAAGGTCACCGCGCGCACGCCGCGCGAGTCGACCGGCCGCCCGGAGCTGACCGAGGCCGCGATCGTGGTCTCCGGCGGCCGTGGTGTCAACGGCGCGGAGAACTTCGCGGTCATCGAGGCGCTCGCGGACTCGCTCGGCGCGGCCGTCGGCGCCTCGCGCGCCGCGGTGGACGCCGGCTGGTACCCGCACACCAACCAGGTCGGCCAGACCGGCAAGTCGGTCTCCCCGCAGCTGTACATCGCCGCCGGCATCTCCGGTGCGATCCAGCACCGCGCGGGCATGCAGACCTCGAAGACGATCGTGGCGATCAACAAGGACGCCGAGGCCCCGATCTTCGAGCTGGTCGACTACGGCGTCGTCGGCGACCTGTTCGACGTCGTTCCGCAGCTCACCGAGGAGATCAGGACCCGCAAGGGCTGAGCGCCCGTCCGAGCCGTGCCGAGGCCCCCGCGACCGTGCACCGGTCCCGGGGGCCTCGCCCGTGTTCCCGGTACGGGGCTCAGCCCGGCGTCACCGACGCCTGCACCGGCAGACGGTCGCTCGGGAACTGCCCGCCGTGCGCGCAGGTGTTGACGGGACGCACGGTGCACGGTGACCCCCGGCGAGGCCAGGATCCGGTCGATGCGGTCGCCGCCCGGCACCAGCGGCCGGCGGCCGTGGAACGTCGCGTACAGCGCGCTGCGCTCCGCCGCGACGTCCCAGCTCTCGACGGGACCGGCGCCGGGCATCGTGGCGCGGACCGGGTTGCGGTGTGCCGGGACACTGCAGTCGCCGGTCACCAGCAGCGGCAGCGGCAGCGGCAGCGACCGGCCGGGCCCTGCGATCCGCTCGGCGGTCAGCGCGGCGGTACGCGCGCGTGCGTACGGGCTCGCGTTGTCCAGGTGCGTGTCGAGGACGTGGACACTCCCGGTCGCCGTCGTGCAGGCCGCGGAAGCGGACCCTGGTGACCATCCGGATCGAGCCGCCGCCCAGGTGTCGGGACCGATCACGTCCGGGGTGTCGGAGAGCCGGAGGTGGTCGTACTCCGGCGGACGAGCCGGCGGGTGTCGTGGTACACGGCCAGGAACTCGTCGTACACGGCCAGGAACTCGTCGCGCCTGCCGCCCGCGCGGCCGGTGCCGATCCAGTCGTAGTGCGGGCCGGGGTCCGCCGCGATGTCGTGCACCTGCCGGTACGGACCCTCCCGCGTGCCGGTGACATGCGGGCGCCCGCGGTGCAGCGGGCCCGGGTCGCCGGTCTGCGGACGCCCAGCTGTGGGGCTCGGACGTGCTCGCGTTGCGCAGGCTGAACGACATGACCTCCGGACGGCCCCCGCGGCGCGGCTGAGGGGCGGCGGACGCGGAGGACAGTGCTGTACTGGAGAGCGGCAGGGTCATCGTGGTGGCTAGGGCGGTGCGGAGAACCGGACGGCGGGTGACACGGCGGGGTTCGGCGCGGGGACTCCTTCGCGGGTGCTCCGGGCGTGCGGTGCGAGGGGTGCTGCGACCGAGGGTCCCGACCCGAGGGCCCCGACCCGAGGGCCCCGACGGGGCGTGAACATGCCGAGATGGCCGGACGGACCGAGGTGCAAGACGGTGTTGACCAGCGGGAAGGTCGCCGGATAACTTCGCTCTACGGATTGTTGATTCCGCAGAGCGGAAAGCAGTGACCTAGGAGGGTGTTGCATGGGGCAGCAGGAGAAGGTGGCGACGAGCCTCGCGGGCGCCGTCAGCGAGGAGATCAGCGCCTCCCTCGCACCGGTCGACGCGGAGCTGGAGCGCCGCTACCCCGGAGACCCCGGCACCCGCCAGCCCGTCCACACCGTCTACGTCCCCGGCGACGTCTTCGCCGCCGACACCGTACGCTCCTGGGGTGACCGGGCCCTGGCCGCCCTCGACGAACACGCCCCGGACGCCGCCTCCTTCGCCGCGGTCCTGGGCCTCGCCGACGACCTGGCCGAACCCGTGCACACCCGCGTGCGCGCCAAACTGGAGCGCGAGCCCGTCGAGGACCTCCGCGTCGACTTCGAGGACGGCTACGGCAACCGCCCCGACGCCGAGGAGGACGAGGCCGCTGCCCGCGCCGCGCGGCTGATCTCCGAGGCGTACCGGAACGGCACCGCCGCCCCGTACATGGGCATCCGCATGAAATGCATGGAGGCACCGGTGCGCGACCGGGGCATCCGGACCCTCGACATCTTTCTCTCCGGCCTGGTGGAGGCCGGCGGCCTGCCCGAGGGGCTGGTCCTCACCCTGCCCAAGGTGACCTACCCCGAGCAGGTCACCGCCATGGTGCGGCTGCTGGAGGCCTTCGAGAAGGCGCGCGGGCTGGAGCCCGGCCGGATCGGCTTCGAGATCCAGATCGAGACCAGCCAGTCCATCCTCGCCGCCGACGGCACCGCCGCCGTCGCCCGGATGATCCAGGCCGCCGAGGGCCGCGCCACCGGCCTGCACTACGGCACCTTCGACTACAGCGCCTGCCTCGGTGTCTCCGCGGCCTACCAGGCCGGCGACCACCCGGCCGCCGACCACGCCAAGGCGATCATGCAGGTCGCCGCCGCCGGGACCGGCGTACGGGTCTCCGACGGCTCCACCAACGTGCTGCCCGTCGGACCCACCGAGAAGGTTCACGAAGCCTGGCGGCTGCACTACGGCCTCACCCGCCGGGCCCTCGCCCGCGCCTACTACCAGGGCTGGGACATGCACCCCGGCCACATCCCCACCCGCTACGCCGCCGTGTTCGCCTTCTACCGCGAGGGCTTCGAACAGGCCGCCGGCCGCCTCGCCCGCTACGCAAACCGCACCGGCGGCGACGTCATGGACGAGCCCGCGACCGCCAAGGCTCTCAGCGGCTATCTGCTGCGCGGGCTGGACTGCGGTGCCCTCGACATCGCCGAGGTCGCCCGGCTCACCGGTCTGACCCGCGCCGACCTGGAGGGCTTCGCAGCACCCCGGCGCGGTGACCTGACCGCCACCGCCCAGTAGCCCACCGCCCCAGTAGCCCACCGCCCGGCAGCCCTCCGGCCGGGCGCCCGCTGTCGGCCACCACCACTGCCACCGCTGCCGGGCCACCACCGGCCACGCTGTCGGAGCCGCCCCGTAGTCTGTACGCCACGCATCGAACGTGCCAGGCGTCACAGGAACGGGGCGGCAGTGTCTTCGGGGGAGTACGGACAGCACGGGCAGGGCGGGCCGGACGGCCCGCACCGCGGCGAGGGACACCCGGGGCCGGGGGACGGCACCGGCCGGCTGCTCGCCGGGCGCTATCGCATCACCGCCCAGCTCGGCCGCGGCGGCATGGGCGTCGTCTGGAAGGCCGTCGACGAGGTTCTCGGCCGCGAGGTCGCCGTCAAGGAACTGCGCACCTACACGGACGCGGACGCACCCGAACTCGCCGACCTGCGGCTGCGCATGCAGCGCGAGGCCCGTGCGGCGGCCCGGGTGCGCCACCCCGGCGTCGTCGCCGTGCACGACGTCACCGAGGTCGACGGCCGCCCCCTGATCGTCATGGAGCTGGTCGACGGCCCCTCCCTGGACGACGTGCTGCGCGAGCGCGGCACCCTGGACCCGCACGAGGCGGCCCGCATCGGCGCCGAGGTCATGGGCGCGCTCGCCGCCGCCCACCGGGCCGGGGTCCTGCACCGTGACGTAAAACCCGGCAACATCCTGCTCGACCGGTCCGGCCGGGTCGTCCTCACCGACTTCGGCATCGCCACCATGGAGGACCCGGGCGACGGCTCGGCCACCCATCTCACCCGCAGCGGCGAGATCGTCGGCTCCCTGGACTATCTGGCCCCCGAGCGCGCCCAGGGCGCCGATCCGGGCCCCGCCTCCGACGTCTGGGCGCTCGGCGCCACGCTGTACGCGGCCGTGGAGGGCGCGTCGCCCTTCCGGCGCACCTCGACGTTCTCCACGCTCACCGCGATCGTCACCGAGCCGCTGCCGGAGCCCCGCCGGGCCGGACCCCTCGGGCCGGTGCTGCGTCAGCTGATGGACAAGCGGTCCGAGTCCCGCCCGGAGGCCGGCCGGGCCGGTGACCTGCTGCGCGCCGTCGCGGACCCGGACGGCGCGGAGCGGCCGGGCACGGCCCGGCCCGGACCCTCCGCCCCGCCGCCGTACGCGGTGACCGAGCGCAGCGTCCCCTCGGTACCTCCGGGCTTCGGCCCGCCCCGGCAACCGCCTCCGTCCGACGGGCCTGTGGTGCACCACGGCGCGGCGTCCGTCGGGCCCGGGGGCCTCCCGGGCACACCGGGATCCGCAGCCGCCGGTCCGGTGCACCAGGGCGCCGTGTCCGTCGGGCCCGGTGCCGCCCCGGCCACGGACGCGTCCGCACCCACCGCTCCGCCCCGCCGCCGGGGCCGCGCGCTGCTCGCCGCCGCGGCCGTCACCGCGGTTCTCGCCGTGGCCGGTACGACGGTCGCCCTCCTGGGCGGTCCGGACGGCGGCGGATCCGGGGCGCCGGCGGGCGCCGGCCGGACCGGCCCGCCCACCTCCTCACCGGGCCGCACCACGGCCGGGCCCACCGAGGGCGCCCCCCACAGCGGGCCGAGCGACGACAAGGGCCCGGCCGCCGAGGGGACTCCGGGCCGGTCCACACCCGCACCAGGGGACCGGGCGGGCGAGTCCGCCCCGGCCGGTTCCTCCGACGGCGGCACCACCGGCGGTGCGGGCGGCTCCGGCGACGGCGGCACCACGGGCGGCGGCACGACCGGCGGTGGCAGCGGCACGGGCGGCGCGGCGACCGGCGGCGGCACGACCGGGGGCGGCGGGAGCACCGAGGCGCCGGCGTCCTGCTACGCCATCGGCGGCGGCAGGTACAACTGCCAGGTCTGGCGCACCGCCTCGTCGCACACCGCCTCCGGCACCGAGGTCGGCATCCTCAACGCCGGTACCAACTACTTCTACTGCCAGCAGAATCTGGGCCGCCGGGTGACCCACGGCCGCTGGACCAACATCTGGTGGGCGAGAACGGACGACGACAGCGGCAACACCGACGTCTGGTTCAGCGACGTCTATATCCGCGGCGGCGCCAACGACCAGCCGGTGCCCGGGCTCCCCGTCTGCTGAGGACCGACGTACCGCTCGAGTCCGGAGGGCATCACCCGCCCCTCCTCGGCGAACAGCCGGGTGCCGAGCGCACACCGCAACCGATCGGCCCGCGCCCGCGCGCTGAACTCCTCGGGCGTGGTTCCGAACAGCTCGCGCAGCGCCGGCGACCCGGCGAGCAGTCCGGCGAGCAGCGCCCGCTGCTCGGTGTGCGGGCGCGGCAGCCCGGTGCCGTCGTGCAGCACGCCGTGCCGGTTGACGTACGCGTACGCGCCGCGCAGCCCGGTGCCGTCGGCCAGCTCGACGCGCAGGCCGGGCGAGGGCAGCCAGGCCCGGTCGTAGTTGCCGGCCGGGACCGGGACGCCCTCGCTCGCGTCGATCACCGCGAGCTGCTCGGCGTCCAGCCAGATCACGAACAGCTCCCGCACCCTGCCCGGGGCCGCCACCGGCGAGGCGGACACATAGCCCATGCGGCTCACATGCGCGGAGACCCCGATGTCCACGCCGGTGACCCGGGCCCGGACCATCGGGACGGGGGAGCCGATGCCGTACTCGGCCATCTTGTGCCGCAGCTGGGCCGGGCAGGCGTTGGAGCCGACCGCCAGGACCGGCACGCGGTCCTCGTGCACGAGCCGGTCCAGCGGCAGCATCCGCTCCCCGGCCAGCAGCCCGGACTCCGCCGGCCACGCGCCCGGATACAGCAGCGGATGCTCCCGGGGCGCGTCGGCCAGTCCGAGGGAGTGCAGCGAACGGCCGGTGCCGGCCGGTCCGGCCCGTGTGTGCGGTGCGGCGTCCGGTGCGCTTCCGCGCCCCTGTGACCTGCGGGTGTGCTTCTCCATGGGCCGCTCAGCCCTCCGGTGGCAGCTCGCCCGAGCCGCGGGCGATCAGCCGGGTGGACAGCTCGATCCGCTCCGGTGTGAGCAGGCTGCCGTCCAGCTGGCGGAACAGGCGCTCGGCGGCGGTGCGGCCGAGGGCGGCGGCGTCCTGGGCGACGACGGTGACGCCCGGCTGGAGCAGATCGGCGAGCTCGATGTCGTCGAAACCGACCAGGGCGACCCGGCGGTCGTGCTCCGCCAGTACCCGGATCACGGTGACCGTCACCCGGTTGTTGCCCGCGAGGACGGCCGTGACCGGGTGCGGGCGGTACAGCATCTCCTCGGCCGCCCGGCGCACCCGCTCGGGGCCGGTGACGCCCAGGGACATCCAGGACTCCTCGACCGGTATCCCGGCGTCCTCCATGGCGGCCCGGTAGCCGCGCAGCCGCTCGGCGGCCGTGTGGATGCGGGGCATGTCACCGATGAAGCCGATCCTGCGGTGCCCGTGCGCGATCAGGTGGGCCACGCCGTCGCGGGCGCCGCCGAAATTGTCGGACAGCACCACGTCCGCGTCGATCCGGCCCGCGGGGCGGTCCACGAACACCGTGGCGACGCCGGCCTTCAGCTCCGGCTCCAGGTACCGGTGGTCGTCCCCGGCCGGGATCACCACCAGCCCGTCCACCCGCCGGGCGCACAGCGCGAGCACCAGCTCCTGCTCACGGTCGGGGTCCTCCGCGCTGGAGCCGTTGATCAGCAGCGCCCCGTGGGCCCGGGCCACCTCCTCCACGGCGCGGCTGAGCGGCCCGTAGAAGGGGTCGGCGAGATCCTCCAGCACCAGGCCGATGCTGGCCGTACGCCCCTTGCGGAGCACCCGCGCGCTGTCGTTGCGGCGGAAGCCGAGCGCGTCGATGGCCTCCTGCACGCGGTGCTCGGTCTCGGGGGTGACGCCCGGCTCCCCGTTCACCACCCGGGAGACCGTCTTCAGGCCGACTCCGGCCCGGGCTGCGACGTCCTTCATGGTCGGACGGTTGCCGTAGCGGTGCCCGACGGCGCGGTCGGGGCGGCGGGGCGATGCGGGCACGGTGCGGTGTCCTGTCCTGTCGTCCACGGAGTGCTTCGGGTCCTGTCGTCCACGGAGCGCGTCGCTCCTGCTCGTCACACGGGGGATGCGTCGGGGTCATGCGTTTGTATGAGGATGTGGCGTCGAGCATAGAGCCTGGACAACGTTGTCAGGGGCAGGAGACACTGTCCAGCGCGATCCCCGGCCCGTGTCCCCCACCGCGCGGCCGGTCCGCTGCTGTTCCCATGCGCGTTGCTCGACCGTGTTCTTCGACATCTGTTGTTCCGGCTGACGGGGAGATCCGACACTGATGCACACCGACCTCGTGGCCGCGCTGGACATCGGCGGCACCAAGATCGCCGGGGCCCTGGTGGACGGCGCCGGCCGCATCCTGGTGCGGGCCCAGCGCGCCACACCCGCGCGGCAGGACGGCGACACCGTGATGCGGGCGGTGCAGGAGGTGCTCGGCGAGCTGACCGCGTCGCCGCTGTGGGGGCGGGCCAGGGCCGTGGGCATCGGCAGCGCCGGTCCGGTGGACGCCACCGCCGGCACCGTCAGCCCGGTGAACGTCCCCGGCTGGCGCGACTACCCACTGGTCCGGCGGGTCCGGGCGGTCACCGGCGGTCTGCCCGTGGAGCTGATCGGCGACGGCGTGGCGATCACCGCGGCCGAGCACTGGCAGGGCGCCGCCCGCGGGCACGCCAACGCGCTGTGCATGGTGGTCTCCACCGGTGTGGGCGGCGGGCTGGTGCTCAACGGGAGGCTGCACCCCGGCCCCACCGGCAACGCGGGCCACATCGGCCATATCAGCGTGGACCTCGACGGCGACCCGTGCCCGTGCGGCGCCCGCGGCTGCGTGGAGCGCATCGCGAGCGGTCCCAACATCGCACGGCGGGCCCTCGAGGGCGGCTGGCGGCCGGGTCCGGACGGCGACAGGTCCGCCGTCGCGGTGGCCGCCGCCGCCCGCCGGGGCGACCCGGTGGCCCGGGCCTCCTTCGAGCGGGCGGCGCGGGCGCTGGCCGCGGGGATAGCCGCCACGGCGACGCTCGTCGAGATCGACATCGCCGTGATAGGCGGCGGCGTGGCCAAGGCGGGCGAGGTGCTCTTCACCCCGCTGCGCAAGGCCCTCACCGAGTACGCGACGCTGTCCTTCGTCCAGCGGCTGGTGGTGGCCCCGGCCCGGACGGGCACCGACGCGGGGCTGGTGGGTGCCGCCGCGGCCGTGCTCACCAGGACTCCGGCGGGGGTGACCGCGGCGGGGGTGTGACCGCCCGCCGTCCGCGGGAACGCCCCCGGCGAAGGGTTGTCGGACAGCCCCTCCGCAGGTCGGGTGATGTCCGCTCCGGTTCGGCAGCGCCCCGAAGGGGCGCGGGGAACTGCGCGACCGGCCACGTCGGCACCGCGGACGAGCGACGGCATGTCGCGGCGCTTCCAGCGGAGCGTTCAGGGTGCCCGCCGGACGGATCCGGTCCCGGCCGGGCGCGCGAACCGCCCGGCCGGACCGGAATCCCCGTGGGGACCCCTCAGCAGTCGGGAACGTGTCCCTGCGGACACGTGGGCCCCGGTGAGCCGGACGGTTCGGCCGCCCGGACCGGGACGGCGTCCATGCCGGCCGGGCTCAGCAGCTGAGCCGGGCGTCCGCCCAGTCGGCGTGGTCGTGGTCGATGCCGTCGCCGGCGTCGGTGACGACGAGCCGCACCACCTCGGCGCCGGTGACGTCCGCGGTCAGCGGCCGGGCCGGCATCGCGTTGGTGAGGACGCCGGTCGAGGCGACCCGGGTGCCGTCCGCCCAGACCTCGAACGTGACGGTCCCTCGGTCGCCCTCCTCGTCGTCGACGCCGACCTGCGCGGCGACCGTCTCGCAGTCCCCGCCGGCGTAGTAGGCGACGTCGCTCTCGGCGTGCACGCCGAGCCCGCGGTCGTAGCGCACTCCGCCGATGGTGAGCGGGTTGCCGTCGCCCGCGGTGCGTTCCCCGTTGCTGGTGTTGCGCTCGGCCGGGCCCCAGCCGTTGGCCGCCGACAGCCACGGCAGGTCACCGAGCCCGGAGGTCCCCGCGGGCGGCGCCAGGACCACGGACGCGGTCAGCGGCAGCTGTTTCTCCACGTGCTCGCCGCCGGGGGCGCGGTAGCCGGCCCGGAGGGTGAGGCCGTAGGTGCCGGGCGGGGTTCCCGCCGGTGCGGTGACCTCCCAGGCGGTGCGCAGCGAGCCGCCGGTCGGCAGCGCGGGCGCGGTCGTCGGCGAGGCGGCCCGCACCGTCCAGCCGTCGGGTCCGCTCAGCGCGGCCGACACCCGCAGGGCGGGCCCGCGGCCCAGGTCGGTGACGGTCGTCGTGACCGTGTCCGGCGTGCCCGCCTCGACCAGCGGGGCGCCGCCTTCGACTCCGAGGTCCACGGCGGGCGGATGCTCGGCCCATCCGCCGTCGGGCCAGAGCCGCAGCAGCACCGTGCCGTGCGCGGGGACGGTCGCGGCGACGGTGCCCGCGGTCTCGTAGCTGCGGTGCTCCCACAGGTCGCGCAGGGTGTAGGCGGCGGCACCGGGCAGACCCACGGCCCCGGCGGTGGTGGCGATCCGCTGCGGGCTGCCGGTCTCGTTGAACAGCGCCACCGCGCGGCTGCCGTCCTGCATCTCCTTCGCGACGACCCAGCGCCCGCCCTCGGAGGAGACCACGGTGCCCCGCCGGCCCAGCGGGTCCTGGTCGACGGCGATCACCTCGCGGTTGCCGAGGATCTCGAAGGTCGCGTCGTCGGCCCGGCGCAGGTCGCTGCCGATGAGGAGAGGAGCCGCCATGACCGACCACATGGAGAAGTGCGTGCGGTACTCGGTGTCGGTCATCCCGCCGTTGCCGACCTCCAGCATGTCGGGGTCGTTCCAGTGGCCCGGACCCGCGTACGGGGCCAGCGGCAGGTTCCTCTTCATGATCGACAGCATCGAGCCCCAGTTGTCGCTGATGTCGCCGGTGGTCCGCCACAGGTGACCGACGTCCGAGGCCCACTCCCAGGGTCTGTTCTCGCCCCACTCGCAGATGCTGTAGACGATGGGGCGGCCGGTCTCCCGGGTCGCCGCCCGCAGCGCGTCGCGCATGGTGGTGTACCGCAGCCTGGCGTCCACACCGAGGTTGTTGCAGTTGTCGTACTTCAGGTAGTCGACGCCCCAGCCGGCGAACTGCCGGGCGTCGCTGTACTCGTGGCCCAGCGCGCCCGGGAACCCGGCGGGGTTGCACGTCCTGACGCCCGCGCTGGTGTAGATGCCGAATTTGAGGCCGCGGGCGTGCACGTAGTCGGCCAGGGCCTCGATGCCGCTCGGGAAGCGGACCGGGTCCGGCACGAGCTTGCCTTGTGCGTTCCGGCGCGGCAGGGCCCAGCAGTCGTCCAGGTTGACGTACTCGTAACCGGCGTCCTTGAGGCCCTTCTCGACAAAGATGTCCGCGATGCCCTTGATCATCGCCTCGTCGAACTCCGGGCGGCAGTGGGTGGAGTTCCAGTTGTTGAAACCCATGGGCGGGGTGCGGGCCAGGCCGTCGTCGAGCGTCGGTGCGGCGGCCGGACGGTCCGGCGCCGGCGCGGCAGGGGGGTGGCCGGGCGGTACGGCCGCGGCGGGCGCGGCCGGACCGGATGCGCACAGCAGGCCCGCGACGAGCACGCCGGCCGCGCTGCGCAGGGACGGACGCCCCGTACGGGCCGGGCGGGCCGTACGGCGGGTACCGGGTGTGGGGGTTGTGCGGGTGCGAGGATGACGCATCGTGACGTTCCTCCGAACCTGCGGAAGGAGAGACGCGGGCATCTTGTTGGCATGTGCGCGTCACTGATGTGGATGCACGGTAGAACATGTCGGACTGTGGTGGAAGACGTCGGTAACCTCTGCCCGGCCGGGCAGTTGAACCGGGTATGAAGAAGCGCAGCATGCTCGCCATCGCCTCCCTCGCCACCGGGTTCGTCGTCGCCGCCGTCACCCCGTCCCACGCCGCCGGTGGCAGTCCGCTCGGTCTCGACCTGGAGAACACCCTGAGCTCGGTCGACATCGCCCCCGACAGCCTGGCGCCGCAGGACGACGCCCAGGAAGGCGCCGCCCGGGAGGACTGACGCGAACGCCCCTGCCCGGCCCGGCGCCGGCGCCCGCACCAGGGCGTCGGCGCCGTCCTGTCGGCGCCCTCAACTGCAACTGGTTTCCGTGGCAGGGTGGAGCGGGCAAGCCACAGGGGGCCAAGAGAAGAGGGGGACCTGTGACCGTCGTCTGGATCAACGGCGCGTTCGGTGCGGGGAAGACCACCGCCGCACGGGAACTGATCGAACTGATCCCGAACAGCACGCTCTTCGACCCCGAGAGCCTCGCAGCGGCCCTCGTCCAACTGCTGCCGCCCAAGTATCTCGCCGAGGCCGGCGACCTCCAGGACCTGCCGATCTGGCGCCGCATGGTGACCGACACGGCGGCGGCGATGCTCGCCGAGCTCGGCGGCACCCTCGTGGTCCCCATGACCCTGCTGCGCCAGGAGTACCGCGACGAGATCTTCGGCGGCCTCGCCGCCCGCCGGATACCGGTACGGCATCTCCTCCTGGCCCCGGCGGAAACGATCCTGCGGAAGCGGATCGCCGACCGCGAGATCCCCCCGGACCTCCCCGACGGCGAGATACGCATACGCCAGGGGTCCTACGACCGCATCGAGCCCTACCGAGCCGCCCTGGAGTCCTGGCTCACCGCCGACGCCCACCTCGTCGACACCAGCGCCCTCAACCCGTACGAGACAGCCGTCCGCGTCGCCGATGCGGTGAACGGCGGCGCGGCACCGCCCTGTGACATCGTGCAGACTCCCGAACCCACCGCCGAGACCCTCGCCGCAGGCGTCCTTCTCTTCGACGAGGACGACCGGGTGCTGCTCGTCGACCCCACCTACAAGCCGGGCTGGGAGTTCCCCGGCGGTGTCGTCGAACCCGGCGAGGCACCCGCGCGCGCGGGTGTGCGAGAGGTCGCCGAGGAGACCGGTATCCGCCTCGACGACGTACCCGCCCTGCTGGTGGTCGACTGGGAGCCGCCCGCACCGCCCCGCTTCGGAGGTCTGCGCCTGCTCTTCGACGGAGGGCGGCTCGCCCCCTCCGCGACCGGCCGGCTCCTGCTGCCCGGCCCCGAACTGCGCGCCTGGCGCTTCGTCACCGAGGAGGAGGCCGCCGACCTGCTGCCGCCGGTCCGCTACGCGCGGCTGCGCTGGGCCCTGCGGGCCCGGGAGCGCGGCGCGGCGCTGTACCTGGAGGCGGGCGTCCCGGTGGGCTGAACCGAGCCGCGGTGTGCCACGGACCCGCAGGCCGGCGCGGAACCCGGCCCCGCGTCCGCGCGCCCGCCGGCTCAGCTCGCCGCGTAGTTGCGCAGGAACAGCGCCTCGGCCACCGACAGTCGCTCGAGCTCGTCCGGCGACACGCTCTCGTTCACCGCGTGGATCCGGGCCTCCGGCTCGCTCAGCCCGATGAGCAGGATCTCCGCGCCCGGGTAGAGCGCGGCGAGGGTGTTGCACAGCGGGATGGAGCCGCCCTGACCGGCGTACTGCAGCTCCTCACCGGGGTACGCCACCGCCATCGCCTCCGCCATGGCCCGGTACGCCGGGCTGGTGGTGTCGGCTCGGAACGCCTGGCCCTGGCCGACCTGTTCGATGCTCACCCGCGCGCCCCACGGCGTGCGGGTCTCCAGGTGGGCCTGGAGCAGCTTGGTGGCCTCCGCCGCGTCCACGCCCGGCGGCACCCTGAGGCTCACCAGCGCCCGGGCGCTGGACTGCACCGACGGGGTGGCGCCCACCACCGGAGGGCAGTCGATGCCGAGCACCGTGACCGCCGGGCGGGCCCAGATGCGGTCGGCGACCGTGCCGGAGCCGATCAGCTGCACACCGTCGAGGACCTGTGCGTCCCTGCGGAACTGCTCCTCGTCGTAGTCCAGGCCCTCCCACCGGCTGTCCGTGGTCAGTCCGTCGACGGCCGTCGAGCCGTCCTCGGCGCGCAGCGAGTCCAGCACCCGGATCAGCGCGGCCAGCGCGTCGGGGGCGGCGCCGCCGAACTGGCCGGAGTGCAGGTTGCCTTCGAGCGTGTCGATCTGCACCCGGACCATGGTCATGCCGCGCAGTGTCGAGGTGACCGTCGGCAGCCCGGCCCGGAAGTTGCCCGCGTCGCCTATGACGACGGTGTCCGCCGCCAGCAGCTCCGGGTGCTCCTCGGCGTACCGCTCCAGACCGCCCGTGCCCTGTTCCTCCGAACCCTCGACGATCACCTTGATGTGCACCGGCACACCGCCGTCGGCCTTCAGCGCCCGCAGCGCCAGCAGATGCATGATCACGCCGCCCTTGCAGTCGGCGGCGCCGCGCCCGTACCAGCGGCCGTCCCGCTCGGTCAGCTCGAACGGCGGCGTGGCCCATCCGGCTTCGTCCAGCGGCGGCTGCACGTCGTAGTGGGCGTACAGCAGAACGGTCTTGGCGCCCTCGGGTCCGGGCAGCCGGCCGTAGACCGACTGGGTGCCGTCCGGGGTGTCCAGCACGGCCACGTCCTGGAAGTCCTCGGCGCGCAGCGCGTCGGCTATCCAGCGGGCGGCGGCCTCGCTCTCGCTCCGGGGGAACTGGCCGAAGTCCGCCACCGACCGGAACGCCACCAGTTCGGCGAGCTCCGCCCGCGCCCCGGGCATCAGCGAGGCGACGGTCGCGGCGACCGGATTCGACGACATGGGCACGCTCCTTGTGGGTGCGACGTTGTAGACGGTGTAGGTGCGATCCTCGCACAGTGGCCTGCGGCGATGCCGCCGTAGGATGCGGGGGACATCAGCGGCAGGCGGCTTGATCGGAGCAGTAGACCATCGTGAGCAGCGAGAACTCTTCGGCGGACGACGCGCGTCGGGTGTGGGACGTCGTCGTGGTGGGCGCGGGACCCGCGGGGGCCTCGGCCGCCTATGCGGCGGCGGTCGCGGGGCGGCGCGTGCTGTTGCTGGAGAAGGCGGAACTGCCCCGCTACAAGACCTGTGGCGGCGGCATCATCGGGCCCTCGCGCGACGCGCTGCCGCCCGGCTTCGAGCTGCCGTTCCGGGACCGGGTGCACGCGGTGACGTTCTCCCACAACGGACGCTTCGGGCGGACCCGCCGTTCCCGGCACATGCTGTTCGGGCTCGTCAACCGGCCGGAGTTCGACCAGCAGCTCGTCGAGCACGCCCAGAAGGCGGGCGCCGAACTGCGCACGGGCGTCACCGTGACCCGCGTCGAGCAGCACGGCGCGGCGGTGCCGGACCGGCGTACGGTCGCCGTCGTCCTGCAGGACGGCGAGCCGGTGCTGGCCCGCGCCGTCGTCGGCGCCGACGGCAGCGCCAGCCGGATAGGAGCCCATGTCGGGGTCAAGCTCGACCAGGTGGACCTCGGTCTCGAGGCGGAGATCCCGGTGCCGGAGACGGTCGCGGAGGACTGGAAGGGCCGGGTCCTCATCGACTGGGGGCCGATGCCGGGCAGCTACGGCTGGGTGTTCCCCAAGGGAGACACTCTCACCGTCGGGGTGATCTCGGCCCGCGGCGAGGGCGCGGCGACCAAGCGCTACCTGGAGGACTTCGTGGGCCGCCTCGGTCTGGCCGGTTTCGAACCGAGCATCTCCTCCGGCCATCTGACCCGGTGCCGGGCGGACGACTCGCCGCTGTCCCGCGGACGGGTGCTGGTGTGCGGGGACGCGGCCGGGCTGCTGGAGCCGTGGACCCGCGAGGGCATCTCGTTCGCGCTGCGCTCGGGCCGGCTCGCGGGGGAGTGGGCGGTGCGGATCTCCGAGGCGCACGACGCGGTGGACACCCGGCGCCAGGCGCTGAACTACGCGTTCGCCGTCAAGGCCGGGCTCGGCGTGGAGATGAGCGTCGGCAGGCGGATGCTGGCGGCGTTCGAGCGCCGGCCGGGGATCTTCCACGCGACGCTGACCGGGTTCCGGCCCGCCTGGCGTGCGTTCAAGGACATCACGCAGGGCTCCACCACCCTGGGCGAGCTGGTGCGCAGCCACCCGATGGCCCAGCGCGCCCTGACCGTCCTGGACCGCCGCCCCGCGCCCGCGCCGGAGCCCGGCGGCGAGGTCAGCTCCTGACCTCGATCCGGAAGACCGGGTGGTCGGCGGCGGACGCCATGATCTCCGCGTCCGTCGACCTCGCGGTGACCCCCTGGAAGTACTGGTTGACCTCCCAGCCCCACTTCTCCAGGTAGGCCCGCAGGATCGGGAGCTTCTCCGCGTCGGGGAGCTCGACCGCCGTGAAGGGGCGGACCCTGCGGCCGACCCGCAGCTCACCGCCCCCCGCGGCCCGCATGTTGCGCACCCACTGGGAGTGGCCGCGGGCCGAGACCAGGTACTGGCCCCGCTCGTGGGTGAGCGGGTTGACCGGGATGCGCTGCATCCGGCCGCTCTTGCGGCCGCGGACGGACATCTCCGCGCTGCCCGCGAGGCTGATGCCGTGCCGGGCCAGCCGGCCGACCAGCCGGTTGAACCGGACGGCCAGCGGTCCGGCCTTGAGGTAGTAGGGCGCAGACGACGACATGGTGGTGCCTCCGGGAAACGGTGACGACAGCGAGAGAGCGTCGCTCACATTTGTGAGCACTGCTCTCGCTCGATGAGTCCAGTCTGCACCACCCCCAACCCAGATGCAAGAGCACTGCTCTCGTTTGTGTGCACTGCTCTGATTCCATGGGACACTGGCCGCCATGAGCAGCACCGCACACGGCGCCCGGGCGCGCGCGAGGGCCGAGGTCACCACCGCCATCAAGGACACGGCGCGCGGACAGCTCGCACAGGAGGGGGCCGCGAAGCTCTCCCTGCGCGCCGTCGCCCGCGAGCTCGGCATGGCCTCCTCCGCCCTGTACCGCTACTTCCCCAGCCGCGACGACCTGCTGACCGCGCTCATCATCGATGCCTACGACGCTCTCGGTGAGGCCGCCGAGGCGGCGCACGACGCGGCGACCGGCGCCGGACCGGTTCTGCGCTGGGTGCGGGTGTGCGAGGCCGTCCGCGACTGGGCGCTGGCCCATCCGCACGAGTACGCGCTGATCTACGGATCGCCGGTGCCCGGGTACGCGGCCCCGCAGGACACCGTTCCCGCCGCCTCCCGGGTGGGCCGGGTGTTCATCGGCATCGCGCGCGCGGCGCTCCGGGAAGCGGAGCTCGCCGAGCCAGCCCTCCCGGCCGAACTGCGCGACGAGGCCGCGCGGATGGCCGCCGACGTCGCCCCGGATCTGCCGCCCGCCGTGGTGGCGCCGCTCGTCGCCGCCTGGGCGCAGCTGTTCGGCCTGATCAGCTTCGAGCTGTTCGGCCACTTCCACCGCGTCGTGGAGGACAGGGCGGCGATGTTCCGGCACGCGGCGGACCGGCTCGCGCGCGGCGTCGGTCTGACGGTCTGACGGCGGGCGGCGCGCCCGCTCCCGTCCACCGGCGGACGCACCGTCGCGCCAGGGCCGTCGGCCCTGTACGGCAGCGCTCGCCGGTGTTCACGGGAGTTCACCGGAGCGTCACGCACAGGTGACCGAAGTTCACCCGGGACGGGTTCCCACCCGTCTCAGCCGTCCCATAGCCTGCACCGATGTGTGCCGAGCGGCGCCGCGGTCGCGGACGAGCGCGGCCGAGTCCCAAGATCCCCGGCCCGCAGGACCGCCGCGGGCCCGTGTGCCCCATCCGGGAGTGACCCCCCATCGCCGCCGAGCCGCCGACCGCCACCGAGTCCGTGCGCACCGCCGCCCCCGCCACCCGGCGCCCGCCGGTCCCGGCCCCCCGCCGAGACCACCGGTACGACATCGACCTGATCCGGGTGCTGGCCGCGGTCGGCGTCATCGTCTGCCATGCCGCCGCCGAGCTGATGGCGGCCGTGGGCCGCGACCCCTCCGGCGGCGGCCCCGTCTACGGGACCGCGCTCACCGGGGACGCGCTGAGCCGGTCCGCCGTGCCGCTGTTCTTCGCCATCGCCGGCTGGGTCGTGCTCTGCGGGGCCCCGCCCCGTGACGGGGGACAGGTACGCAAGCGGCTGGCCCGCATCGTGGTGCCGATGGCGGTGTGGACGGTGGTCTATCTGGTGTGGGACCGGATCCGGGACGCCAACACCGACCCGACCCGGCAGCTCGCCTGGGACGCGCTGTTCGCCTCCGTGCGGCCCGCCTTCCACCTCTGGTACCTGTACGCCTACGTCCCGGTGATCCTGCTGCTGTCGGTGGCCGCCCTGGTCCGGGCCGGCAAGCGGCCCTGGGGCGTGGGCGCCGTCCTGCTCGGTCTCGCACTCGCCCCGAGCCTCCTCGGCGACCTCGCCCGGCTCCTCGACGTCGACCGGCCCGACTTCGCCTGGCAGTTCGGCGTCTACCAGATCGTGTACGCGGTGGCCGGGGCGATGCTGCTCTCGCTGCCGCAGGCCGCGGTCACCGGCCGCCGCCGGCGTCTGCTTTGGCTGGCCGGCGGGCTGTGTGCCTGGGGAGCGGTGGCCGTGTACGAGCACCGGGTGCACTTCCCCGGCGCATACGGGTCGGTGGTGGTGGCCCTGCTCGCGGGCACGCTGCTGATGGCCCTCAACCGCATCGGCGTACCCGAGCGGTTCCGCCCGCTGCTGGGCCGCCTCGCCGGGGCCTCCTTCGGCGCCTACCTCGTCCATCTGCTCTTCCTGGAGGCCGTCGCGCCGTACCTGGTGCGGGCGGGTGCGGGCTGGCCCGGGGCAGTGGCCGCGCTCACCGCGCTGACGGCGTCCACGGTCGCGCTGTCCTTCGCCGCAGCCCTGCTGTGGACGCGGCTGCGGCTGACCCGCTGGCTCGGCTGACCCGCCGGCCGGCCCGCGCCGTTGCCGTCCCCGCACGACGGAGCCCCCCGCCGGCCGGCGAGGGGCTCCGCTGCGGTGTTCCTCCGTCGGTCGGTTGCCGGCCGGGTCACTTCCCCGTGCCGCGCCGCACCGCCCGGCGCACCACCCGCCTCGCGCGCCGCACCTTGAGCCTGGCGCGGGTCTGCGGGCGGCTGCCGGGAAGGCCCAGCTCGGCCAGCCGGGACTCGGGGAAGTAGTAGCCGGGCGTGTCGGCCAGATGGGTCTCGAGCCACTGCACCGCCGGCTCGCGCAGGTCCGCATACGTCTTGGGCTGCATGCAGAAGCCGAGGGTCCGGACCAGCGGTGCCAGGGACTCGGGTGCCTCGCCGACCGGGGCCGGGGCCTGGCCGCGCTCCAGATCGGGCACCAGGTGGTCGACGACCGCCAGCGGTACGCGGTTGCTGTTCGGGTAGGGCTTGAGGCCCTTCATCACCAGCGCGGTCCCCACCCGGGCGACCGGCACGTCGTAGTAGGCGGAGGCGGTGACCATGGCCGTGGAGAAGCAGCCGACGACCAGTTGGGGACGGCAGTGCTGGTACAGCGTCTCGGCCAGCAGCGGCGCGTCCAGCACCGTCAGCCGTACGCCCGCCTCCGCCGCGGCCTTGCTCAGCGCCGCCGAGTAGCCGGCCGGGGCCGTGGGGTGGGGTTTGAAGACCACCGACCGGTGGCCGGCCATCGCGGCGCCGGTGAGCATGCGCACATGGAGGTCCTCCTCCTCCTCGGCGCTGAGGATGTTGATCGCGGCCAGGTACTGGCCCAGGAGCACGGCCGTCGGCTTCTCCGCCAGGACCGGTGCCAACTGCGGGTCGTCCGCGGCGTCCTGGGAGATCTCGTCGAGCACCGCGCGGAACGCGTCGTCCGGGACGACTTCGGGCGGGACACCGAACTCGGAGAGCAGCAGCGGCTGCAGGCCGGGTATCAGGTCCAGGTGGAGCAGCCGCCGGATCCGGCAGCCTATGGTCAGCGGCAGCTTCTCCCGGGTCGGGCCGTAGCTCATCAGGCCGTCGGCGTACACGTGGACGGCGCTCTCGGAGAAGATCGCCGCCAGCGCGCGGGCGGGGTTGACCTGGATCGACTCGACGGCGAGCTCGATCAGGTCCCGCTCGCCGATGCCCCAGGCGAGACGGAACGCCTTCTGCCACAGCGCCGTGTCGTTGCCCCGCGGACCCCATGCGCTGGGGTGGTGGGGGCTGATCGCCTCGTTCCAGCTGATCACCGAGTCGAACCGGTCGGCCAGGCGCGGGTATCCGTGCATCTCGTCCAGGCGGAGTGCGGTCTCCGGGATCGCGGCGTTGTTCGAGACCAGCAGGATGCGCCGGGCGTCCTTGCGCGCACCGAACCGGCCCGCGTCCAGCGCCGCGGCGAGGGTGGCCGCTCCGTACAGGGTCGAGACCTGGAAGATCTGGGTCGTGTGGGGCATGGATCAGGCAGCCTTCCGCCCGTCACGCAGGCGGCTGAGCAACCTGCTGCGAGTCCGGTCGATGGTCTTGAGGGTCTCGTCGAGCGTCTGCTCGGGCATGCGCCGGAGCGCGGCGCTCGCATCCCGACGCAGCTGCCGGGCGGCCGGGGCCTCGTACTCGTCCACCTTGCCGACGTGGAAGGCGATCATGGCGCAGTAGGTCCGCACGGCCTTGGGGAGGAAACGTTCTGTCTCCCGGTCGTTCAGGACGTCCTTCAGCAGCGCGTCGTAGGCCGGAATGAAATCCAGCTGACGGGAGTCCTTGATCTGGGTGAGCGAGGTCGCCACGCCCCGCCGGTAGAACACGCCGTGCAGACCGAGGGACGCGTATGTCCTGCCCTTCAGATGCAGCCGCCAGATCCACAGCCGGTCCTCGGCGGTGCGCAGCTCGGTCGCGAAGCGCATCCCGCCGTCGTCGAAAAGGTGCCGCCGGTAGATTCCCGCCCAGACGAAGGGATAGTCGACCATCGTCTCCATGTCGGCCGGCGCTATTCCGTCACGCGGATCCATCACGGCATTGCGCACCCGGGCCGGGGGCCGCCGGATCACCCGCTCGGTTCCGGTGACCCGGACATGGTCGGTGCGGGCGAAGTCGCAGCCCAACTCCTCGGCCGCGTCCACCAGTCCGGCGAGGTGTCCCGGTCCGTACCAGTCGTCACCGTCGAGGAAGGTGACGAACTCGCCCTGCGCGGCGTCGATACCGCTGTTGCGCGCCTGGGCGATGCCCATGTTCCTCTCGTGCCGTATCACCCGGGCGTTGGGCAGCCGCTCGGCCCAGCGGTCGATCGCCGTGGGAGTGGAATCCGTGGAGCAGTCGTCGACGAGCAGGAACTCGAAGTCGGGGTCCGCGTTGCCGGCGAGACTTCTCAAAGTACTCTCGGCGAAGGCTTCCACATTGTGCATGGGAACGACGACGGACAGTTTCGGCACGCGGGCCTCTCACGTTCGAGGGTTCGGAGATTGGAACAGGCTAACTACGCTCCCGAGGGGAACGGTGTCGGCCGAGGCTCCGCCAGGTGAACTCTGTTCGCAGCAGATGTGAATTCTCGGTGTCTCAGGGCCGGCCGAAGGTCTCCCGGAGTTCGTCGAGGTTGGACCGGGTGATCTTCCACAGGAACTCCTGTGTCCCGTGTACGTCCGCCACCGCCGCCGTGTGGTCGTCGAGGACCGCCGCCGCCCGTTCCGTGAGCCGCGGTCCGAGGTTCCGGTCGTGCACGGACAGACCCCACTCCCGCCGGCCGATGTCGGACAGGAAGTAGGCGAGCTTCGGGTGGGAGACCAGGCTGAGGATCGGGGTTCCGCAGCCGTACGGGATCATGCCCGCGTGCCCGCGCATCCCGATCACCAGACGCGATCGGCCGTACAGCCTGCGGATCGCGTCGTTCGACATGTCGTACAACCGCTCGACGGGCAGGGTGATGCCGTGCTCGCGCCGCAGGTCGTGCACGAACTTCTCGTCGGCCGGCATATGGGCCGCGTACCGCACGTCCGCCCGCTCGCGCAGCGTGCGCAGCGCGGCGCCCATCTGGGCCAGGAAGTGGCCGTAGTCGTGCCCGAACCGCAGCCCCGCGCGGTCGTACGCGCAGTTGACCAGGACGGTGTCGGACCGCTCGGCCGGGTCGGACCAGCCCGGCACCAGGTACCGGGCCACGGTGGTCGGGCAGGGCTGGTAGCGCACCCGGTCGCGCAGCCCGGCCGGCAGCAGCTCGCGGACCCGCTCGATCGAGCCGTGGTTGCGCAGCCCGAAGAACGCGGACCGCTCGACCAGCGCCCGCAGGCTCTCGGCGAACCGTCCGCGGCGGTAGGACTGCCCGTCGAACACGTTGTAGCCGACGGCGAACACCGCCAGCGGCGCGCTGATCCGGGCCAGGACGTCGTCGGGGACGTTCCACTGCCAGTGGCTGTTGCCGTTGGGGGAGGTGTCCGGCAGGAACAGCCCGCCGCCGCCCATGACCACCCCGCGGCGTGCGTTCAGCTGCTCCAGCGCCGCCTCGTCGACCAGCCGGTGCACCGGCTGCCGGTGCCAGCGGCGCGGGCCGGTGTCACTGCCGAAGCACATCCGCACGGCCTCGGGCAGCACCTTGTCCCCGGCGTTCTCCTGCCCCTCGGCGAACAGCGCCACGTGCGCCAGCTGCTCCGCGGCCGGCGCCGGATCCGGCGCCCCGGGGCGGTCCGGACGGGTGCGCACGTACCAGCTGTGGCAGCCGGCGTCGGTGGGGTCGGACTCCAGACCGTCCCGGGCGTAGGTGTGCGCGTCCTCCTCCCGGCCCAGCAGCCAGGCCAGCCGGGCCAGCTGGGCGAAGGCGCGCGGGGCGGCGTCCGGTGCCGCGGCCGCGAGCAGCAGATGCCCCTCGGCCTCCGCGTAGCGCGACAGCGCCATCAGGCAGACGCCGAGCGTCTCGTGGCAGCGCGGTGCGTCCAGCCGGTCGCCCAGGACCGGGGCGAGCACGTCCACGGCCTCGTCGTAGCGGCCCTGCTGCCGGTACACGTCGGCGAGTGTCCGGGCCAGGTCCAGCGAGGGGCGGGCCCGCAGCAGGGGCGGCGCGAGGTGGGTCAGCAGCTCGGGGTGCTTGCCGCCGGGCAGTGCACGGTAGGCGGCGCGGAAGTCGTCGTCACCCATCTCGAAGCGGCGCCGTGCCTCGGCGGCCGGACCGTACCCCGGTTCGTCGAACGGGCCGGTGAAGTGCAGCACCGCGACCTCCGCGGGCACCGGGGTGTCGTCGTGGAGCCGGCGGGTGAGGAAGTCGTAGCGCGCGTCGAGCGGGGCCAGGACGTCCCGCAGGGCCGCGTCCGGGTCGCCGCCGTCGGCGAGCCGGTCCGCCACGGCACCGTCCACGTCGCAACGCTGTACGACGAGCAGCCCGTCCGGCAGGACACCGCGCCCCGGCCCGCGCCGCCGCCCGCCCTCCGGCCCGTCACCTCTCGCGGCCTGCCCGGCGCCCTCGGCGTCCCCGGCTTCGCTGCCCTCCCCGGCTTCCCGGGCTCCCCCGCCCTCCCCCGCGCACAGTACCTGCCGGACGGCGCCCACCCCGTGGCGCATCCGCAGCAGCTCGCCGATGTCGCCCAGGACCACCATGGCCGGACCCAGCGCGACGACGGTGTCGTAGCCCTCCAGCCGGAAGACCTCCGACCGGCGCTCGGCACGGCGGGTGACGACGCGTGGATACAGCCGGCGCAGCGCGTCGAACGAGGAGTCCGCCAGCCCCGGGTGCAGGACCACGAGGTCCTCGCACACGCCCGGGTTGGTCAGCACCAGGCTGCGGACGAGCGTGGGCAGGGCGGGCAGGCCGTCCTCGTCGGTGTGGACGGCGAAGGCGATCCGGCGCTTGCCGGTGACGGCGCTTCGGTCGTCCGCCAGGGGGTGCGTCATCTCAGGGCGATCCTCATCCTGCTGTCGTCGACGTGCACAGCGCGGTCCTCGACCCAGGCGGCCTCCTCGGGCCGCAGCCGCCCGGGCCCACCGAAGCCGATGAGGTCCAGGCGGGGGCTGACGTCCAGGAAGTCCAGGAGCCTGAGGACGGTGAAGGCGGTGGTGGTGCCCGGCTCCCAGCCGTCCTCGCCCAGCAACGCGGGATCGGACAGCGGCCGGCGCAGGGAGGCGTCGCCGACCTGCTCCTGAGCCCCGGGCACCAGCCGCTGGCGCACCGCCCGGCGCCAGGCGGCGGCCGGGTCGCCGAACACCAGCCGGACCCCGGTCGGACGGCTCCACGCGGGCCCGTCCCAGGGGCTGTCGCCGCGCAGCGAGACGGCATGCAGGTCGGTGCGCGCACCGGTGCCCTCGGCGCGGACCCGGAAGGCGTCGCAGCGCACCACCAGGTCGTAGCGGTCGATCTCGGCGCCCATCCCGCTCCGGGCGACGTCCTCGGTGTCCGAGACCAGACACACCGTCCGCCCTGCGAGCAGGCCGCGCAGGCCGCCGATGCCGACCGGCGCGCTCCCGCCGAGCAGCGGATCGGCCAGGGCGGGCCGCTCGACAAGCCGCCGGTAGGTGCCGTACAGCTCCAGCAGACGCCGTACGGCGGGCCCGGCGAGACCGCGCTCCGCGACCCGCGCCCGCACGAAGGCGGCGAACTCGGCGGCGACGGCGGCGGTCGTGACGGTCGCGCCGGTCGTCGGGGTGGTTCCGTGGGCCGCGGCCGGCGCCGTGGCTGTGCCGGTCGCCGAGGCCCGGCGGAGCAGGTCGGGCAAGGGGGAGCCGGCGTCCGGGAAGAGGGCGACGGCCGACTCCAGGCAGGTCCGTCGCCGCCGCAGGGTGTCGATCCTGCCGGCGACCTCCGCCGCCGGGCTGCCGTCCGGGAGGAGTGCGCGGTAGCGGTCGTAGCACTCCAGCGCCTCGTCGTCGCGTCCGAGCCCGTCCAGCGCCAGCCCGCGCAGCCGCCATGCCCCTTTGGACCGCTGCCGGATCCGGGTCGAGGTCTCGGCGACGCCCAGGGCGAGACCGAGCTCGTCCTCCCCGCCGGCCTCCAGCGCGCGCTCGCCCACCCGGAGCAGGGCGTCGAACGGACCGGCCGACGGGGCGTCGGGGCCGAGGGATGCCGCGAAAGTGCCGATCGCCCGGGTCAGGCCGGTCTGCCGGGAGGTGGAGGAGCCGCACTGTGCCGCGAGGTGCTCGCCGCACAGCCGCATCCCGTGGGCGTAGAGGGCCGTCCTGGCGGCTTCCTTCTGCCGTGCTGTGAACAATCCCGCCAGGGGGTTCGACATGCGTTCCACCGTTCTTCGACCGGAGGCCGAATGTGCCGCAGCCCGTGGTGCCGCGGGTGGCTTTGCGATGGCCGCTGGGTGAACACTCGCCCGCCGGCGGCTGTTCAGCGGGCCGGGCCGTCCGGTGGAGGAGGTACTTCGCGGGGAGTACGTCCGGTCACCATGCGCGGGCGACGCCGGACGGCGCGGCACACGTCTGGCGTGGCGGCATGGACGAGCAGCGCGCACGCGGGAGCGGCCCGCCGGGGTGGTGGCGGCAGCACCCCGCACCGTGGCGCCGGTGGCCCGCGTGGTGGCGGCACGGGCCGGGGTGGTGGAACCGCTGGGGCGAGGAGGAGCACCGCCCCAGGTGGCCCTGGAGGTCGACTCTCCTGATCACGGTCCTGGTCCTGGTCGGCTCGAACTTCGCCGCCCGGGGCCAGGAGGCCGAACGGGCCGCCCTCGACCCGTTCGCTCGCGTGCTGCTGGTGGTGGCGGGCGGTCTGCTGCTGTGGCGGCAGCGCCACCCGGTGCCGGTCGTCTTCGGCACCTCCGCCGCCGCCCTGCTCTACCTCGGCGCCGGCTACCCGTACGGCCCGGTGTTCCTGGCAGTGGCGGTGGCGTGCTTCGCCGCCGTCGTCGCCGGGCACCGCCGGGCCGCGTGGACGGCGATGGGCACTCTGTGGGCCGGACATGCGCTCGTGACCCACTGGCTCTACCCCCGGCTGCCCCCCGTCGGCGACGCCGCCGCCTCCTGGAGTCAGGAGATCGTGGTCGCGGCCTGGACCGTGGCGATCGCGGCGGTGTCCGAACCGGCCCGGATACGGCGCGAGCAGTGGGCGCGGGACCGGGCCGAGCGGGCCCGGGCCGCCCGGCGCCGCGCGGACCGGGAGCGGCTGCGCATCGCCGGGGAACTCCACGACGTCCTCGCGCACAGCATCTCCGTCATCAATGTGCAGGCGGGCGTCGGTCTCGCCCTCCTCGACACCGACCCGGAGCAGGCGCGCACCGCGCTGACCGCCGTCAAGGCCAAGAGCAAGGAGGCGCTCGGCGAGGTGCGCCAGGTCCTGGACACCCTGCGCGCCCCCGGCGACGCGCCCCGCGCCCCGGCCCCCGGGCTCGACCGGCTGCCCGAACTGGTGGACCAGGCGGCGAGCGCGGGCCTGAAGGTCCAGGTCGACGGCCGGCCCCCGGGGCTGCCGCCCGGCACGGACCTGGCCGCGTTCCGCATCGTCCAGGAGGCCCTCACCAACGTCGTACGGCACTCGGGATCGCGGCACGCGCGCGTGCGGCTGGAACAGCACGGGGGCGTGCTGCGGCTGGGCATCGACGACGACGGTCCCGCGACGGGCGCGCTCGTGGTCAGCCCGCTCACCGCGAAGACCCACGTCAGCCGCACCATGGTGAAGCTCGGCGCGCGCGACCGGGCACAACTGGTGGTACTGGCCTACGAGTCGGGGCTGGTACGCCCCGGCTGGCTGGGCTGAGACGCCCGTCCGAACCGGACCAGCACGCTCACCACGCGGGCGAAGAACAGCAGCACGGCCGCGACCGCCCCGGCGGCCAGGAACGCACGCCGCACCCCCGGCGGCAGCCCGAACACATACGCCGGCCCGGCCACCGCGCCGAACAGCACCGCTGCCGCGAACACGGCGCTGAACAGCGCGTACCCGATCTCGACCGTCATCGCATCCCGCTCGGCCTGGGTCCGCCGTCCCCCGTGACTGCCACTGCTGATCACGGGGAGCAGTGTCACAGACCCGCGGGCCGCGGGACAACCGCCCGCACCGGCCGGGCGGCAGGCCCGAGGGCCGCGCAGCCGGCGCATTCCGGGCGCACCCCGGCGGGGGTCCGCTCTGCTACGGTGCCGCGCATGTCGGGGACCGAGGCGGAGCGGGAGCTCGTGCGGCAGTGGCGCGGCATCCTGGCGGTGCACGCCCGCACCCAGTGCGCACTGGACCGCGCACTGCACCAGCACGGCCTGTGCGCCAGCGACTTCGAGGTGCTGGACGTCCTCGCCGCGGGCCGGGCGCGGAACCGCTGCGATGCGCTGCGGGTCCAGGAGATCTCCGAGCGGGTGCACCTGAGCCGGAGCGCCCTGTCCCGGCTGATCGCCAGGCTGGAGAAGGGCGGCCTCGTCGAGCGCGAGCTGTGCGCGGAGGACCGGCGGGGTGTACGGGTCGCCCTCACCGCGCAGGGACGGGCCCTGCACCGCCGTGCGCTGCCCGTGCAGCGGGCGGTGCTGACCCGGATGCTCGCGGGCTGAGCCGGGGGCCACCGCGCCTGGACCCGAGTCGCCTCAGCCTCAGGTCACTGCCGAGTTCTCCCGCCACAGGGCGGCCACCGCGGCGTCACCGGTGACCTCCGGGAACTCCAGGCGGTTCCAGAGCGCCGGGTACAGCTGCGCCGCGGGGCCGGCGACCTCGCAGTCCGCGTCCCCGGCCGCGCTCCGCTCGGTGGCGGGCGGCTGCTCCGACAGACGGACGGTCCACACGGCACCGGCCACGTCCGTCGCCCGGACCCGCAGGACCCGGGGCTCCTCGCTGCGGACCCGGCTCTTGGTCCGGGTGTGGAGGCCGAGCAGCAGCTCCTCGATCCCGTCCACGGCGAAGGCGTCGTCGATCCCGGTGAGACCGGCACCGGTGGCCGACTCCGCGTCGATGCGGTGCACCGTCGTCTCGTGCGCCTGCCGCCTGGCCCAGAACGCCAGCGGCGAAGGCGCCGGCAGGAAGTGCCAGCACTCCACATCGGGCGCGGCGGCGGAGAGGGTGCCGACGAGACCGCGGTGCCCCTCCCGGAACCAGCCGAGCAGATCGGCACCGTCCAGGTCCGGCAGTCCTCCGTCCGGTCGGTACGCGGTGTGCCCCTCGGCGACGAACGCGGCCGCCCAGCGATGCACCATGCCGGTGTGCCGCAGCAGATCCCGCATCTGCCAGCCGGGGCAGGTCGGCACCTTCGCCTCGGTCCCCGCCGCTTCGGCCGCCGCGGCCAGCAGCGTGCCTTCCCGTTCCAGGACCTGAACATACGTGACCGTCTCCATGCGACGAGTGTGCCTGATGGTGCGCAGAACGCCGTCGCGTGGCCGGGAGTCGGGTACCGGGGCACGGTGCGGTGGGCCGGGATCGCCGAGCGTTCACGGGCTGCTCGCCTGCCTGGCCGCAGAGTTCACGGCGCATTGGGGTGAGTCGGGTGTGAAGTCCTGGTTGACGCGTCAATCATCTTGTCATGAACCTGCGGCCCGAGGGGCGGGCCGCAGCCTCATGGAGGTGTGGGATGCACCGAAGAATCGCCACCGGACTCGCAGCCACGGCCCTGTCCGTCGTCACCGTCGCCGCCACCGCCACGGCGGCCGATGCCGCCCCCGCCGACAAGGCCCAGGTCCTCGCGAGCTGGACGCAGACCAGCGCGTCGAGCTACAACCGCTGGGCCGCCGCCCGCGCCGACCAGGCCGCCTGGTCGGCCTACGGATTCGACTGGTCCACCGACTACTGCTCCTCCTCGCCGGACAACCCGTTCGGCTTCCCCTTCAGCAACTCCTGCGCCCGGCACGACTTCGGGTACCGCAACTACAAGGCGGCCGGCACCTTCAGCGCCCACAAGAGCCGGCTGGACAGCGCCTTCCACGAGGACCTCAAGCGGGTCTGCGGCCGCTACAGCGGTGCTACCAGGACCGCCTGCAACGGCACGGCGTGGACGTACTACCAGGCCGTGAAGGCCTTCGGGTGACGCAAGCACCGGCAGCGGCCGGCGCGCCGCGTCCGGGCCGGGCGCGGTCGGGGCCGGCCCGGGCCTGACCCCGTCACCCGGGTGCGGGCGGTGTCCCGGCCGCCGCACGGTAGCCGGGAGGGACCTCCTCCGGCGGCCGGGCGGCGGCTGCCGCCGCCAGCGCCACGGCCGCGCCGGCCACGCCGAGGACGGCGCCGGCGGCCACATCGCCCGGATAGTGCACTCCGGTGTGGACGCGGGAGTAGCCGACGGCGCTCGCGAGGGCGGCCAGCGGGACGGCCGCCCCCGGGAGCGCCACGCCTACCGCGGTGGCGAACGCCACCGCCGAGGCCGTGTGCCCGGACGGGAACGACGCCGACGTCGGCATCGGCACATGCCGGTCCACCGTGACCCGGGCCGCCTCCCGGTCCGGCCGGGGGCGGCGCACCAGACGCTTGCCGAGCAGGTTGGCGGAGACCGAGGCGACGGCGACCGCCCCGACCCCGAGCAGAGCCGCCCGTCGCGGGCGGGCACCGCCCAGGGCGAGCGAGCCCGCGATGCCCAGCGAGATCTTCGAATGGTCGGCGGCGTGCGACAGCCGGCGCAGCGCCCGGTCCAGCGTGGGCGTCGGGGTCGCGGCCACCGCGGCGTACAGCGCGCCGTCCACGGCGCGCAGATCGTGCAGCACGGCTACGAGACGGCTCGGGCGAGGGGAGCGTACGGGGCCGCCGGAGGCAGCGCCGTCCGCGTCCCCTGCCACAGGGACTTCAGGGTCTGTGGGGTCTGTGGGGTCTGCGGGGTCGGAGCCGGGGGTGGTCGGTCCGGTCATGGGGTCCTTCTCCGCGGGAGGGCGGTGGGTCTTCGGTCAGCCGTTCCCGCTCCGGCGGTCCGTTGCCGCCGGCCCGGCGCGTATTCCGCCGGACAGGTTCCCGTCCGGGCCCGTCCGGGCGACCCGCCGCCGTCCGGCGTTCCCTTCCGTACGGAGGCCGGACCGCGCGCAGGGCACCCGCACCGGAGTCAGGACGCGGCGCGGAAGGAACGCAGCCGCAGGGAGTTGCCGACGACGAACACCGAGGAGAAGGCCATCGCCGCACCGGCGATCATCGGGTTGAGCAGCCCGGCAGCCGCCAGCGGCAGCGCGGCCACGTTGTAGGCGAACGCCCAGAACAGATTGGACCGGATGGTGCCGAGGGTGCGGCGGGCGAGCCGGATCGCGTCGGCGGCGGCGCGCAGATCGCCCCGGACCAGGGTCAGGTCCCCGGCCTCGATCGCGGCGTCCGTGCCGGTGCCCATCGCCAGCCCCAGATCGGCCTGGGCCAGCGCGGCGGCGTCGTTGACGCCGTCGCCGACCATCGCGACCGAACGCCCCTCCTCCTGCAGCCGCTTGACCACGTCGACCTTGTCCTGCGGCAGCACCTCGGCGTACACGTCCCCGGCCGCGACACCCACCTCGCGGGCGACGGACTCGGCGACGGCCCGGTTGTCACCCGTGAGCAGGATCGGACGCAGGCCCAGGCCGCGCAGCCGCGCGATCGCCTCCGCACTGGTCTCCTTCACCGCGTCGGCGACCTCCAGGACCGCCCGCGCCGCGCCGTCCCAGGCGACCGCGACGGCGGTGCGCCCGGCGGCCTCCGCCTGCGCCTTCGCGCGCTCCAGCTCCGCAGGCAGCCGTATCGCCCAGTCGTCCAGCAGCCGCTCCCGGCCGACCAGCACGGCATGGCCGTCGACGACGCCCTGCACACCCAGACCGGGCACGCCGGCGAAGTCCTCGGGCGTGGGCAGCGCCCCCAGCTTCTCCAGCGCCCCGTCGGCGACGGCCCGGGCGATCGGATGCTCGGAGGCGTGCTCGACCGCACCGGCCAGACGCAGTACGTCGGCCTCCGGCACGCCCTCGGTGGTGTGCACGGCCAGCAGGGTCATACGGCCGGTGGTGACCGTGCCCGTCTTGTCCAGGACGACGGTGTCGACGCGCCGGGTGGACTCCAGGACCTCCGGGCCCTTGATGAGGATGCCCAGCTGCGCTCCGCGCCCGGTGCCGACCAGCAGCGCGGTGGGTGTGGCCAGCCCCAGCGCACACGGGCAGGCGATGATCAGCACGGCCACTGCGGCGGTGAACGCGGCCGTCAGACCCGCCCCGTTGCCGAGCCAGAACCCGAGGGTGCCCAGCGCCAGCGCGATCACGACCGGCACGAAGACGCCGGAGATGCGGTCCGCGAGCCGTTGCGCCGCGGCCTTGCCGTTCTGCGCGTCCTCGACCAGCTTCGCCATCCTGGCCAGCTGGGTGTCCGCGCCGACGCGGGTGGCCTCGACCACCAGCCGGCCGCCGGCGTTGACCGTGGCGCCGGTGACCGCGTCGCCCTCGGCCACCTCCACCGGTACGGACTCGCCGGTGAGCATGGAGGCGTCCACGGCCGAGGACCCCTCGGCCACCGTGCCGTCCGTGGCGATCTTCTCGCCGGGGCGGACCAGGAACCGGTCACCGACCCGCAGCTCGCCGACCGGCACCGTGCGTTCGCCGCCGTCCGGCCGCAGCATCGTGACGTCCTTGGCGCCCAGTTCCAGCAGTGCCCGCAGCGCGGCGCCCGCCTTCCGCTTGGAGCGCGCCTCGAAGTACCGCCCGGCCAGGATGAACGCGGTCACACCGGCGGCGGCCTCCAGATAGATGTTCCCGGCGCCGTCGGTGCGGGCGATGGTCAGCTCGAAGGGATGCGTCATCCCCGGTGTGCCGGCCGTCCCGAAGAACAGCGCCCACAGCGACCACAGGAACGCCGCCGACGTGCCGAGCGAGATCAGCGTGTCCATCGTGGCCGCGCCGTGCCGGGCGTTGGTGAGCGCGGCACGGTGGAAGGGCCAGGCGGCGTAGGTCACGACGGGCGCCGCCAGGGTCAGGGAGAGCCACTGCCAGTACTCGAACTGCAGGGCCGGCACCATCGCCATGGCTATGACCGGGACCGCCAGTACCACGGCCGTGGTCAGCCGCTGCCGCAGCGGCATCAGCGCATCGTCGGCTCCGGCGGCCCCATCGGGGGATGCGGATGCGGACACGGACGTCGTCGCGGGCTCCGCGCGCTCGGGCTCGGGTTCGCGGGCCGTGTAGCCGGTCGCCTCCACCGTGGCGATCAGGTCGGGGACGGTGACCTCACTCGTGTACCTGACCCGGGCCTTCTCGGTCGCGTAGTTGACGGTGGCGGTCACCCCGTCCATCCGGTTGAGCTTCTTCTCGATCCGGGCCGCGCACGAGGCGCAGGTCATGCCGCCGACGGCGAGCTCCACCTCGGCCGCGGAGTCGGACCCGGCCGCGGAATCGGCCGCGGCTCCGGCATCGGTGGTACGGATGGTCATGGATGCTCCTGATGCGGGTGGGCGGCCGAGCCCCATTGTCGGTGCCCCGGCCGTACGGGGGGACTGCGGGGCGGTCAGGCGCGCCCGGTCAGCTCGTAGCCGGCCTCGTCGACGGCTCCGGCGATCACGGTGTCGTCCGGCTCGTCGGCCGCGGTGACCGTCACCCGGCCCCCCGCCAGGTCGATGTCGACTCCGGTGACGCCGTCCAGCGCGCCGATCGCCTTGGTGACCGTGGCCCTGCAGTGGTCGCAGGTCATGCCGGAGACGGTGTACGTGGCCGAAGACATGAAGCCCTCCTGGGGGTGTCAGGTGCACTGGATACCGGTAGGGGGTACCGGTACCATCGAGGTCAGGTATACCCCCGCCCCGTATGGAAAGCAAGTCTGCGGACCATCGACTCATTACCCCTTGGGGGTATGCTGAGCTGTGTAGAAGCCTCCGGTGGAGGTCGGAGGCCCTGGACTCGGGGAGGGGTGTCGTCATGCACACCGGACTGAGGGCCGCTTCGTTCGCCGCCGTTCTCGCCGTGACGTTCGGTGCCGCCTACGGCGTGGGGCGCAGTGTCGACCCGGTGGTCGGGGACACCGCGCCCGCGACCCGCGACGTGCACTCACCGGCGCCGGGGGAGCGGAGCGGGTGGGCCGACCATGGGGGTCATGAAGGCCATTCGGCCGGTTGACCGCCGGGGGAGGGGGCGGCCGGCCGCGGTGTCACACCGTGACGACCCGGACCCCCGCTTCCTCGAACCGCCGTACCGCGTCCGGGTCGGCCGCGCTGTCGGTGACCAGTGTGCCGACGGCCTCGGCCGCGCAGATCCGGGCGAACGCCCGGCGGCCCAGCTTGCTGGAGTCGGCGGCGACCACCACGCGCTCGGCGCGCTCGCACAGCAGCCGGTTGATCGCCGCCTCCGCCTCGTCGTGGGCCGCGGCACCGTGTGTGACGTCGAAGGAGACCACGCCCAGTACCGCCACATCGACCGTGATCTGGGCGAGCACCCCGTCCGCGAGCGGCCCGATCAGCTCGTACGACTGCGCCCGGGCCACTCCGCCGGTCACCACGATCTTGAACTGCGGCCGCACCGCCAGCTCGTTGGCGATGTTGAGCGCATTGGTGACGACGGTCAGCGCGGGGGTGCCCGAGGCGAGATCGCTGCGCACCGCCAGGGCGCGCGCCACCTCGGTGGTGGTCGTGCCGCCGGTCAGCCCCACCGCCTCGCCGGGAGCCACCAGGTCGGCGACCGCCTTCGCGATGCGCTGCTTCTCCGACGCCCGCCGGGCCGTCTTGTACCGCAGCGGCAGCTCGTACGACACCCCGTGCACGACCGCGCCGCCGCGGGTGCGCACCAGCATCTGCTGTTCGGCGAGCCGGTCGAAGTCGCGCCGGATCGTCGCGGCCGACACCTCCAGCTCGGCCGCCGCCTCCTCGACGTCCAGCCGGCCGCGTTCGACCAGCAGCTCCAGCAGCGCCTTCCAGCGGGCGTCGCGCGACATCCACACCCTCCGTTCCTCGGTCTCCGACCGACCCTAGCGCACCCGATCTTCGACAAGATGCTTGATTGTGCTCGAAAGCTCGCTGTATCTTGCAGGAACAATCAGAAATGAGGTCGGGCGGCCTGAACGGCGCTGTCAGGTCCCCGAGCAGTGCTGTCGGGTCAGGGAGGGGTGCGGCATGACGCACGTGGAGGACGAACTCACCAGCCAGCCCGAGTGCTGGATCCGCGCCGCGGCGGAGGCGCCCCGGCACCACGCGGTGCTGCCGTCCCCGGGGGAGCGCGTCGCGATCGTCGGCTGCGGCACCTCGTACTTCATGGCCCAGGCCGCCGCCGCGCTCCGCGAGGGCACCGGGCACGGCGAGACCGACGCCTTCGCCGCCTCGGAGTTCCCGCCCGGCCGGGAGTACGACCGGGTGGTCGCCCTCACCCGCTCCGGCACCACCACCGAAGTGCTCGACCTGCTCGCCCGGCTGCGGGGCCGTGCCCGTACCGTCGCGGTCACCGCCGACCCGGACACCCCCGTCCTGGCCGCCGCCGACGACGTGGTGGTCCTGGACTTCGCCGACGAACGGTCCGTCGTGCAGACCCGCTTCGCCACCAGCGCCCTCACCCTGTTCCGCGCCCACCTGGGCCTGCCGGCCGGTGCGGCCGTCGCCGACGCCCGTACCGCGCTCGCGGGCGAGCTGCCCGCCGGGCTCGTCGACTGCACCCAGTTCACCTTCCTCGGTCGCGGCTGGACCGTCGGACTCGCCAACGAGGCGGCGCTGAAGATGCGCGAGGCGTCGCTGTCCTGGACCGAGGCCTACCCGGCGATGGAGTACCGGCACGGCCCCATCAGCATCACCACCCGGTCCACCGCCACCTGGATGCTCGGCGACGCCCCCGAAGGGCTGGCCGCACAGGTGCGGGACACCGGCGGACTGTGGGTGTCCGGCGGGCTGGACCCGCTCGCCGAACTGGTCCGCGCCCAGCGGCTCGCCGTGGCCGTCGCCGCCGCACGCGGCCTCGACCCGGACCGGCCCCGCCATCTCACCCGCTCGGTGATCCTCGCCCCCTGAGGCCCGGGAAGGATCCCCGCCCCCCGCCGCCCGGGAAAGGACAGACCGTGCCCCTCGCCAGCACCGGCGACCTGGTCGCCCGCGCCGCCGCGGCGCACTCCGCCGTCGCCGCCTTCAACATCATCACCCTGGAACATGTCGAGGCCGTCGTCGCCGGCGCCGAATCGGTCGCCGCACCCGTCGTCCTCCAGGTCAGCGAGAACGCGGTCAAGTTCCGCCACGGCCGTCTGCTGCCCCTGGCCCGCGCCGCGGTCACCGCGGCCGAGCGCGCCGACGTGCCCGTCGCCCTGCACCTGGACCATGTGCAGAGCGACAGCCTGCTCCGCCAGGCGGCGGACGCGGGATTCAGCTCCGTCATGTACGACGCCTCCCGGCTGCCCTACGCCGAGAACCTCGCCGCCACCCGCGCCGCGGCCGACTGGGCGCACGCCCAGGGGCTGTGGATCGAGGCGGAGCTGGGGGAAGTGGGCGGGAAAGCAGGGCGGTGGGAGGGGGGTGCGCCGCGCGGTCGGGAGGGGGGTGCGCCGCGCGGTCGGGAGGGCAGCGGGCCGGGCGGTCGGGAAGGCGCCGCTCCGGATGCGCGAGGCGGCGCCGCACGCCCGGCGCTCGACGCCCATGCGCCCGGCGCCCGTACCGACCCTTCCGAAGCCCGCGCCTTCGTCGCCGACTCCGCCGTGGACGCGCTCGCCGTCGCCGTCGGCAGCCGGCACGCCATGACCGCGCGCACCGCCGCCCTCGACCACGACCTGATCAAGGACCTGTCGGCCGCCCTGGACGTCCCGCTGGTGCTGCACGGCTCCTCCGGCGTCCCGCACCGCGAACTCACCGCCGCGGTCGCGGGCGGCATCGCCAAGGTCAACGTCGGCACCGCCCTCAACACCGCGATGACCGGCGCCATCCGGGCGTACCTCGCCGCACACCCGGAGGCGGTCGACTCCCGCGGCTATCTGACCGTCGGGAGACAGGCCATGGCCCGGACCGTCGCGGACCTCCTCGGAGTGGTGGACCGTACCCGCGCCCGGCCTACCGCCTGACCGCCTTCAGCACCACGAACTTCGGGTCGCTCGCCATCAGCCGGCTGTTGCCGAACAGGCGGCGCAGCTTGATGTGGTAGCCCAGATGGCGGTTGCCGACCACCCACAGCTCCCCGCCCGGCCGCAGCACCCGCCGTGCCCCGCTGAACATCCGCCAGGCCGTGGCGTCGGTGGTCGCCTGGTGGGAGTGGAACGGGGGGTTGTTGAGCACCAGGTCGACACTGCCGTCCGGCACCCCGGCGAGCCCGTCGCCGACCCGGAACTCGGCGTGACCGGGCACCCCGTTCGCCTTGTAGGTCGCCTCCGCCGAGGCCACGGCCTGGAACGACTCGTCGGTGAACAGCACCTCGGCGCCGGGGTCGGCCAGCGCCACCGCCGTGCCCACCACACCGTTGCCGCAGCCCAGGTCCACTACGCGCCGGGCACCGCGGTCCGGGAGATGCCCGAGGAAGAACCGGGTGCCGATGTCGAGGCGCTCGGAGCAGAACACCCCCGCGTGGTTGACGACGGTCCGTCCGGAGACCGGGCCCACGTCGTCGGGGAGGGTGTAGCTGAGCGGCCACGGGTTGGCGGGGCGTTCCAGCGCCGGATCCGGTGTGCAGAAGATCAGCCGCGCCTTCCGTTCGGCGAGGGAGGTGCGGGTCGGTCCGAGGATCCGCTCGAACAGCCGGAGCGTGGAGGTGTGGATCTCCTTGGCCATGCCGGTGCCGACGACCACCGTGCCCGCGTGCACCGCCGGTGCCAGCCGCAGCAGCTGGTCCTCGAGCAGGGCCAGGCTCTTGGGCACCCGCACCAGCAGCACGTCGATCCCGGCGGGCGGCGGGTCCTGTGTGGTCAGCAGCGGCACCGTGCCCGGCGCGACCCCGGCGCGGGCCAGGTTGGCCCGGGTCGCCTCCTGCGCGAGATGCGAGTCGGTGATCTGCACCGGCTCGTGCGCCGCGAGCGCCGTGACCAGAGCGCCCCAGCGGTCACCGACGACCACGACCGTGCCGGACAGCGGAACCCGTTCCTGCGCCAGATGTCCGAGCAGATAGGAGTCGGAGGCGTCCCAGGCGCGCAGCTTCTCGCGCGGGTCCTTGGGGAAGCGGGCCAGCGCGAGCTCGCCCCACGGCGTCGTCATCATACGGTCGCTACGGTCGTCCATCGTGCGTCCAGGCTAGCGGAGCCGCAGCTCAGGCCCGGTCGGGCAGGATGGGAGGCATGGATGCCGAGCTGTTCCCCCGGTCTCGCGGCGAGATCGCGCCCGGCGCGGTGCACCTGCCGGACTGGCTGGACGCCGGGCGGCAGCGCGAGCTGCTCGCGGCCTGCCGGGAGTGGGCGTGCCCGCCCGCGGGACTGCGCACGGTCCGCACCCCCGGCGGCGGCACCATGACCGCCCGCCAGGTGTGCCTGGGCCTGCACTGGTACCCGTACGGCTACGCCCGCACCGTCGTCGACGGGGACGGCGCCCCCGTCAAGCCCTTCCCGGCCTGGCTCGGCGACCTCGGCCGCCGCGCGGTCGCGGACACCCTCGGCACCGGGGCCGCGGCGGATGCGGCGTACGACATCGCCCTGATCAACTTCTATGACGCCGACGCCCGCATGGGCATGCACCGGGACAGCGACGAACGGACCGACGCACCCGTGGTGTCCCTGAGCCTGGGGGACACCTGCGTCTTCCGCTTCGGCAACACCGAGAGCCGAGCCCGCCCCTACACGGACCTCGAGCTGTGCAGCGGTGACCTGTTCGTGTTCGGCGGCCCGTCCCGGTTCGCCTACCACGGGGTGCCCCGGGTGCACCCGGGCACCGGGCCGCCGGAGTTGGGACTCACCGGGCGGCTGAACATCACGCTACGGGTCAGCGGCCGGTAGGCGACGGGATCATGGGAGACTCCCCCTCATGAGCGGCAAGGCGGACCCCCGTACGGCGGGGGACGGGACCACCTCGAGGACGCGGCTGGACCGGGGGCGCGGTGCGCTCGGTCCCGCGCTGGAGCTCGTGCACACCGGACGAGCCCCCACCCGGGCGGTGCTCACCGCCGAACTCGGCGTCACCCGCGCCACGGCGGGCGCGGTCGCCGCCGAACTGGAGGCGCTCGGTCTGATCAGGGTGGACGCCCGCCCCGGCGCGCCGGCCGGCTCCCAGGGCCGCCCCTCCCACCGGCTGGCGGTCGCCGAGGACGGCCCCGTCGCCCTAGCCGCCCAGGTCCACGCCGACGGCTTCCGGGCGGCGCTGGTCGGCCTCGGCGGGCGGATCGTGGCCACCACGCCCGGCTGCGAGGTCGTCGACGCCGATCCGGCGAAGGTGCTGGGTTCGGTGGTCGAGGCGGGCGCCGGACTCCTCCGGCAGACCGGGCGGCGCTGCGTCGGCTCCGGCCTCGCCGTGCCGTCCGCGGTGGCCGAACCGGAGGGCCTCGCCCTCAACCCGCTGCACCTGGCCTGGCCGGCCGGCTCGGCCGTCCGCCGCATCTTCGCCGAACAGGTGCGTGCCGCGGGCATCGACGGACCCGCGTTCGCCGCGAACGACGTCAACCTCGCCGCGCTCGCCGAGCACCGGCACGGCGCCGGACGCGGGGCCCGCGACCTGCTGTGCGTGGCCACCGGCCACCGGGGCGTCGGCGGCGCCCTCGTTCTCGACGGCCGCCTCCACACCGGCAGTTCCGGGCTCGCCCTGGAGGTCGGCCATCTCACCGTCAACCCCGAGGGACGGCCCTGCCACTGCGGCAGCCGCGGCTGCCTGGACGTGGAGGCCGATCCGCTGGCCTTCCTCACCGCCGCCGGACGCGAGCCCGGCCCCGAGGTGTCGCTGCTCCAGCAGTCCGACGACCTGATCCGCGGCCACTACGCCGACCCGGCCGTCCGTACCGCCGCCGAGTCACTCATCGACCGCCTGGGCCTCGGCCTCGCCGGTCTGGTCAACATCCTCAACCCGGACCGCATCATCCTCGGCGGGCTGCACCGCACCCTGCTCGACGCCGACCCGGACCGGCTGCGCGCCGTGGTCGCCGACCGCAGTCTGTGGGGCCAGAGCGGCGGCGTCCCCATCCTGCCCTGCACACTGGACCACAACAGCCTGGTCGGCGCAGCCGAGCTCGCCTGGCAACCGGTCCTCGACGACCCGCTCGCGGCCCTGGGCGTGTCCTAGCCCGGCCCCGGTCGGCATCGGACGCCCCGCGCCGGTTCTCCGTCGGGATCCTCCGTACGGGCCCTCGCCCACGGCGAGCGCAGGCCGTGGCGCGATCCGGCGCCGCAGTTGCGGCATCCCGAGTCCGCCGTCCGCGGAGCACGCCCCCGTCGGTCGTGGTGTCGCCGCCCAGCAGGAGCGGGCCGGCTTGCCCCGCCTCCACCAGCGAGCGTCCGGCGTCCGGCATCGGCCGGTCCGTGGCGTGGTGGGAGCGGGACATACGGCACAGCACCCCGATGCGGCGGCCTGCCGGTGTGTCACGAGGCCTGGGGAGCGGGTGAGATGACCGAGGATCACCCGGTGCGAGACGGGAGGCCCGGTTCACCGCAGAGGAGTTCCGGGGTGTCCAGCGGCACCCGTACCCGGCTCCAGACGGACGGCGATGGGCGCCCCGTGGCGTTGGTGCGCCTCGGCAGCCGACGACATCGTCCAGCGGGCATGCGCGCTTCGAGGGTGGGGAAGCCGCCCGCCACCTTGACCAGCCCGGCGCACACGCCGAGGCCCCGATGCCCTCCGCCGGCTCGGCGACGAACACCTGGGCGGGCCGCCGGCGCAGCGCCGCGAGCGTCTCCTCGGCGCAGTGGACGTCCTGGTGCAGTCCCGTCGCGGCCACCGGATGTACGCCCGTCTCCCGGGCCGGGCGGCGGATCCGCGGCCCGCCGGCCCGGCCCGTACGGCGTCCACCGCACCGCCCCCGCCGTCGTCCAGCGCCCGGACCACGGTCGGTCGGGCCCGTGCCGCGACCCGCTCGCCGGCTCCCGGCCGGGCAGCCGGGGGCCGGTGGGAAGCACGTGGTCGTGGACCAGAGCCAGGGCGTGGCGCGGCCGGTCGGCGCCTCTCCCGGCGACGCGGTCGGCAGCCGGGCCCCGGTCACCCCGGCGGGCAACCGGATCGCCGGTCCGGAGCTCAACCCGGGCCGGCAGGACGGGGTCCGGTCCGGGGCACCGCCGTCGGACTCGCCACGTTCGGCGCCGCACACCGGACCCGGGTCGGGGGGCGGGGCCGGCCGGCGGCAGCCGGCGGACCGGCCGCGCCACTGCCCGCGTGCGGCGGCGTGCCGCGGGGCCGTCGCCGTCGAGTGGGTGTCCCCGGAGCGGGGGAGGTCACCGCCCGGTCAGCCGGCAACGGCCGACCGGGCGGGAGCGGGTTGCGGCGCGACGGCCTCGACCGCGGCCCCGATGTCGGCGAACGCCCCGGCGGGCACGTCCTCGACCAGGCGCCGCGCCGGCCGGGCCACGGCTGCCGGGGACGGGGCGGGTCTGGGCAGCGTGAACCAGACGACCTTGCCGGACGCGCCGTCCGGCCGGGCGCCCCAGCTCTCGCTCAGCGCGGCGACCATGGCGAGACCGCGGCCGGTGGTCGCGAGCGGATCGGCGGCGTCCACCACGGGAAGCCGCGGGTCGTGGTCGCGCACCGAGACCGTGACCCGGTCGAGCAGCAGCTCGATCTCCACGGTGCACGTCTTGTCGGGGCGGGCATGGAGGTGGACGTTGGTCAGCAACTCCGTCACACCGAGCGCCGCCCGGTCGATCAGGGAATCCAGATGCCAGTAGCGCAACTGCGCAGATACGATTCTGCGGACCTGGCCGATCCGCGACGGCAGGGCTTGGAGCTCCACCGTGCAGTGCCTGCTTGGGTGACTGATCACGGCTGCGACTCCCCGACATAGAGGTCCGGAAGAACACGACGTACGGATCCAGCAGGCGTCTGCGTCGCACCGCCGCCTGCTGTCCTGACCGGCGGGCTGGTTCGCAGCGTTATCGCCGGTAAACCCAGAGTGACGTGAGAACAGCGTGACGCAAGGGGTGCGGTACCGCAACTTACGGACATGTTCAGCCGCTGCGCCCCGCCGCCCGGCGTACGGCCTCGATGAAGCGGCGCGCGGCGGGCGGCCCCGGTTCGCCCGGAGCGGGGTCACTGCCGCCGAGGGTCAGCAGGTAGCGCCTGCCGCCCAGCTCCGCCAGCGCACGGTCGCCGCCGGCGAACCAGGGCCGGGAAGCGCGCACCGACTGTACCGGGGCGCTGTCGATCTCGCTGCCGTAGCTGGTGAGCAACTCCAGCCTGCCGCCGCTGATCCGGACCTTCCCCGCCCGGGTGAGCGAGCGCAGCCGCTGGTCGATCCGCACCCCCGTGGCCGTGAACTCCGGCTCCGCCATGCCGCCGCCCCCTCGTAGCGCGTCGGTGTGCCGGACCGGGCCCCGCGTGGCCGGTGCCGGCTCGTGCCGTGCTCCAGTGTGCACCCGGCGCGACAGTCCGCCGGGACATCTCCCACCGGGTGCAGTCTGCCCGTCCCAGGGCCCCGGCACCAGTACGCGCCGTCGCGTAGCGGGGCGCGGGGAAGCACTCGCGCGAAGGCGCCCCATCCGCCGGACAGCCGCCGCCGGCACGGTGGGCAGCGGCGTGTCGGACAGTGCCCCTCAGTGCGCCTTGGGGGCGCTCAAAGATGCGTTTATGCAGGTGAGAAGCGTGCCGAAGGTGCCTATGATCGGTGTGTCGGGCGCGTGACGCGCCGTCGGCGCGCAGCAGAAGGAGTCCCGCCGTGACCACCTCCCCACCGATCCGGACCGCCCGCACCACCCTGGACGTCGACCGCAGCGACGCCGCCTACCGGGCCTGGCTGAAAGATGCGGTGCGCAAGGTCCAGGCCGACAACAACCGCTCGGCCGACACGCACCTGTTGCTCTTCCCGCTCCCGGAGCGGTGGGGCATCGACCTCTACCTCAAGGACGAGTCCACCCATCCGACCGGCAGCCTCAAGCACCGGCTCGCCCGCTCCCTGTTCCTCTACGGACTGTGCAACGGCTGGATCCGCCCGGACCGCCCGGTGATCGAGGCGTCCAGCGGTTCGACGGCGGTCTCCGAGGCGTACTTCGCCAAACTGATCGGTGTCCCCTTCATCGCCGTCATGCCGCGCTCCACGAGCACCGAGAAGATCCGCCTGATCGAGTTCCACGGCGGCCGGTGCCACTTCGTGGACGACTCCCGCAGGATGTACGAGGAGTCCGCCCGTCTCGCGGCGGAGACCGGCGGCCACTACATGGACCAGTTCACCTACGCCGAGCGGGCCACCGACTGGCGCGGCAACAACAACATCGCCGAGTCGATCTTCCGTCAGCTGCGGCTGGAGCGGTTCCCCGAACCCGCCTGGATCGTCGCCACGGCCGGTACCGGCGGCACCTCGGCGACCCTCGCCCGCTATGTGCACTACATGCAGTACGACACCCGTATCTGCGTCGCCGACCCGGACAACTCCTGCTTCTTCGACGGCTGGAGAACCGGCGACCCGGACGTCACCTGCGACCGCGGCTCCCGGATCGAGGGCATCGGCCGGCCGCGCATGGAACCGAGCTTCGTGCCCGGCGCCGTCGACCGGATGATGAAGGTGCCCGACGCGGCCAGCGTCGCCGCCGTACGGGCCCTGGAGGGGGCCATCGGCCGCAAGGCGGGCGGCTCCACCGGCACCGGGCTGTGGAGCGCGCTGAAGATCGTCGCCGAGATGGTGGCCGAGGGGCGCCGGGGCAGCGTGGTGACGCTGCTGTGCGACCCGGGGGACCGTTATCTCGACAAGTACTACTCGGACGCCTGGCTGGCCGAACAGGGCCTGGACATCGCGCCGTACACGGAGGCGATCGAGTCCCTGCTGCACACCGGGGTATGGCCCGACTGACCGTCCCGGGGCGGACCGGCCGCGCGGCGGCTCACCCGGCCGCCAGCCGCCGGTCCAGTGCGGTGACCGCGCCACGGAACGCCCGCGCCAGTCCCGGACCGGCCCGCCCGAGGACGGAGCGGAACGGTGCCGTGCCGTCCGCCGCGACCGTCCACTGCACCCGCGTACCGGTCCCCGTCGGCGTCAGCCGCCACGCCTCGGCCATCGCGTGGACGCCCGGCGCGTTGGTGACGTCCACGCGGTAGGCGTACACCTCGGGCTCCCTCGCCGCGAGGATGGTCTCCGCGAAGCGCATGCCGCCCCGGAGCCGGATCTCGCGGCCCGCCCCCTCCCGGGTGGGCCGGGCGTACGTCACCGCGGAGAACCACTCGGTCCAGCCCGGCACGTCCTCGGCGAGCGCACGGAACACCCGCTCCGGCGGCGCGGAGATCTCCCGCGCGAAGACCAGACGTACGTCGGCGGCCTCGACGAAGTCGAGCTCCACCGGACGAAGTCGGCGTGTCATGGACGCAACCCCCTTCGGCGCAGCCGCACCGCGCGGCTCGGTCGGGCGGTCGGCCGGGCAGGCAACCCTAGCTGCCGGTACACCGGGTGTCAGTACGTCACGTGCCGGGGTCGGTCAGTCGTCGAGGCCGGTCCGGCCGTCGCCCGGCTCGCCCGCCACCACCAGCCGCAGGTGCTCTGCGACCTCCGCCCGCGCCTGGGCGGGCAGCCCGCCGTCGGTCACCAGCGTGTCGACGCGGTCCAGCGCCGCGAACGAACTCAGCCCCACCACGCCCCACTTGGTGTGGTCGGCGACCACCACGACCCGCCGCGCCGACCGCACCAGCCGCCGGTTGGTCTCGGCCTCCGCGAGGTTGGGTGTGGACAGGCCCGCCTCGACCGATATCCCGTGCACCCCGAGGAACAGCACGTCGAAGTGGAGCGCTGCGATCGCCTGGTCGGCGACCGGCCCCACCAGCGAGTCGGACGGGGTGCGCACCCCGCCGGTCAGCACCACCGTCGCCGCACCCGGCCGGGCCCCCGAAGTGCGCTGCGCCGCATGGAAGACGTCGGCCACCCGCACCGAGTTGGTCACCACGGTCAGGTCCGGCACATCCAGCAGCCGGTGCGCCAGCGCGAACGTCGTCGTACCGCCCGACAGCGCGATCGCCGCGCCCGGTGCGACCAGTTCGGCCGCGGCCCGCGCGATCAGTTCCTTCGCACCCTGCTCCAGACCCGACTTCGCTTCGAAGCCCGGCTCGTGGGTGCTCGCCTCCGCCACCGGCACCGCGCCGCCGTGCACCTTCTCCAGCACGCCCTGCCGGGCGAGCGCGTCCAGGTCACGGCGCACCGTCATGTCCGAAACGCCGAGCCTGCGCGTCAGCTCGTTGACCCGGACACCGCCCCGGCGGCGGACCTCGTCGACGATCAGGGCACGGCGCTGCTCCGCGAGGAGGTTCTGATTCTCACTCACGTCGCTTCCGGTCCTTTCGCCGCAGATGGATCCGACACGCCCGGCTCACCCGGCTGGACAAGGAAATTCTCCCCGGTCCGGTGCGCGGACGTCCCATCCTCGCACGCCCCGCCGCGCGCCGCGCCATCGGCTGACGGCCGTGGGCATGCCACTCCGGGCCACTCTGCCCCGTCCGTGCGGCCGTCCGTGTGGCCCGTGCGGCCGTCCGTGTGCCGTCCGTCGTCCGGTCCGCGGAGACACGGATCGGGGAGATTCCGTGCCGGGGGGTGTGCCCGGAACGCCCAGGAGCGATCCTGGTCCCCGCACGGACAGAGCCGACGGCACGTCACGGGGGAAGTGCAGACAGTGGAGAAGGCGCAGCAGCGGCCCGCCGCCGAAGGCCCGGACCGGTCCGGGCCCTCGGCGGCGGGCACCGGCACCGCACTGGAACTGCTGGTGCACGGGGTGGGCGGCACGACACCGGAGAAGATGCTCGACGATCCGCGCACCGTGCGGATCACCGGCGACGGCATAGCCGCCGTCTTCCGCCGCACCGAGGACGCCGACGCCGAGTCCCGGCCCGAGGACTACCGGGGCCGGCCGGTGCCCGAGGCCTACGTCTGGTGCAACCTCACCTCCGGCAACGCCACCCGTGCCCTGTGGCTGCTGCTCCTGCCCTTCATGGTGGTCAACCTCGCCCACTGGATGCGGCCGCCGGCCCGCGGCCGGAAGCGGACCGTGCGCCTGTACGGGCTGCTGGTGCGGCTCGCCGGGCTGACCCTCACGGTGCTGCTCGTCGCCGGGGCCTGCGAGGTCGCCCTGGACATAGCGGCCTGGCAGTGCGCGGGCACGCCCGCGTGCGCGGACCGGCACTCATGGCTGGGCTTCCTCTCCCCGACCGGACCGGACGGCGGCTGGTGGAGCCTGCCCGGCCGCAGGCTGGCCGTCGCCGCCCTGGTGCCCGCCGGACTCATCGGGCTGCTCTGGTACCTCTCCCTGCGCACCTGGCGCGCCTACGAGGCCCAGGAGCCGCTGGACCGCACCCCCGAGGCCGGTGAACCCGCCGGTCCCACCGCACTGGACCGGCCAGGGTTCTGGTACGGCCGCCGGCTCGTGGCCCGGCTGCGCGCCGCGCACACCGCGGCGGGGCTGCTGACGGTCGCCGCCGCGGTCGGTGCCCCGGCCGCCCGCTTCGACCGCGGCTCCGGCGGTCCCGCCCTGCTCGACACCCTGGGCTGGGCCCTGCTCGCGGCGCTGATCGCGGGCGGCGCCGTGGTGGTCGGCGTGGTCTGCCGCCGGGGACGCAGCGAGAACCGCCTCGACCGCACCCTCGACGAGCATCTCGTACTCCGCCTGCCGTGCGCCGCTCTCGTACTGCTCGTGCTCGCGGTGGGGTACGCCGGCTGGGACCGGCCCGGCTGGGAGACGGCGGGCCGGCTGCCGGGCGACGCGACCTTCGGCGGTATCGCCCTGGCCCAGGGCCTGCTGATCGTCGCCCTCGGCGTGGTCGCCCACCTGCTGTACCGCACCGACCCGGACCCCCGTGCGGCGATGCGCGGTCTCGGCGGGCCCGCGGTCGCCTTGCTGGCCTGTGCCCTGGGCGGGGTGATGTCCGGCGGCGTCGCCGAGCGGGTGTCGGACTGGCTGGACGGCACGGCCACCTCCATCCCCGGTCCGCCGGTGCTGCTGACCTGGCAGGCCTCCGTGATCCCGCCGCTGCTCGTGCTGGTCCTGCTGCTCTGTGGCGCCCTCGCCCTGCGCACCTGGTGCCGCGCCCGCGCCGAACGCCCCGCCGTGGCGGACACGTACGACGCCTCCGGACGGGCCGCCGCCGGCCAGGGACCGGGGGCGGGCGGCGACCAGGAGCTCGGCGACGGACCGCGGACGGCGGCGGGCGAGCCGGGGACCGCCGGAGGGCCGGGGACCGCCGGGGGGCCGGCGGACTCCGGCGCGGGTGCGCGCGAGGCCGCCGGCGAGTGGCCGGGCGGCCCGGGTGGGCCGGAAGCCTCCGGTACGCAGGGGAGCGCCCGGGGGGAGGAGCCGGGATCCTCGGGCGGGCAGGGGAGCACCCACGGGGAGCCGGGACCCCCCGGTGGGCGAGGCGCCTCCGGCAAGCAGGGCGCACCCGGTGCGCCGGGAACCTCCGGTGAGAACGGCACAGCCGGCGCGCCGGGCACCCACGGCGGGGGGCCCGGCTCCGCACGGACGCGGCGCATCGCTGCCGTGCGGGCGATGGCCACCCTCACCGACCGCGTGCCCCTCGTCGTCGCGGTCACCGCCGCCGCGACCCTCCTCGCCGGAGCCGGAGCCCTCGTGGGTGCGCTGACGACCGACCGTGTCCCGGCCGAAGCCGCCCGCGACACACCCGCGTTCGTGCACGGTGCCGCACAGACCGCGCAGGCCCTGGGCTCCTGGCTGATCGGCCTCGGCTTCGTCCTGTTCGTCACCTGGGGCCGCCGCGCCTACAAGGACGCCGCCGCCCGCCGCACCATCGGCATCCTCTGGGACGTCGGCACCTTCTGGCCGCGCGCCGCCCACCCCTTCGCCCCGCCCTGCTACGCCGAACGGGCGGTGCCCGACCTGACCTGGCGCATGGCCACCTGGACCCGCGCCACCGGCGGGCGGCTGGTCCTGTCCGGGCACTCCCAGGGCAGCGTGCTCGCCGCCGCGGCGGCCTGGCAGCTGGAGCCGGCCACCCGCGGACGGGTCGCCCTGCTCACCTACGGCTCACCGCTCGAGCGGCTGTACGGCCGCTGGTTCCCGGCCCACTTCGGACCGGCCGCGCTCGGGTCCCTGCACCGGCAGATCGACTGCTGGCGCAACCTCTACCGGCTCACCGACCCCATCGGCGGGCCGGTGCGGCTGCCCGGCGAGCACGGCACCGAGGTGGACCGCGAGCCCCTCCAGGACCCCCTCGCGCACGGCCGCACCGACGCTCATCCGCTGCCCGCGCCGATCCTCGGCCACTCCGACTACCAGGACGACCCGGTGTTCGCCGAGGAACGCCGACGGCTGCTGGCCCGGCTCCGCCCGGAGGTGCCCGCGCCCCGCACCGCCGGCGGCCGACCCAGGTGATCTCGAAGCCGTGAGAGATCAGCCGGACTACACGTTCGGCGACCTGCCGCGCGCGGGAGGGGCTCGGCCGGGGCCCGTCCGGCGGATCAGGTCGCAGGGAAGCGGCGGCCCCGGACCAGCCCGGGACGGTTCTTCCCGGGGGAGTGCCCATGCCTCACCGCCCTTGGAGAATGCGGACGGTGAGGACGGCCGTGTCAACGGGTTGGACAGGTCGGTCGCCGGTTTCCCGCCCCCAGCCCCGTTCGGCTACCCCGCTCCGTCCCGGTCGCCCGCCCGGCGTTTCCTCAGGCGTGTGCCGAGGCCGACCAGTGCAGCGGCGGTACCCGTCACGAGGACGCCCACCGCCAGTGCGACCGGGTGCCTGGGGTCCGGGTCGCCGTGTCTGCCGTCCGGTGTGCTCGTCGGGTCGTTCCGTGGTGTGCCGACTGTCGGTGCTCCTGGCGAAGGGGACGGGGAGCGGGGTGGCACGGAACCGGTCGTGCTGGGTGACGGATCCGGTGTGGTGGTCGTACCCGACGTCGAACGGGCGGTCCCCGCTCCCGGCCCCGCGACCGCGGGCGACCCGCCGGAGGTTCCGGAACCCCTTCCGCCGGGCCCAGGCCCCGCCCCCGTCCCAGGCTCCGCCCCCGCCCCCGCCTCCGCCCCCGCCCCCGTCCCAGGCCCCGTCGCCGTCACCGGCTTCGTGACGACGAGCGACTGCAGGACGGTGTTCTGTCCGGGGTCCACCGTGCAGGCCGCGTTCATCGTGCCCACCGGGGTCAGGTTGCCGTACGCGTCCCTCGGGGTGAGGTGCAGGCCGAGGTGGCCGACGGTGACCTTCGCGGTGCCCTGCCGGGGGAAGGTCACGGAGGGCGCGGTGCCCTCGGCGGACATCTCGAAGGCGCCGAAGGCCGGAATGCGGGTCCGCGGGATCGTCATGGGCACGGCCAGGCGGCTGTCGCCCTGCGGCGCGGACACGGTGGCGGTCCCGTCCACCGAGCCCTCCAGGGTCCGCGCGCCGACGAGCGGGGCCAGCCCGGTGAAGCTCGCGTCCACCGTCGCCACGCCGTTCACGGCCGCTCTCGGGCTGGAGCCGCCGGCTTCGAGCGAACTCGGGAGGTCCGTGCTGATCCTCATCGTCACCGGCGTGGTGCCGATCCCCGTGAACGCGCAGGTGTAGCTCAGCTCGATCGACACCGGCTGCGCGGAGGCGGGCGGGGTGCCCCACGTTGCCATGATGCCCAGCACGGCCGTCGTCGCCCCGGCTGCTCCCAGGACCGCCGCCCCGGTGCCGTACGTCCGCGTGCGGCCGCGGGCCGTGGCGCGGCCGGCGCTCATCGGCTCCCGCCTTCCGCCGGCTGCTCGTGTTGCCGGTGGGTCTCGGCCAGGCAGTCCCGCAGCCGTGCGTGGCGGAACTGGTAGACGGCGCCGGTCTGGCGCAGTACGCCTCGAGCGCGGGCGTCGTCCAGGAAGGCGTTCACCCTCCAGGGAAGGCGTCGGGACAGGGGCAGCCACAGGCGGACCAGGACCACCCACCGGCCCCACGCGGTCAGTGTGCCGACCCCGACCGCGGCCGCCAGTCCGGCCCCGATCCCGGCCGGCAGGCCGAATGCGAAGCCGTTGAAATGAGTGACAGCGGTTCCGAATCCGAGCCCGAGGACCAGCCCCACCGCGGCGACCTGGACGAGCACGATGGTGCGATTCGCGCGCAGTAGATCCGTTGCGCTGACCGACTCCTCCGGCTTGGCATCCGTCTCGAGCCAGGCAACCAGGGCGAGGACGATCCCGACCGCCAGTCCGAGCAGGGGCCCGGCCACGAGCCAGTTCCCGAAGAGCAGGGCGACCAGGTACCAGGAGTGGGACAGGAGCATCGCGTAGACCGCGGTTCCGCCACCGAAGACGATCCCGAAGACCAGTCCGCCGGCCAGCCCGCCGCCGACTCTGGGGAGGAGGCTCTCCCGCACTCTCCTCGACCTCTCCCCCCTCGACTCGCCGTGTAATCGGATCTGCATGCGGGACGGCTTGAACGCGCCGCTGGCCTCGGTCCTCGACGCGAATCCGTGCATGAGCCCGAAGGCCAGCCCGATTCCCAGCACATTCAGGAACATCGTCAGGAGCGCCGCCGGAGGGCCGTCCATGAGGACGTGGACGAGAGCGACCGCCGTCCCCGACACGAGCCCGCACAGGGCTCCGGACACGGCCATCCGCGCCGGCAGTCTCATGGTCGTGCCCAGCTGCCACCACTCGATGTCCTGCGCGCCGGTGTCGCGTACACATGGCAGCTGTGCGTCCGTCTTCTGTCTCTTCAGGTGCGTGGCGAGGTAGCCGAGCCAGTGACCTGCGCGCTCGGCGCTCCAGCGTCGGCGTTTCGGGACAGACAGATTGAGGATGCGGTCGTACCTCGTGGGGACGAAGGCCTCCAGGAGACGCTTCTCCAACGCGTCCCTGGAGCCGGATTCCCCGACCTTCAGCAAGCGTTCGGGATCGCCGCCGGAGGCATAGGCCTCGGCCATGGTGAGCATCAGGGGAGTGGTCAGTACGGCGGCGAGCTGGGCGGTGGCCCGGTCGTCGGAGCGGCTGCTCAACCGCTCCAGGACGGGTGCCCATCCGGTCGAGGCACCGAGGCGGGCGGAGCAGTCGTCGAGGGTGAGTGCCGTCAGTTCGATCCCCGGAAAGAGCCCTTGGCTCGGCACGACGCCGCTGAGCGCCTCGTGGCGGCTCGTCAGCAGCAACGGCAGCTCGAAGGCCCCGAGCTGCCGCAGCGCGGGTTCGTAGAGGTTCTCCGCCATCTCGTCGAACCCGTCCAGGATCACCAGCACGTGGCCCCCCACGATCAGTTCAGCGGCCCATGTCCCCCTGTAGGGGAGCCGCCTGGCCAGGAAGGGGTGATCCTGCTCCAGCCGGTCGACAAGCCAGTCCCACAGGGACGTGACGGTGGGGTCCCATGATCCCGGACCGAAGATCACCGGCACTGGTCCGTTGCCGGTCCAGTCGGCGTCCTCCAGCCGGGCCTGCGCGAAACGCCGGACCAGGACGGTCTTGCCCGAGCCGGCACCGCCCAGCACCAGCAGCTGGCTGCACCTGTCCTTCAGGTAGACGGCTGCGATGCTCTCCAGCGGACCTGCCAGGTCCAGCGGGGAAGCGTCCGCCAGTGCCGCCGAGGTCTCCCGGGCGCCGTTCCTCCGACCGGTCAACTCCTCGGGTGCCGCTCGGCAACGCAAGGGCAGCGCATGCCCGCTCCGTAACTGCTGCTGGAACTGGTCCCGCCTCAGGTCGAGGCGGATCCTCTGTCTGAGGGTATGGAGGGCGTCGTCCACCGGATCGCCGCTCGGCGGGCGGGGGCCCGGAGACGTCGGTTCCGCGGCTGTGATGTCGGCCAGTTCAGGCGGGCCGTCGCCGTACCGTTGCAGGAGTGCCGCGAGCGCGGCGTCGTCGGTGAAGCTCCGGGCCGGACAGGCGTGCAGGCGGCGGTTGGCGAACGCGTGGTCATCGTGGACGACGACGCCGACGAGACGGCCCTGGCAGAAGACCGCGCTGCCGGAAGCTCCGGCCCAGGCTTGCCCACCGTCCGCACGCATCTCCGGCACGGCCTCTTGGTCCAGGACGTACAGGTCCTGGGCGCCGACACCGCCGGCCTGAGGAGGCAGCTTTCCCCTCAGGTGCTCCACCTTGTGCTGCCCGTCCCGGAAAGTTGCCGAAGGGTACCCAAGACCCTGATAGGACAGCGGGGTGTTGCCGACGGGGCGACCCCAGCGCACCGTACCGGGCACCTCGACCTCGTCGTCCAGCAGCAGCAGAGCGACATCGCGTTTCTCCGGGTCGGTCCAGCGCACCGATGCCCGGCACCGGTGCACGTCGGGGTCCTGGGGATGCCCCACACGCACATTGATCTGGGCCCATGGCGTGCCCTTGCTCTCCTCGACGACGTGCCGGGCCGTCAGCACCAGGCGGGGACCGATCAGATAGCCCGTGCCGATACGGAGGACCCCAGCAGCATCACCGCCGCGGATCAGAGCCAGTCTCCTGCGGTCCAACTCAGCCCTCGTCAGCCCAGGAGCCGGACGCCTGACGACTGATTTCCGGACTTGCACCGCCCGTGGCCCGGTCCTTGACCTGCAGCTTCAGCGTCAGCTTGTGTCCTCGGACCGAGGAGTGCGATCCGCCCCCGCCCACGGTCGCCACCCCGAACTGCAGCTTCCCCTCGCCCTTGCCGTCGTTGCGCAGTTCGAGCAGCAACTCCAGCTCGGCCTCCTCGATCTGAAAGGCGAACTGCTGCTGGGCTCCCCGGTCCTGGGCCTGGTAGAGCTCTTGCCGCAGTTCCTCGATGGCTGCGGCCAGCCCGATCACCGCCATGGCTACTCCCCGTCGGCTGTGAGGTTCAGGAATGAGTGGCGCCGGTCCCGGTACGCGATCTCACCTCGCGGGTCCCGGAAGGCGGGCGCGGCGCATGCCCTCGTCGGCGGTGTCGACCGGCAGCGGACCCGCCGGTGAACGAACCCGTATCTGCCTCTCGTCGAGGGCGTCGACCCGGGGCGCTCGAGGGTGGCGCAGCTCTTCCTGTCGACGTAGATCCGTTCGTCCGGGATGCCTGCTGCCCCCAGGGCGTCGAGTTGGCGTTCCGGGCACTGCTTGCTGGTGGAGACTCGGGCGTACGCGCGTTCCCGCCCCAGGGCGGCATGCCGCCGGTCGGTTGCCATGGCCGTACCGTACTGGAAGCGTCTCCTCGCGGAACGACTTGCGGAAGGTTGACGGGGGATCTCCGCAACGCCGATATCCTGATGGGAAGCCACGGCACGGACCGACGGCGCCGGGCCCGGACGACAGCAGGCGTCACCACCGGCGACCCTGGGGCGAACGAGTGACGGGCCGGACCCCTCAGGGCGCCAAGACCAACCCCTGCGCCCCTGTGAACCGTATCTGGGTGCAGGCCCCTTCAGGAGCGTTCGGGCAGGTCCTCGACGTAGAGCAGCGTCAGGTCGTCCGTGCTGGGGTCGGCCAGCTGGGCGACCCGTCCCGCGTGCCGCTCCACCATCGCCTCGAACGTCTGCCGGGCGGTGCGGCCGTTGCCGAAGGCCGGCCCCTTCGGAATCGCCGTGAAGTACGCGAGGAGTGCCTCGCCCGCGCCGGGCGCCAGCCGGTACTCGTGCTCGTCGGCCTGCTGCTCCACGATCCGCAGCAGTTCCTCGGGCCCGTAGTCGCCGAAGGTGATGGTCCGTGAGAAGCGGGACGCGACCCCGGGGTTGACCGAGAGGAACCGCTCCATCTCGGCGGTGTACCCGGCGACGATCACCACGACCGCGTCCCGGTGGTCCTCCATCAGCTTCACCAGGGTGTCGATGGCCTCCTTGCCGAAGTCGCGGCCCGCATCCTCCGGAGACAGCGCATACGCCTCGTCGATGAACAGCACACCGCCGCGCGCCCGTTCGAAAGCCTCCTGGGTACGGATCGCCGTGGAGCCGATGTGCTCGCCGACCAGGTCCACCCGGGAGACCTCGACCAAGTGGCCCTTGTCCAGGACGCCGAGGGAGGCGAGGATCTCGCCGTACAGCCGGGCGACCGTCGTCTTGCCGGTGCCGGGGGAACCGGTGAAGACCAGATGGCGCTTGACCGACGCCGCCTTGAGCCCCGCGCGCTGCCGACGCCGGCCCACCTCGATCATGTCGGTGAGGGCCCGTACCTCCCGCTTGACGCTCTCCAGGCCCACCAGCGCGTCCAGTTCACCCAGCACCGCCTGCGAGGTCCGGGCCGAGTGCTCCGGGTCCGCGGCCGTGACCAGCGGTTCCTGTTCGGTGCTGCGCTGCCCGGGGATCGCGCCGAGCAGCCCCGGCGTCCGGTCCACCGTCTGCACGGCCGTCTCCCGGGCCGGGGGCGGCGGTCTCACTCCCGCGCTCTCGTCACTGGTGCAGTCCTCCACCAGCGGACCGGCGTCCGGGGAGGACGCGTCGGGGCCGGCCTCCGCGAACTCGTACCCGCCGCGGGCGCAGCGCTCCGTACGGCACTTGCGGAGCGTGGTGCGGCAGCCGTCGATCACATGGAATCCGTAGCCGCCGCTGCCCGTCACACGGCAGCCGACGAAGCTGCCGCGGCCGCCCGCGGACACATAGACACCGGCCTCCGTGGGGGAGTCCACGGTGCAGCGCTCGACGGTCGGGTCGGCCCCCTTGGTGACGATCACACCGGTTCTCGTGCCGTCCAGGGTGCAGTTGCTGAGCGTCCCCCCGCTGCCGTGGTCGCGGAACCAGGCACCCGTCGCCGCCTCGCGGATCCGGCAGTCGTCGAGCTGGGCGGTGGCGCCGTCGCTCACCGACACGGCCGTGTTGCGTACCTGGGAGAGGTCGCTGTCGACGACGTCCGCGCGTGAGCCGCGGTCCAGTACGAACAGCGCGTCGGGCACGTCGTGCACCCGGCACGAGTCCAGCACGGCGGTGGCGCCGTCGCTGACCCATACGGCCGGATAGTCGCCGGTGCTGTCGAAGATCTCGCACTGGTTGGCGTCCACCCGGGTGCCCGGGTCCCACACCGACAGACCGTTGCGCCCGAACTGCCGCACGCTGGTGCGGGTCAGGGTGAGTACCGAGCGGGACCGCAGATCGACCGCGTTCTCCGGGATGTCGTGGATACGGCAGTCGGCCAGCGTCAGCACGGCGTCGGTGTCGAGGGTGACCCCGTCGGCGGTGGCGCGGTGCACCTCGCAGTCGGTGAGGTGCCCGGTCGCCCGGGCGGTGAGGTGCACCCCGCTGCCACGCACCTCGTAGACCTCGCAGCCGACGGCCTCCAGCGCGGACGCCTCACCCGTCGCCGTCAGGCCGGAGCCGGCCGCGTGGTGGACCCGGCAGCGCTCGAGGCGAGGCCGGGCGCCCGAGCGCACTGCGACCCCCGCCTGGCCGGCCGCGACGACCTCGCAGTCCTCGAACACCCCGCCCCCGCCGTCGACCACGGCGATACCGATGCCCGCCGGGTTGTCGACGCTGCACCGGCGCACGGTGGGCCGCGCGTCGCCGCGGACCTCGATCCCGGCGGCGGACCGGGTGACCACGCGGACGTTCAGCAGCTCCGGGGTGCCCTCCTCGACGAGCAGCGCGGGCGCCGCCGCGTCCTGCCCCTCCACATGCAGGTCCTGCACCACGGCGGAGGCCCGCACCACCAGCGGCACCCCGTCCGCGGGAGCGATGCGCACCGACCCGTGCGCCCCCTCCGGGCCGCGCAGCGTCACCGCCCGCTGGACGACGAGATTCTCCCGGTAGGTGCCCGGGGCGACGGTGAGGACGTCACCGTCGGCCGCGGCCTCCAGGGCGGCGGCGAGCGATGCGTACTCACCCGTGCGGCGCCGCCACCGCGATGCGCCGGTGTGCGTCACCTGGACCGTGCCCTGTGCCATGGCGTTGCTGTGCCCCCACCTCGTCGTACTGTGGCTCGTCGTACTGATGGCGCGTACTGATTGCTCGCGGTGCTGCTGATGGCTCGTTGTCGTACTGCCGGCTCGTTCTGACGCTTCGTTCGCCCTCGGGGCGCGCCTGCGCGGCGCTCTCCTGCGCGGACCGGGCCGAACCCGGTTCGGCCCGGTCCACCGTAGCGTGCGCGCAGCCCGTGGGTTGACCGGAGGCGCAACCCCGTCAACCGCCCGTGCCGGTGCGGTCCCAGTCCACTTGCGCCCGGTGCCGGGCCTGGTCCGGCCGGGCGTCGGGACGACGCGGCAGCCGCCGGACGGGCCGGGACCCGGCCGTGGTGCGCGGGGCCGTCGGCCCCCGTCCGGTCGGCGAGGACTCCGCGGCGCAGGTTCCCGCGGGCGGACGACTCCGGGTCGAGCGACGCGGGAGCGGGGTCAGCAGCAGTGGCGTCGACGCCCGGTGGGCGCCGGGCGTGCGCTAGGCGACCGCGGTGACGGGGTCGCCGACACGGACCGTGCCGGGGCCGAGGGGGACGAGGTTCTGCCCGAACACCAGCTTGCCGTCGCGGCGGCGGTGCCTCCCCAGGGTGTGCAGGGGCTCCCGGCCGCGCCCGGCGGTGGTCTGGTCGGTGGTGGTCACCACGCACCGCCCGCAGGGCTTGGCGACGCGGAAGGCCACCTCGCCGATCGTCACGCGTGACCAGCCGTCCTCGGCCCACGCCTCGGTGCCGGACACCACCACGTTGGGCCGGAAGCGGTTCATCGGCAGGGGGCCCTCGGCCGCGTGGTCGCCCCCCGCGATCAGGGCGTTGAGGGCGTCGAGCGAGGCGGTGGTGGTGAGCAGCAGCGGATAGCCGTCGGCGAAGGAGACGGTCTCGCCCGGCAGCGCGTACCGAGGATCGACGGGGCGGCGCGCGGCCGGGTCGTCCATGTGCACCAGGCGCCCGCCCATCCCCAGCAGGGCACTGCACCAGGTGTGCACGGCCGGGTCCGGAGCGAGCACCGCGTCCACCTTGTCCCGGAAGATCTCCACCGGCACCGTCTCCCCCTGCCGCGGCACCGGCACCGTCAGCGGCCGGGCCCCGGGGGCGGACAGCCGGACGCCGCCGCCGGGCAGCAGCTCGGCGGCGGCCAGCGCGAGGCGCGGCTGCTGACGTTGTGTGACGACCCTTCCCCCGTCGTCGATCAGCATCCAGCGGCGGTCTCCGGCCAGCCCCCAGGGCTCCACGACGGCCTCCCGGGGCGCCTGGCCCCGCAACGCCTTGACCGGGTGGATGCGGATCGACTTCAGGTGCGTGTTCCCCATGCGCCCATCGTGCCAGGTGGCACCGACAGGCCGGGGAAGGGCTCAGTAACCGCGGTACTGCTGGTTGTTGTACGGATCCTGGTACGGCGCCGGGGCGGGCCGGGGCGCCGCGGGGCGCATCGCCTCGTATCCCGCGGGTCCGGGGGCGACCGGCCGGGGCGGCTGCGGCTGCTGCGGGCCGGGATAGCCGCGCGGCGCCGCCTGCTGCGGGATGTAGGCGGTGTGCGCCTGCTGCAGCGGAGCGGGCTGCGGCGCATACGCCTGCGGGTAGCCGTAGGAGGGCTGGGACGGGGCCGCCGGGAGGGCGGGCAGTGCGGACGGCAGCGCGGGCAGGTGGCTGCCCGGCGCGTCGTACGCGGCGGGGACCCGGATCGGGGCGATCTGCGGGGTGCCTCGCTCGGCCACGAGCGAGTCGTAGATCGGGGTGTCCGGGAAGGCAGCGGAATAGTAGCCGCCGCCATAGGTGGAGCGGGGGGAGGTCATGGCACATAAGTTAAGCCCACGATGTGCTGGTTGGGGAGACCGATAAGAGGGTTGTTTTGCGCGTCCGCCGTGACCTGGGTTCCCCTATGTGAGTGAAGTTGGCGAAATGGGGCATACCTGTTCGGCGGTTTTCTGGTAAAGGCCGAGTTCCGGGCGGGTTACCGGCGGTTGGCGGCCCGGTCCCGGCCGCCGCTTCGAGCGCTCCGGAGGGCTTCCGCGGAGTGGGCGTGGGCCGGGCGGGTCAGAATGGACGGCAACGGCCGGGGCTCGCCCGGCGTGGTGACAGCTGATGGGGGCGGGACATGTCCATGTCGAAGGGGTCGAACACACCCGTGCCGGCGACGGTACTGCGGGTCGAACTGGGCTGGGGGTCCGGCCCCGGCGTGCCCGACGCGGACGCCTCGGCCCTGCTGCTGGTGGGCGGCAAGGTCCGCTCCGACGCCGACTTCGTCTTCTACAACCAGCCGGTGCACGCATCCGGCGCGGTCCGGCACGAGGGCAAGCGCGACGGCGGCGGCCGGGTCGCCGACAGCCTGCTGGTCGACCTCACGCGCGTGGAGCCCGCGATCGAGACCGTGATCGTCGCCGCCTCCTCGGACGGCGGCTCGTTCGGACAGATCCCCGGCCTGTACATCGAGGTCCGGGAGGCCGAGGGGAACTCGGTCGTGGCACGGTTCGACAACCCCGGCGCCACCGTGGAAACGGCCTTCGTGCTCGGCGAGTTCTACCGCCGGCAGGGCGCCTGGAAGTTCCGCGCCGTCGGCCAGGGCTACGACAGCGGGCTCGAAGGACTGGCCACGGACTACGGCATCACCGTGGACGAGCCCCGGCAGACACCGCATCCGGCCACCGCCGCACCGGTGCCGCCTGCCGCGCCCGCACCCGCGCCGCCCCCGGCCGCATCCACGCCGGCGCGGCCGGCCACGCCTCCGTCGCCGCCCGCCGCCGCGCCCCCGGCCGAACCCGTCCGCCTCACAAAGGTGACGCTCACCAAGGCGGCCCCCTCCGTCTCCCTGACCAAACAGGGCGGCACCTCGGGCGCACTGCGCGTGAACCTCAACTGGGAGGTGCGCAAGCAGTTCTCGGGCTGGGCCCGCAAACTGGGCCGCTCCGTCGCCGTGCACGACGACCTCGACCTCGACCTGTGCGCCCTGTACGAACTCACCGACGGCCGCAAGGGCGTCGTCCAGGCCCTCGGCAACGCCTTCGGTGCCCTCGACCGGCCCCCGTACATCCACCTCGACGGCGACGACCGCACCGGCGCCGTGGCGACCGGCGAGAACCTCACCGTCAACCTCGACCACCTGCAGGCGTTCCGGCGCATCCTGGTCTTCGTGACCGTCTACGAGGGCGCGCGCTCCTTCGCCGACCTGCACGCCACGGTCACCCTGCAGCCCCAGCACGGCGCGGCGGTCGACTTCTCGCTGGACGAGTGCACCGTGCCCTCCACCGTGTGCGCCCTCGCGCTGATCACCAACACCGGCAGTGACCTGGTGGTCCAGCGGGAGGCCCGCTACCTGGTACCCGAGCGCGGTGTGAGCCCCCAGCGCACCGTCGACCACGCCTACGGCTGGGGCATGAACTGGACACCCGGCCGGAAGTGAGCCCGGTCCGGGTGCTCAGCCCTCCTCCGGCACGGCGCCCGGACGGGCGTAGGTGCGGCCCTTCCAGGCCGCACCGCGCCCCCGGTGGTGCTGCACCGCGGAGTCGACCGTCATCAGCAGGTAGAGGAACGCGGTGAACGGCAGCAGGAGAGCCGGCCACGCCGGCTGCCGGTAGTAGCGCAGCATCGGCAGATACGTCCCCGCCATCACCAGCCACGCCGACGCGCCGAGCACCGCCGTGGCCGCACTCCCGGTGGCGGCTCCCACGACGACGGCCGACGGCGGCACCAGGTACACCAGAGCCAGCGCCAGGACCGTGCCGGCCAGCAGCAGCGGACGGTACCGCAGCTGCGCGTAGGCGCTGCGCGAGATCATCTGCCGGAGATCTCCCAGCCGCGGGTAGGGGCGCACGCTGTCCACCCGGTCCGCCAGACCCAGCCAGATCCGGCCGCCGGAGCCCTTGACCGCCCGGGCGAGCGCCACGTCGTCGATCACTGCGTTCCGGATGGCGTCCGGGATCCGCGCCCGCTCGGCGGCCTCGGTGCGCAGCAGCACACAACCGCCCGCCGCTGCCGCCGTCCGCGACACCCGCTTCGTCCCCTCCCTGCCGATCCGGCGGAAGGGATAGAGCTGGCAGAAGAAGTAGACGAAGGCCGGCACCACCAGCCGCTCCCAGAAGCTCGTCACCCGGAGCCGGGCCATCTGGGAGACGATGTCGAACCCGCCGGAGCGGGCCGCCGCCACCAGACTGCGCAGGCTGTCCGGTGCATGCGCGATGTCGGCGTCGGTCAGCAGCAGGTACTCGGGCTCACGCGCGCGTGCCAGCACGATTCCGTGCCGCACGGCCCACAGCTTGCCCGTCCAGCCCGGTGGCGGCGCGCCCGGCGAGGCGACGGTGAGCGGCAGACCGTCCTGGTGCCGCGCCAGCTCGCGGGCCAGTTCCCCGGTCCCGTCACCGCTGCCGTCGTCGATCAGGATCACTTCGGCCCGACCCGGATAGTCCTGGCCGAGCAGGGACGGCAGGCTCTGCGGCAGCACCGCCGCCTCGTCCCGGGCGGGCACCACCACGCACACGGAGGGCCAGTCCCCGGGATCACGGCGCGGCGGCAGTCTGACGTCCGTAAGCCAGTACATGCCCTGGCCGAGCAGCAGCCACAGCCAGACGGCGAGGGACAGGGCGGAAACGGCGGATGTCCACACGGCGGCGCTCACGTGCGCAGTCTGCCCCACCGGAGCGGGCCGGCGGCGGACATCGTCTATCGTGGCCGGGTGAAGATCGCGCTCATGGACTCCGGGATCGGATTGCTGGCGGCCACCGCCGCGGTACGGCGGCTCAGACCGGACGCCGATCTCATCCTCTCCCTGGACCCCGAGGGCATGCCCTGGGGTCCCCGCACGCCGGAGGACCTGACCGCGCGTGCCGTCGCCGTCGCCGAGGCCGCCGCCGTGCACCGGCCGGACGCCCTGATCGTCGGCTGCAACACCGCCACCGTGCACGCGCTGCCCGCGCTGCGTGCCCGCCTCGAACCGGAGCTGCCGGTCGTCGGCACCGTCCCGGCGATCAAGCCCGCCGCGGCCGGCGGCGGCCCGCTCGCCATCTGGGCCACGCCCGCGACCACCGGCAGCCCCTACCAGCGCGGCCTGATCCAGGACTACGCCGACGGGGTGACGGTCACCGAGGTGCCCTGCCCGGGGCTCGCCGAAGCCGTCGAGCACGCCGACGAGACCGCCATCGACGCCGCCGTCGCCGCGGCCGCCGCGCTGACACCGGACGACGTCGCCGCCGTCGTCCTGGGCTGCACCCACTACGAGCTGGTCGCCGAGCGCATCCGGGCAGCCGTCGGCCGCCCCGGCCGGCCGCCGCTGGTCCTGCACGGCTCGGCCGGCGCGGTCGCCGCGCAGGCGCTGCGCCGCCTCGGAGCCGAGCCCGCGCCCGGCGGACCGGGGACGGGCACCGTCACAGTGCTGCTGAGCGGACGCGAGGGCGCGCTGCCCGCCCCCGCCCTGGCCTACGAGGAAGGACGGCGGCTCGGGGCGGTCACCCCCGCGGGCTGACCGCCCGTCCGGCCCTGACCCGCACCCGGCCCGCACCGCTCACCCGCCGGGACTGCCCGGCCCGCACCGCCCGGTCGGCGCAGTCACCCTCCGCAGCGAGATACCCGCGCAGCGAAATCTGAGTACTCTCATAGCCATGAGGGACCGCCACGGCGAGCATGCTCCCCAACCCGATGTCTGGACCGGACGCGCCACCAACCGGATGCAGTGGCTGCTGGCGCTGATCGGAGCGGCCTGCATGGCCCTCGGCATCACGCTGGCCGTCGACTCGGCCTGGGAGTCCGGCATCGTCCCGCTGGTCATGGCGGTCGTCGGCTGCATCGCCGCGGGCCTGCTCGTCCTCTTCGGCACGCTGGCGTTCGTCCACGTGGCGCTGCGTGTCGACGAGGACTGCCTGGAGGTGCGCTGCGGTCACATCGGCGTGCCGCGCCGCCGTATCCCGCTCGCGCACGTCGTCGGCGCCGAGTTCACCCCGCATGTCACCCCGCGCCACTGGGGCGGCTGGGGTTACCGCTGGAGGCCTGAGAAGGGCACCGCCGTAGTCGTCCGGCGCGGGGAGGGCGTGATCCTGCGCCTGTGGGACGGCCACACCTTCACCGTGACCGTCGACGACGCCGAGGCGGCCGTCCGCGTCATCAAGGAGCGGCTGCGGCCCAAGACGCCCGGACCGGCCGCCTGACACCGCCCGCCCGCCTGACAGGCGCGGCGGGTGTACCGCGCCGCGGATCGCCGCCCCACGACCCGCCCCCGGGCGCTCTCTCATGGGAACGCTGCTCGGTCGCTGCCACCGGAGCATCCGCCGGGTGCCGTCACCGGGGCGGCCGGTGCGTGTGGCCACCGGGGCGGGGACGGCTGGTGCGTACCGGCGCGGGGCGGGGCGCCTCCGGCGGGCCCGGAGCGACCGGCCCCTCACCGCCCACCGGTGTGGTCCGTGTCCCCGCCGTCACCGGGGCGGGACCCGTCTCTCACCGCCACCCGGGCGGCCGGTCGCCGCGCGTGCGGGTGCCCGGCGTCGGCGCGGTCGTCTCCTCCGCCGGAGACGACCGTGCCGTGGCCAGACCCGCGAGCAGACCAGCGCCCACCGAGACCGCGGTGAAGCTGAGCGCGTTGCCGACCGAGGCGATGGCGGCGAGCGAGGCCAGCGCCACGCCCGCGGTGAGTACGACCGGGGTGGGCCGCGGCGACCGCCACAGCGCGACCAGCACCCAGCCGAAGGCGGCGGCCAGCAGCAGTACGCCGACGGCGCCCTGTTCGGCAGCCTGCTGCAGGGGAGCGGAGTGCGGTTTGCCGTCGGGCGGAGAGGCCAGGGCCGCCGTCGCGCTCAGTTCACCGAAGCGGCCCGGCCCGACGCCGAGCGCGGCGTCCGCGTGCAGCAGGTCCAGCGCATCGCGCCACAGCTCCACCCGGTGCGCGGTGAGCCGGTCCTCCAGCGGGGCGGCCGGCCCGGCCGGCAGGCGGGCCGCGGCGACCGCCCAGACCACCGCGGCCGTCAGGCCGACGGCGGACCCCAGGACGGCGATGCCCGCGCCACGGCGGCGCACCCGCCCGGCAGCGAGCGAGCCCAGCAGGACCAATGCACCGCCCGCGCACCCGGCGACCGAGTCCAGTACCGCCGCCGTCGCCGTGATCCCCACCGCCAGCAGCCACAGCCCGAACCGCACCGCCTGCGTACGAGCGGCCCAGGCGGCGCAGCACGCAGCGCCCGCAGACAGCGCCAGCAGCGCGGCGGTCGCACCGGCATGCCCGAGCGGTACCGCGAACCGCGGCCCCACGGCCAGCTGCGGCACCGCCACCGTCAGCGAGACCCCCGCCAGCGCCGCCGCACCGGCCGCGGCGACCGGCACCAGAGCCCCGCAGATCCGGCCCGCCGCGTAGCCCGCGGCCACCGCCAGTACGGCGAGCAGCACCCCTTCGGGCCTGCCCCCGCGTGCGGCGGCCGTGACCAGCGCCCAGGTCGCACACGCCCCAAGGATCACCACACCCAGGGCGTCGGTCCCGGCGCGTCTGTCCCCGTCCGCGTCCGCCGCGGACGCCGCCCCCCTGGCCACCACCGTGCGTTCCCGCCTCCGACCCTCGTCGCCCCCCCGACCGTGACGGACCCCGCCGCCCGCCCTGTGGATCGCGCGGCTCGGGCCCGGCCACACCGTAACCGCTGGTCGATGGATGGGACACGGCCCGTGCACGGCTTTGCCGAAACGATCCGGCGCCGGCCGCGTCGGCCCGCGGACCGCGTTGTCCGACGTGACATCACCCGCCGTACACTCCGGGGGTGACCGCCGCCACCGCCATCGAAGCCGAGTCGGACCCGGAGGAGCCGCAGCCCGTGCCCCCGTCGCGTGCCGTCCTGCTGCTGCGCCGCCTCGCCCCCGCCGCCGCTGCCGCGTTCGCCGGAGTCCTGCTCTACGTCAGCTTCCCGCCGCGCACCCTGTGGTGGCTGGCGCTGCCGGCCTTCGCCGTCCTCGGCCTGGTGCTGCGCGGACGCGGCTGGAAGGCGGGCCTGGGCCTGGGCTATCTCTTCGGCCTCGGCTTCCTGCTGCCGCTGCTGGTATGGACCGGGGTGGAGGTCGGCCCCGGACCGTGGCTGGCGCTGGTCGCGATCGAGGCACTGTTCGTCGCTCTCGTCGGCGCCGGTGTCGCCGCGGTGTCGAGACTGCCCGCCTGGCCGGTCTGGGCCGCAGCCGTGTGGATCGCCGGTGAGGCGGCACGCGCGCGCGTGCCGTTCGAGGGCTTCCCCTGGGGCAAGATCGCGTTCGGGCAGGCGGACGGCGTGTTCCTGCCGCTCGCCGCACTGGGCGGCACACCCGTGCTCGGCTTCGCGGTGGTGCTGTGCGGCTTCGGCCTGTACGAGGCGGTGCGCCTGGCCGTCCGCGCCCGCCGCACCGGCGCGCTGCGGCGGGGCGCGGCGGTCACCGCGCTGCTGAGCGTGGCCGTCCCGGTCGTGGGTGCCCTGGCCGCCCGACCGCTGGTGACCGACACCGCCGAGGACGGCACGGCGACCGTCGCGGTGATCCAGGGCAACGTTCCCCGCGCGGGCCTCGACTTCAACGCACAGCGCCGCGCGGTGCTCGACCACCACGCCCGGGAGACCGAACGGCTGGCCGCCGAGATCAGAGCGGGCCGGGTCCCACAGCCCGACTTCGTCCTGTGGCCGGAGAACTCCTCCGACATCGACCCGTTCGCCAACGCCGACGCACGGGCGGTGATCGACCGGGCCGCCCGGGCGGTCGGTGCGCCGATCTCGGTCGGCGGCGTGGTGGAGCGCGACGGCAGGCTCTACAACGAGCAGATCCTGTGGGACCCGGACGAGGGCCCCGTCGACATCTACGACAAGCGGCAGATCCAGCCCTTCGGCGAGTACCTGCCGCTGCGCTCCCTGATCGGGGCGATCAACAGAGAGTGGACCGCGATGGTCCGCCAGGACTTCAGCCGGGGCAGCGAGCCGGGCGTGTTCACCATGGGCGGCACCGAGGTCGGCCTGGTCACCTGCTACGAGGCCGCCTTCGACTGGGCCGTGCGCTCCGAGGTCCGGGACGGCGCCCAGATGATCTCGGTGCCCAGCAACAACGCCACGTTCGGCCGCAGCGAGATGACCTACCAGCAGCTGGCCATGTCCCGCATCCGGGCGGTCGAGCACAGCCGCACCGTCACCGTGCCGGTGACCAGCGGCGTCAGCGCGATCATCATGCCGGACGGCGAGATCACCCGGCGGACCGGCATGTTCGTGGCCGACTCACTGGTCCAGGAGGTCCCCCTGCGCTCCTCGCAGACCCCTGCGACGCGGCTCGGCGTGCTCCCGGAGATCGCCCTGGTGCTGGTCGCCGCGGGCGGTACCGGCTGGGCCGTCGCCGCCGGAGTGCGCGGGCGACGCGCCCGTGACGTGTAGCCGTACGCCCGCCGCACGCCCCGCGGACCGGCCGGAAGTGCACAGAGCGGCCCGTTAGGGTCGGGTGCATGGCTACTCCCGACTTCATCCGCGCGCTGCGCGCCTGTGCCGGACACCAGCTGCTGTGGCTGCCCGGGGTCACCGCCGTCGTCTTCGACGACGAGGGCAGAGTGCTGCTGAACCGGCGTTCCGACAACGGCCGCTGGGCGCTGATCGGCGGCATCGCCGAACCGGGGGAGCAGCCCGCCGCGTGCGCCGTGCGCGAGGTCGAGGAGGAGACGGCGGTGCGCTGTGCCGTCGAACGGGTGGTCCTCGTCCAGGCCCTGGACCCGGTGACCTACGACAACGGCGACGTCTGCCAGTTCATGGACATCACCTTCCGCTGCCGGGCCGTCGGCGGCGACGCCCGGGTCAACGACGACGAGTCGCTCGACGTGGGCTGGTTCCCGGTGGACGCCCTGCCGGACGTGGGCGAGTTCGGGTGGTTCCGGATCAAGCAGGCCCTCGCCGAGGCGCCCACATGGTTCGAGCCCATGGGATCCGGCTGAACCACAGGGCGGGACCATGTGCGTCCTGCGTCCGGTGCTGCCCACGGCATGCCCTGCGGATCCTTGATCAGTACGGTCGTACGGTCATGAAGGCTCTGATCCTGCTGTTCGTCGCGTCTGCCGTTCTCGTCATCCCGACGTCCCTCGTGTGGCTGCTGGGGCGGCGAGCGCGGGTCCCGAACTGGATGCTGGTCGTGTTCCTGCTGGCCGGGTGGCTGACGGCGTTCGTCGGCTGGGTCCTCTCGCAGAGAACCTGAAGCTGGGCGAGGGCGGGGAGGGGGGCCGCGACAACGACATCGCGCGGGAGACGTTCGAGCGCACCGGTGCGAGTGCCATGGGCAAGCGCATGTTCGACCTCGGTGAGCAGGCATGGCCCGAGGAGGCGCCCTTCCACACCCCGGTCTTCGTCGTGACGCACACCAGGCGTGACCCTTGGGAGCGGCCCGGCGGCACCACGTTCCACTTCGTCGACGACGGCATCGAGACCGCGCTCGACCAGGCCCGACAGGCCGCCGGCGACCGCGACGTCCGCATCGCCGGAGGCGGCACGACGATCCTGGAGCACCTGAACGCCGGCCTGATCGACGAGTTCTCGGTCGCACTCTCACCGGTGCTCCTCGGCGCCGGCACCCGCCTCTTCGACGGTGTGGACGCGTCCAGGGTCGCGCTGGAGCCGGTGCGTTCGGATCCCTCCCCGAGGGTGACGCACCTGACCTACGCCGTGCACCCGCGGTAGCCGCACCACTCCGCCCTGGCCGCCCCGAGCACCCGCGGCACACCTGCGGCAATCAGCGGGCCGCCACGGTCAACTGTGAACGGCCGCCCAACCGGCCTGCCTCCAGCGGCAGTTGTGGTCGGTGTGCACGACGCACGCGTAGGCCGCGGGATCCCTCGAGCTGCTCGTGCCCCCTGTTCCGTCTGCTGCCCGGTCGGCACCCCGTCACCGCGCGGGCGTCTCCAGGGATTCGTCCGTCCCGGCATGCTCCCGCACCGCGATCCGGGCCAGCTTCGTCAGCATCATGCCGTTGCGGACCCGGACCAGATAGTCGACGGGGAGCCCGTGCATGCGGATGCCCGGGCCGCGCAGAGGGTGCCAGTCGAGAGTGAAGAGGGTGTTCCCGCCCCAGGGAAGCAGCCGCATGGCGATCCGGGCCGCGCCGAAGGGGGCCGCCCTGGCCTCCAGCTCCAGACGGTGCGAGGGCTCGCAGACGCGCACCACGCAGGTGTCGTCCAGCGTCATCGGACCGGCGCCGACACGGACCCGCAGCCGCGCGCCCACGGCCGGCCAGTGCGGGTCCGCGGTGAGGACCTGCCGGGTGCCGGTCACCCATTCCCCGTAGCGGCGGCCGTCGGAGAGCAGGTCCCAGACCTCGGAGGGCGAGCTGAGGATCAGGCGGCGGTTGCGGGCCACGCCGACCACGCTCCTTCCGGACGGACGGACAGCCGTGACCGGTGCCGGTCACGGCCGGCGTCACGTCCTCCAGGGTGCGGCCGCTGCCGCCGGACCGCACGCCGGCCGGCGGCCCGGGCCGGATCCGCCCGGTGCCGGCGGGGCGGTGCGGCACCGGGCGCTGCCCCCGTGCCGCACGGACTCCCACCGGCGCGGCCGTCAGACCGCCGGTGCCGGGTACGTCGGGTACTCCACGCCGGAGACCTGCTGGACGACGCGGACGACCTGGCAGGAGTAGCCGAACTCGTTGTCGTACCAGAGGTAGAGGATCGCGTTGTCGCCCTCGACCTTGGTCGCGCCGGCGTCGACGATCGAGGCGTGGCGCGAGCCGATGAAGTCGCTCGAGACCGCGTCGGGGGCGCTGATGAAGTCGATCTGGCGCTTGAGCGGCGAGGTCAGCGACACCTCGCGGAGATGGTCGAGGACCTCCTCGCGGGTGGTCTCCCGGGCCAGCTGCAGATTGAGGATGGCGATCGAGACGTCCGGGACCGGGACGCGGATCGAGCTGCCGGTGATCTTCGCCTCGAGGTCCGGCAGCGCCTTGGCGACGGCGGAGGCGGCACCGGTCTCGGTGATCACCATGTTGAGCGGCGCGGAACGGCCGCGGCGGTCGGCCTTGTGGTAGTTGTCCAGCAGGTTCTGGTCGTTGGTGAACGAGTGGACCGTCTCCACGTGGCCGCGCACCACGCCGAACTCGTCCTCCATCGCCTTCAGCGGCGGGACGATCGCGTTGGTGGTGCAGGAGGCGCAGGACAGGATCCGCTCGTCCGGCTTGATCATGTCGTGGTTGACGCCGTGCACGATGTTCGGGACGTCGCCCTTGCCCGGGGCGGTCAGCACCACCTTGTCGATGCCGGGGCGCAGATGGTTGGAGAGGCCCTCGCGGTCGCGCCACTTGCCGGTGTTGTCGATCAGGATGGCGTTGTCGATGCCGTACGCCGTGTAGTCGACCTGCGTCGGGTCGTCGGCGTAGATGACCTTGACGGCATTGCCGTTGGCGACGATCGTGCTCGCCGCCTCGTCGATGGTGATCGTGCCCTGGAACTGGCCGTGGATGGAGTCGCGGCGCAGCAGCGAGGCTCGCTTGACGAGATCCTCGCCGGCCCGCCCGCCGCTCCCGCGGACGACGATCGCGCGCAGCCTCAGCCCGTTGCCTGAGCCGGCCTTCTCGATCAGCAGCCGGGCGACCAGGCGGCCGATGCGGCCGAAGCCGTAGAGCACGACGTCGCGCGGCTCCCGGCGGTCGATCTTGCCCTCGCCCGTGGCCCCGGCGACGGCCTCGGCGGTGAACTCCGCCACCGGCAGGCCGCGGTCGTCGTCCTTGTAGGTCGCGGCGAGCATACCGATGTCGATCTGGGACGGGCCCAGGTCCAGCGCGGTGAGCGCCTGCAGGAACGGCAGCGTGTCGGTGACCGACAGCTCGGCGCCCGCGATCTGCCGGGCGAACCGGTGGGTCTTGAGGATGCTGACCACCGACTTGTTCACCAGGGAGCGGCTGTGCAGCAGGACGGTGACGTCCCGCTCCCGGTGCAGCTTCCCGATCATCGGGATCATCGATTCCGCGATCTCCTCGCGGTGCTTCCAGTTGGTGAACGAGTCGTCGTTGACAGTCACAGTTCGCATCTTTCGAGCTAGGCGGCGCTCATATGTTAACCACATCGTCCGGGTGATCGATCAGGGGGGCCCGTAGGCTGGGCGCATGCATGCGACCCGGGTCTCCTGGCACGTCGACGCGCCGCGTGCGGCCGTCTACCGCGCGCTCGTGGACGCCGGTGCGATCGGGGCGTGGCGGGTGCCGGACGGCATGACCGCGCAGGTGCACGCGTTCGACGCCCGGGAGGGCGGCACCTTCCGGGTGTCGCTCACCTACGACCGGGCGGACGCCGGCGGCAAGTCGGGCGCGCACACCGACACCTACCGGGGGCACTTCGCTCGGCTGGTGCCCGACGAGCAGGTGGTGGAGGTGATGGAGTTCGAGACGGCGGACCCCGCCCTGAGCGGCGCCATGACGCTGACCACGACGCTCACCGACGCCGACGGCGGCACGGACGTCGTCGTGGTGCACGAGGGGATCCCCGACGCGGTGCCCGCCGAGGCCAACGAGACGGGCACGCGTATGGCCCTGGCGAAGCTCGCCGCGCTGGTGGAGAGCGGGGAGCGGCCCGGGTCCTGAGGCCCGGGGGCTCCTCTCCCCGGGCCCGAGGATCCGGTGTCAGCGGGCGCCGGTCCAGCTGTGGGCGACGTCCACCACGACGCGGCCGTCCAGCGTCAGTACCCGGAAGGGCAGCCGGGCGCGGACGCCCAGACCGAGCTGCGTCTCGCCCTCGAAGCTGCCGGCGAACCGGGCGTCGCGGAAGGTGCGGTAGCCGGTCAGGTCCACCCCGGGCAGCGGGCGGCCCACCCGTCCGGGGTAGGTGGGGGCGCCGGTCTCGGGCCGATAGGCGGGCGCGTTCACCCGGATCTCCAGCACGGCGCCGCCGCCGACCGCGACGGGCCGCCCCGAGCCGGCCTGCCGGAGCCGGTCGACGTATCCGACCGTGAACCCGAGCCGGTCGGCCGGGGCACCGGGTACGTCGACGACGAACCGGTCGAAGCAGGTGTGGCGCCCGGTACGGACGTTCCGCACCGGCGTCGACGTCGCCGCACCCCGCGTCTCGTCGAGGCTGCCCCAGCCCGTGGGGCAGGCCGTGGCCCGCACGGTGGCGGGCGCCGTGGTCAGCGGGGCGGCGTCGGCCGCGACCGTGACCGTCCCCAGGGCGGCGCTCGTGAGGACGACCGTCACCCATGCTGCTCTGCTTCGTCGCATTGTGTCCCCCCGGAGTAGGCGTGTTCCGGTATCGGGTGAGACACGTCGATTGACCGAATGGTTGCAGTGTCGGTGGCCGAGGATTGCCGCGCACCCGGCGGGGTACGCGAGCCGGGACCGCCCTCGCCGATCATGTCCCGGGCGGGCCGTACGACCGCCGCTACCAGGGAAACCGCCATGGACACACCCGCGAACGACAACACCCGAACGGCCGCCCAGGAGGCGCTGGACACACTGGCCGAGAACACCGAGGACACCGCGGCGCTGGACACGCTGGCCGGCAGTGACGTGCTCGTACCGGTGCCGGACGACGCGAGCGACGAGGACGCCGCCGACGCCGCGACGCTGGCTCTGCCCGTACTGGAACAGGCGGGCGGCGGGCAGGTGGTGCCCGTGTTCACCTCCGAGCTGGAGATGGCAGGTCTGCTGCCGTACGTCTCCCGCTACCGCATGGTGCCGCTGGGGGCGCTCGCCGCACAGTGGCCCGCCGACGATCTGTCGCTGTCCATCGACGCCGGCTCCGAGCACCGGCTGACCCTGACCTCGGAGGGCGTCCGCACCCTGCTGGCCCGCCCCTGAGGCGGGCGGCCTCGGACGGGCGGCGGCCGGTCAGCCGTCGCCCAGCATCCGCTCCAGCGCGGCCCGCTGCAACGGCAGGACCTCGGTGTGCAGAGTGCGGCCCCGGTCGGTGAGCGCGACGTACACACCGCGCCGGTCCTCGGCGCAGACGGAACGCTGCAGCAGGCCGTCCCGCTCCAGCCGGGCGATGAGCCGGGACAGCGCGCTCTGGCTGAGATGGACTCGGCCGGCCAGGTTCTGCACCCGGCAGTGACCACGCTCCTCGGGGGTCGCCGACGCGAGGACGTCGAGCACCTCGAAGTCGCTCGCACCCAGCCCGTGCGGATGCAGCTCGCGGTCGATCTCGCACATGGTGCGCGCGTGCAGCGAGAGGATCTCCCGCCACCGCTCCTCCAGCCGGGCCCCGGCCGCTGCCGCCGCGATGCCTGCCATGTCTGCACGGTAACACCGGGGCCCGACATGCCCCCCGCCGGTGTGAGGCCCTAGGCTGGTCCCGGCCGCGGCCACTCTCCGCGGCGCGGCGGTGGGGCCCGCCGTACCCGAACCGCGGCAGTGCGCCGCCAACGGTCCCTACTTGCGAAGGTGAGCGCCCGCACGCCCGGGCACCGGCGAGTAGGAGACGTACCACGATGAGCGCTCAGGACACCCGAGGCTCCCGCGTCCGGTCCGCCGCCGCCCGGCGCCGCGTCCGGGGGGACCGGGCGCCGATCCTCGCCGCCGTGGCACTCGGCGGCGGCAGCGGCGCCGCCGCCCGGTACGCAGCCTCCCTCGCCTGGCCCGCACCGGCCGGCGGCTTCCCCTGGACCACGTTCTGGGTCAACACCGTCGGCTGCGCCCTGATCGGGGTCCTCATGGTGTTCCTCACCGAGCTGCGGCCCGCCCACCGCCTGCTGCGCCCCTTCGTGGGCACCGGGGTGCTCGGCGGCTTCACCACCTTCTCGGCGTACGCCGTCGACATCCAGCGGCTCATCGACCAGGGGCACGTCCGCACCGCCCTCGCCTGCCTCGCCGCCACGCCGCTCGCCGCCCTCGCGGCGGTCTGGTCGGCGGCGTGGACGGCCCGCCGCGTCCTGAAGTGGAGGCAGTCATGACCAGGCTGACCGGCAGCGCGCTGCGCCTGACCGCCATCGTCGGGGAGAACGACACCTGGCACCACCGGCCGCTGTACTCCGAGATCGTGCACCGGGCCCGCCGGGCCGGTCTCGCCGGCGCCAGCGTCTTCCGCGGCGTCGAGGGGTTCGGAGCCTCCTCGCTGATCCACACCGCAAGGCTGCTGTCGCTCGGCGAGGATCTCCCGGTGGCCGTCGTGATCGTCGACGACGAGCCGCGGGTACGCGCCTTCCTGCCGCAGCTCGACGAGCTCCTCGCCGGGGGACTGGTGATCCTCGACGACTGCGAGGTCATCCGGTACGCCGGCCGGGACCGGCAGACCCGTCCGAAGGGGGACGCGTCCCGGTGAACTGGCTGCTGGTCGTCGCGGGCGCCATGGTCGGCGCCCCCTTGCGCTATCTCACCGACCGGGCGGTGCAGTCCCGGCACGACTCGGTCTTCCCCTGGGGCACCCTCGCCGTCAACGTCGTCGGCAGCCTGGCCCTCGGCCTGCTCACCGGCGCCGCACTCGCCGGGGCCGCCGGCTCGCGGCCGGTGCTGCTGCTCGGCACCGGGCTGTGCGGAGCACTCACCACGTACTCCACCTTCTCCTACGAGACCCTGCGGCTGGCCGAGACGGGGGCCGGACGGCTGGCCGCGGCCAACGTCGTGACCAGCGTGGCGACGGGCCTGGGCGCGGCCTTCGCGGGGGCCGCCCTCGCCCGTGCGATCTGGTGGTAGCGCGGTGCAGCGCGGTGCAGCGCAAGGCAGCGCGGCATCACGCAGCGCGTCGCTGTGTGGCGTGGCTCGGCGAGTGTGACCGCCTGCACGCCGAGGGGGCGCTTGACAGCCTCCGCCCGTCACCCGCACCATCGCTCCGTGAACCTGTCAGACAGCCAGACAGGTGGTCCGCGTCAGCCGCGGCGCGTGAGCGCCATGGAGGCGGTGCTCGGCCATCTGCGCGGCGCCATCGAGCGCGGCGAGTACGCCATCGGGGACAAGCTGCCCTCCGAGGCGGAGCTCTGCCGGACCCTGGAGGTCTCCCGCCCCGTGCTGCGGGAGGCCCTGCGAGCCCTGCAGACCATGGGGCTGACCGTCTCCCGCACCGGCAAGGGCACCTTCGTCGTCGCGGACGCCGTGGAGGAGCCCACCTTCGGCGACTACGCGGCCGGTGATCTGCTGGAGGTGCGCCGGCACATCGAGATCCCGGTGGCCGGCTACGCGGCCGGACGCCGCACCCCGCAGCACCTCGACCGTCTGACCCGGCTGCTGGACCGCATGGAGCGGGAGACGGACACCACCGCCTGGGCCGCCATGGACACCCTCTTCCACCTCGCCGTGGCCGAGGCCGCCCAGAACCCGGTCTTCCGCCGGGTCATCGAGGAGATCCGCGACGCGCTGGCCCGCCAGTCCGCCTTCCTCAACGAACTGGGGGGCAGGCGCGAGCAGTCCGACCGGGAGCACCGGGCCATCGTCCGGGCGCTGACCGACGGCTCCGCACCCGACGCGGAGCGGGCCATGGCTCACCATCTGGACCGCGTGCAGAACACCCTCGCCGACATCGTGCGCGCCGGCCGTACCGGCACTCCCGCGCACGGCGGACCCCGTTCATGACCACCGGCCCGGCCCACGCCCCGCGAAGCCCCACGGCCGCCACGACCTTCCCGATCCCCAGGATCTCCCCGACCCCCAGGACACCCAGGCAGTGATGCACAGCAGCCCCCGCGCGGACGCACCCCCGATCCGCGAGCCCCGTCATGTCCCCGTCGCTCATCTCGTCCGCGGCGGGGTCGTCGAAGGCGTCCACCACGGCTCCGTCGTCGTGCTGGGCCCGGGCGGCGAGGTCCGGCTCCGGCTCGGCGACCCCGACGCCGCCTGCTACCCGCGCTCCGCGCTCAAGCCCGTGCAGGCCGTCGCCATGGTCCGGGCCGGGCTCCCGCTCGACGGCGAGCTGCTCTCCCTCGCCGCCGCCAGCCACTCCGGCGAGGAACGCCACCTCGCCGGTGCCCGGCGCATCCTCGACCTCGCCGGGCTCACCGAGGACCACCTGCGCAACGTGCCCGACCTGCCGTACGACCCGGTGATCCGGGACGCCTGGATACGCGAGGGCAGGCTGCCCTCCCGGCCGGCCCAGAACTGCTCCGGCAAGCACGCCGCGATGCTCTACACCTGCGCGCTCAACGGCTGGCCCCTCGACACGTACCTCGACCCCGGCCATCCGCTGCAGCGGACCGTCGCCGAGACCGTCGAGGACCTCACCGGACAGCGCGTCGCCGCGGTCACCGTCGACGGCTGCGGCGCTCCGCTGTTCGCCGTCTCGCTGCACGGCCTCGCCCGCGCCGCCGCCCGCATCACCACCGCCGCGCCCGGCACCGCCGAGGCCCGGGTGGCCGACGCGATGCGCCGGTACGCCGAGGCGGCCTCCGGCACGGGCCGGGATGTCGCCGCGCTGATGCGGGCCGTGCCCGGACTGCTCGCCAAGGACGGCTTCGAGGGGGTCCAGGTGGCTGCGCTGCCCGACGGCCGGGCCGTCGCGGTGAAGATCGCCGACGGGGCGAACCGGGCCCGGGTCCCGGTGGCCGCCGCCGCCCTCGCCCAGGCCGGCGTCGACCCGGCGGCGCTCGCCGAGTTCGCCGGGGAGGCGCTGCTCGGCGGCGGCCGGCCGGTGGGGAGCGTCCGGCCCGTCCCGGCCCTCGACCCGGTCGCGTCCGCCGCCTGCGCCTGAGCGGTCCGCCGCCCGCCCGCCACGACCGCCCGTCGGCCGGCCCGCCGTGGCGGGCCCACCCGCACCTGCCCGCCCGCGCCGGCTCGGCCGCGCGCCGGGACCGGCCCGGAGAGAGAATGACGATCATGAATTCGAGCACCTTCGAGCCGGTCCTGGAGCGCATCGCCGAGGAGATCGAGCGCACTCCCGGCAGCGGCCGGGCCGCCGACTACATCCCCGCCCTCGCCGCCCGCGACCCCCGCAGCTTCGGCATGGCCGTCGCCGAGCCCGACGGCACGGTGTACGGCGTGGGGGACTGGCGGCAGCCGTTCTCGGCGCAGTCCATCACGAAGGTGTTCACCCTCGCCCTCGGCCTGGCCCGCGAGGGCGACGAACTCTGGGAACACGTCGGCCGCGAGCCGTCCGGCAACCCCTTCAACTCCCTGGTGCAGCTGGAGTACGAGAACGGCATCCCGCGCAACCCGTTCATCAACGCCGGCGCTCTCGTCGTCTCCGACCGCCTGCACACCCGCACCGGGGACGCGGCCGGAGAGCTGCTCGCCTTTCTGCGCGCCGAGAGCGGCAACCCCGGCCTGTCCTTCGACGAGGAGGTCGCCGCCTCCGAGACCGCACACGGCGACCGCAACGCCGCCCTCGCCCACTTCATGGCCTCGTACGGCAACATCGACAATCCCGTCCCGGACCTCCTCGACCAGTACTTCCGGCAGTGCTCGATCACCGCGTCCTGCGCCGACCTCGCGCTGGCCACCGGGTTCCTGGCGCGGCACGGCATCCGCGCCGACGGCACCCGGCTGCTCAGCCGAAGCCAGGCCAAGCAGGTCAACGCGGTGATGCTGACCTGCGGCACCTACGACGCGGCCGGTGATTTCGCCTACCGCGTGGGCCTGCCCGGCAAGAGCGGTGTCGGCGGCGGGATCATCGCCGTGGTGCCCGGCCGCTGCACGCTGTGCGTGTGGAGCCCGGGCCTGGACGAGCGCGGCAACTCGGTGGCGGGGGTCGCCGCTCTGGACCGGTTCACCACGCTCACCGGACTGTCGGTCTTCTGACCAGCCGCCGACGGGCCTCGAACACGCGTCGGTCACGCGGGCGCCGCCGACCGTAGTGCGGCACGTCGGCTTCCGGCCATCCGGCGCCTGCATGCTGCCCGCGTGGTGTCCGTCCCTCCCTCCGTCGATCTCCGCCGCTGCCAGGTCATCGGCCTGGCCGGCACCGCCGTCCTCGCGGCGGGCGGTGAGACGGCCGGTGCGCTGCCCGTGCGGGAGCTGCTCGCGCCCGCCTCTGCCCGTGCCGCCCTCGGCCTGGTCGGCGTCTACTTCGGCGTCGTCCTGCTGATAGCGGCCTGGGCGCTGCTGGGCAGGCTGGTGCGCGGACCCGAACCGCCCACGCCCCGCGCGCTGCTGCTGGTACTCGGCCTCTGGTCGGCACCCCTGCTGCTGGCGCCCCCGCTGTTCAGCCGGGACGTCTACAGCTATCTCGCCCAAGGGGCCATGGTCGAGGCACAGATGGACGTGTACACCCACGGCCCCGCACAGCTCGGCGGCCCGCTCGCCGCCGAGGTCGCCCCGCTGTGGCAGCACACCGGCGCCCCCTACGGCCCGGTGTTCCTCGGCGTCGCCGCCGCCCTGTCCGCCCTGACCAGGGGCGAACTCCCGGCCGGGCTGGTCGGCATGCGGCTGGTCGCGCTGGCCGGGCTGGCGCTGATGGCGGCGGCGCTGCCCCGGCTGGCCCGCGCCAGCGGAGCGGACCCGGCCGCCGCGCTGTGGCTGGGTGCCCTCAACCCTCTCGTCCTGCTGCACCTGGTGGCCGGTGCCCACAACGACGCCGTGATGCTGGGCCTGCTCGGCATCGGCCTGGTCGCCGCGCTGGGCCGGTGGCCCGCGCTGGGGGCGGCCCTGGTCACCCTGGCCGCCCTGGTCAAGGCCCCCGCGGTGCTGGGACTGGCCGCGGTGGTCGTCCTCCAGGTCCGGGCCGGGCGCCACCCCGTGCGGGCGGTGCTGACGACCGCCGGCGCCGCGGTGGCCACCACCGTCGCCGCGACCGCCGCGGCCGGCACCGGATACGGCTGGACCGCCACCCTCGACACCCCGGTCTCGCCCGAGAACTGGGCCCTGACCAGCTTGCTGGGCCGGGCCACCGGGGGCCTCCTGGAACAGGCCGGCAGCGACCTCGCCCATCTGGCCGTCCCGGCCTGGCGCACCCTCGGCATCGTGGCCGCCGTCGTCGCCGTCCTCGTCATCTGGCTGCGGCTGCGCCCGCACCCGGTCTACGCGCTCGGCCTGAGCCTGGCCGCGGTCGCCGCGCTGGGCCCGGCCGTCCGGCCCTGGTACGCCCTGTGGGGGCTGTTCCTGATCGCGGCGGCCGCACCCAGCGCCTCGGTACGGCACCGCACCGCGGGGGTCACCGCCGTGCTCGCGCTGGTCGCGCTGCCGGGCGGGGGTCCGGTCGACGCCGAGCAGCTGGTGCTGGCCGTCTCCGGCGGTGTGCTCGCCGTGCTGGTGCTCTGGCAGGCGTACCAGGCCCGGCTGTCCCCCACCCGGGGACGGACCGCATGAGGGCACCCCGCACCGACCGGGGCCGGCTGCTGCTGGTTCTGGCCCTGGCCGTCGCCGTCACCGTGTTCACGGCCACCGTGCCGCTGCTGCGCGACTGGTTCGACCTGCGCGTCTACCACGGCGCCGTGCACAGCTGGGTCAGGGACGGCGAACCCCTCTACGACTACCGCGTGCCGGGCACCCCGTACGGCTTCACCTATCCGCCGTTCGCGGCGCTCGTCATGCTGCCGATGGCGCTGGTCGGCCTCGGCACCGCCATCGCGGCCACCCTGCTCCTGAACCTGACAGCGCTCGCCCTGGTCCTGCGCCATCTGGCCGGACCGGACCGGCGCCGGCTCGGCTGGTACGGATGCGCCCTGGGCGCCCTGGCGCTCGCCCTGTTCGAGCCGCTGCGGGACACCGTCAGTTTCGGCCAGGTCAACATCCTGCTGCTGGCGCTCGTCCTGGCCGACGCACGGCTGCTGACCGCCGGGCGCGGCCGGTGGGCCGGCGTCGGGATCGGGCTGGCGGCGGCGGTCAAGCTCACGCCCGTGCTGTTCATCGGGATGCTGCTGCTGGCCCGGCGGTGGCGGGCGGCCGCAGTCGCGGCCGCGGTCGCCGCCGGGGCGACCGCGCTCGCCGCGTGGGCCGCCCCGGGCGCCTCACGCTTCTACTGGACCGAGGCGCTGTGGGACACCTCCCGCATCGGCCGCCTCTCCTATGTGTCCAACCAGTCCCTGCAGGGGGTACTGGCCCGGCTCGGCGCACCCGACCGCGCCGTGTGGGCGGTGGTGGTGCTGCTGGTGCTCGCCGCATGGGCGTGGCGCACCCGCCGGGCGGTCGCCGCGGGGGACCGGACCGCCGCGTTCGCGCTGACCGGACTGGCTGCCTGCCTGGTCAGCCCGATCACCTGGGTGCACCACCTGGTGTGGCTGCTGCCGGCCTTCGCCGTACTGCTGCGCGCCGGGCACCCACGTGTCGCGGGCGCCCTGTACGCGGTGCTGTGCACCAGCGTGGTGTGGCTGTGGGTCGACGACGCCTCCGGCCCCGACGGGCTCATCGGCGCCAACGCCTACACCTGGATCGCGCTGGGTCTGCTGCTCGGGATGCCGGTCGGTCACTCCTCCTCCGGCTCCAGGCGGCCGACGACCAGCCGCACCACCAGCGCCACGACGCCCGCCCCCAGCCCGGCGGCCCCGGCGATCGCCGCCGCCTCCGGCCAGGTGGGAGCCGACACCTCCACCCGCCTGGGCCCCGCCGACGCGGCAGCCGCCGCGGCGGGCACCGCCTGCGGGCCCGGCCGCGACCGCGCCCGCAGTCCGTCGAGCGACCCGACCGGTGCGACCCGCCCGGCGGCCTCGAACCCCCAGTCGAGCAGTGCCCGCGCCTCCTCGTACACCGCGAAGCCGCCGCCCCTCTGAGGGTTCATCACCGACACCACCAGGGTGCGTCCGGCGCGGCGGGCGGCGGCGACGAGGGTGTGACCGGCGTTGCTGGTGTAGCCGTTCTTGACGCCGATCAGGCCCCGGTACCGCTCGACGCCGTCGTCGCCGGTGAGCAGCCGGTTGGTGTTGCGGATGCCGTAGGAGCCGCCGGACCGGTCCGGGAAGCGGGCCTCGACACGGGCGCAGTAGCGTGCGAAGTCGGGGTGGCGCAGCCCCGCCCGGCCGAAGACCGCCAGGTCGTACGCCGACGACACCTGACCCCGGGTGTCGTAGCCGTCGGGCGACAGCACACGGGTGTCGCGGGCGCCGAGCGCGCGGGCCTCGGCCTGCATCCGCTCGGCCGTCTCCCGCCAGCCGCCGGTGAGCCGGGCCAGTACATGCACGGCATCGTTGCCGGAGTTGAGGAAGACTCCGTTCCACAGGTCCGTGACCCGGTAGGCGCGGCCCTCGGCGACGCCGACCAGACTGCTGCCCGGTCCGACCTCCGAGAGCTCCTTCGGACCCACTTCGTGCCGGATGCCGCCGGGCAGGACGGGCAGCATCGTCAGCGCGAACAGCATCTTCAGGGTGCTGGCCGGCGGCAGCTTGCGGTGCGCGTCGTGGGCCGCCAGCACCGCGCCGGTGCCGGCGTCGGCCACCACCCAGGACAGCGCGGAGACCCGGGGCACCTTCGGCGCACCGGAGAACGGGCGGACCTGGGTGCCGGAGCGGTACAGCAGGGCGGGCCGCGGTGCCGCGGCGCCCGGCCCGCCCGGAACTCCGGGGTCCGGTGGCCTGGACCGGGCGCCCGCCGCGGCGGGCGCGAGCGCCAGGAGTCCCGTCATGCACAGCGCACAGGAGGACAGGGCGACCCGGGAAGAAAATCGGACTTTCATACCGCAAACGTAGGAAGGGGTCCGCCGAACACCGCGCTGCCCGGGCCGAGCCGCCCGCGCGAGCACCCGGATGCCGCACTCCTCAGCGGACGGGCAGCGTCGGCCGGATCCGCCGCAGGAAGGCGGCGTTGTCCGGCGTCTCGCGCAGTCGCTCGAGGAGGGTCTCCAGCCCGCCGCGCCCGTCCCGCGGCCCGAGCACCCGCCGCAGTCCCCGCACGGCCGCCAACTCCGCCCCGGCCAGCAGCAGTTCTTCCCGCCGGGTGCCGGAGGCGTCCAGGTCCACGGCGGGGAACACCCGCCGGGCGGCCGCCTCGCGGCTCAGCCGCAGCTCCATGTTGCCGGTGCTCTTCAGTTCCTCGAAGAAGAGGTCGTCAGCGCGCGAGCCGGTCTCCACCAGGGCGGTGGCCAGGATGGTGAGTGAGCCGCCCTTCTCGGCCTGCCGGGCGGCGCCGAAGAACCGCTTGGGCCCGAGCAGGGCGCCCGCGTCGACACCGCCGCTCAGCGTACGGCCGCCGGAGCCGGCCGAGGTGTTGTGCGCCCGGCACAGCCGGGTCAGCGAGTCCAGCAGGACGACGACGTCCTCGCCGGCCTCGACCAGACGCTTGGCCCGCTCGATCACCAGCTCGGCCAGGGCGATGTGCTGCCCTGCCGCCCGGTCGAAGGTCGAGGCGTACACCTCGCCGGGCACCGAGCGGCGCATGTCGGTGACCTCCTCGGGCCGCTCGTCGAGCAGCACCACCATCAGCCGGCACTCCGGGTGGTTCCCGGCGACGGCCGCGGCGATCTGCTGGAGCAGCACGGTCTTGCCGGTCTTCGGCGGGGCCACGATCAGCCCGCGCTGGCCCTTGCCGACCGGGGCGAGCAGATCCACGACCCGTCCTGCGGCACCGGCGCCGGGGTGTTCGAGGTGCAGCCGCCGGTGCGGATGCAGCGGCGTCAGGTCGCGGAAGTGCCGTCGGCCGCGCGACCGGTCCGGGGCACGGCCGCCCACCCTGGCCACGTCGGCCAGGCTCCGCCCGGGCCCGGACACGCCTTCGACGGAGTCACCCCGGCGCAGTCCGTACCGGCGGATCAGGGCGGGGGAGAGGAACGGGTCGGCCGGGGAGGGCAGCAGGTCTGCCGCACGCAGGCGGCCCTTCCCGCCCGCGTCGGTGTCGAGGACTCCGGTGACGGTGGCCGCCGCGGCCTGCTGTGCGGAGGGGTGTTCGAGTGTGGTGGTCATGCTGGGCGGTCCTTTCCCGGACGGCGGGCAGGGCATGGGCGGGGTGGGAATGCGAAGAAGGAGGGAAGGAGATGCCGGGCGGGGGCGGAGGTCACGCCCTGCGGTCGGCGGGAACAGCACCTCGGCACGGGACGGAAGCCCTGCTCACGAGGTGGTGCGGGGAAGCCGGACGCCGGTCGGCGAGGACTCGGCGAACTCGGCGGAGTGAAGAGAGAAGCAACTGACACCGACGCCCGCATCGGGGCGTACACGAGTGCTGCGTGCACTGTAGCACAAGCGGGACGGCGGTGCAGGCCGCGCGGTGCCGGGCTCCGGCGGACTAGGCTGAGGTGATGTTCAGCCCCGAGGGCCCCACAGCGCGCGAACTCGCCGTGCAGGCGCTGTCGTCGGTCGAGCGCGGCTACGACCTGCTCGCCCCGAAGTTCGACCACACGCCCTACCGCACGCCCGACGCGGTGCTGGACGCGGTGGCGACAGCACTGGCGGCGATGGGCCCGTTCGACTCCGGGCTGGATCTGTGCTGCGGTACCGGAGCCGGGACGGACGTACTCGCCCGGGTGTGCCGGGGCAGCGTGACGGGGGTCGACTTCAGCGCGGGCATGCTGGCGGTCGCGCGGGAGCGTGCCGCGCCGGCGGGTCCCGCCGTGTCCTGGGTCCGCGCCGACGCCCGTGCACTGCCGTTCACCTCCGCCTTCGACCTGGTGGTGAGCTTCGGGGCGTTCGGGCACTTCCTGCCGCGCGAACTGCCGGGGCTGTTCGGCCAGGTGCACTCCGTGCTGCGGCCCGGCGGCTGCTTCGCCTTCCCGCTGGTGGCGCCGCCGAGGCCGGGCAGCGCCGGTTACTGGGCGCTGCTCGGCTTCGACACGGCGATGCGGGTGCGCAACGCGCTGTGGCGGCCCCCGTTCGTCATGTACTACCGCACGTGCAGGCTCGGTGACGTACGGCGGGAGCTGACGCGAGCCGGCTTCCGGGTCGAGCTGTACCCCCTGCCGCGGTTCGGCCGCCGGTCCGACGGCAGCCCGCGGGTCCGGCTGGTCGCGGCCCGCAGGGCTCCGGTGCCCGCGGGCGCCGGAGGGCCGGCTCAGCCCGCCGCCGGCAGCGTGAACTCGTAGACCAGCGCGTCCTGCCGGGCGTCGACGCGCAGGTCGGTCAGTTCCAGCAGCCGGCCGTGCTGGTCGCGCACCCGCCGGGTGACCCGGACCGAGCCGGTGTCCGCCGGCCGGGAGATCGTGTCCCGGTGATGCAGGGTCAGGCCCGCGCTGCGCATCCAGTCGTAGACCCGCCAGAGCTGGACCCCGGCTGTGCCGGCGGCGCGGTCGCGGTACCGGGCCAGCTCCTCGACCTCGGCGAGCGCCACGGCCGAGAACGACGTGATCGCGGTGCGCCTGCCGCCGCCGTCGGCGGCCGCGGACTCGTAGCGGTGCACCAGCGTCGGCCGGTGCCCGGCGGGCCCCAGCGCGGCGGCGTGCTCGGGTGGCGGGGTCTCCCAGGTGACGGTGGCCCGGTCCACCGTGCGCGGGTCCCCGGAGCGGGCGCCGACCGGGAAGGTCAGGCTCGCCGGGCTGTGGGCGGCCAGGCCGGGCAGGGCCGCGTGGGTGCCCCGCCGGTCGGTGGCGACCAGACCGTCCCGGCGCAGGACCTCCAGTGCCTGCCGTACGGTCTCCCGGCTGACCCCGAAGTGCTCGGCCAGCCGGCGCTCCCCGGGGAGCCGCCGACCGGGCGGGATGGTGCCGGCGTGCAGCTCCTCGAGAAGTTGCGCCGCGATCCGCCAGTACAGGGGCTGTGCGACGGCGAGAGGGTGGTGGTGCTGGGTGGTGCGGGCCATGCCGCGCCCTCCTGATGGTGACGTTCGGTAGCCGTGCGGGCTCGGTGCGCCATCAGGAGTACCACTGGTCTAAACCAGCTCGGAAGGGCTGCCCGGCAGTTCGGCCGAAACCGGTCTGCCCGCTCGGGGGCGCACAGCGTGCCGCACAGCTTCCCTGCTCAGCGGCGGGAACCAGCCAGTGGGGCCGGCCCCCTCAGAGCCGGGAGTCCAGCCAGCGGAGCTGGGCCGCCTCCTGGAACGGGCCGCCGCCCTCATGGTCGTTGAAGTCGTAGACCTCGATCGCCTTGTCCTGGTGCGTCCAGGCGTTGAACGCCGCGAACACCGTGGACGGCGGGCAGGTCTGGTCCTCCAGGGCGGCCGAGAACAGGGCGGGCGCACGGCCGCGGGCCGCGAAGTGCACGCCGTCGAAGTAGGACAGGGTGCGCAGCGCGTCCGCGGTGCGTCCCCGGTGCGTCCTGAGGTACAGGCCGATCTCCCGGTACGGATGCCGGTCGGTGAGCGTCGTCGCGCGCGGGAAGTCGCACAGGAACGGCACGTCCGGTGCGACGGCGGCGAGATCCGGCACCAGCGCGCCGACCGCCAGCGTGATGCCGCCGCCCTGGCTGCCGCCGACCGCGGCGGTGCGCGCCGGGTCGGTCAGCGGATGCGAACGCGCGGCCTCGACGGCGCGCACCGCGTCGGTGAACACCCGCCGGTAGTAGTAGTTCTCCGGGGCGTCGAGACCCCGGGTCATGAACCCCGGGTACGCGGGCGTGCTGCCGACCGGGTCCGCGGTGCCGCCTCCGCCGCCCCAGGCGCTGCCCTGACCCCGGGTGTCCATCACGAAGTGCGCCCGGCCCGTGGACGCCCACAGCAGGTGCTCGTGCGGTAGCCCGCGCCCCCCGCCGTAGCCGAGGAACTCCACCACCAGCGGCAGCGGCCGGTCCGCCCCGGCAGGCAGGACCAGCCACCCCTTCACCGGGTGACCGCCGAACCCCGCGAACGTCACGTCGTGCACCGTCACCGTGGACAGCCCGGTGTCGATCGGCTCGAAACGGGCGTCCAGATCGTGCGCGCGGGCTTCCCGAAGGGTCCTGGCCCAGAAGCCGTCGAAGTCGTCCGGCGCCGTGGACGCGCTGCGGTAGCCGCGCAGTTCGTCGATCGGAAGGTCGAACAGGGCCATCGGGAACGTCCTTTGCGAGGGAGAACAGTGCCGCATCGTGTAGATGATCACACCGTATGCGGGGGGTCGGGCCGCAGGCCACGTGCCCCGGTCGGGTTCCTCGGCGGTGTCCGTCGGGCCGCCCGTCGGGCGGTCGGTCGTGGGCCGACGGGGTGATGTGGGGCCGGTGGGTTCCGCCCGTGGGCGGGGGTGGGGCCGCGTGCCCGGGCCGCCGCATCGACGGCGGTGGTCGGCGGACGTCGGTGCATCCGGTCGGGTACCCGCAGGGGGCGGTGCGGAGGGTGCGGGTGACCGTTCGGGGGTGCACCGCCGCGCGGGCGCGACGGGGGAGCCGCGAGCCGCAGGGTGGGCGGCACCCCTGCGGCTCCGGGTGATGGTACGTCCGGCCGGTCCGGGCCCGTGTTGCGGCCGGGAGGCGGGGCCGGGCCGGGGTCAGGCCCTGCGGTGGGTCCACCGCGGCTCGGTGCGGGCCCAGGCGCGCTCCCACTCCGCCAGCCGGTGGCGCAGGGCGACCCGGCGGACGGCGCCGCGCGCGAGGAGCACCGCGAATGCCGTGCCGGCCGTACCGCACGCGCCGAGGGTGAGCGTGTGCTGCCAGACCGTCGCCGAGGTCGCCGGCGCCGGTACGCTCCGGCCCTGCGGGTCCAGCCACACGTCGACCGCGTCACCGCGCCGGGTGTCCGTCGGAACCCGTACGGTGGTGGTCCGCTCGGTCCCGCCCGGTTCCGTCCAGCGCACGGTCGCCCGGTACGCGTGCTGGCCGCCGGCGTGCACCGCCGACGCGGTGTCGGAGGCCCTGCCCACCACCTCGGCGCGGACCTGCCGCCGGTCGGTCTGCTGCTCCGACGCGACCTGGTGGGCCTGGCCGTGGGCCCACCAGGCGGACGCCGCGCCGGCCAGGGGCGCCCCCAGGAACAGCAGGACCGCGACGGCCAGCACCGTCCAGGCCTCGACCACGTCGGACCGGCGCCGCAGCGGATTGCGCCGCCAGCGCCAGCCGCGTACCCGGGTACGCATCTCGACCTCCTCGCGTCCACCGCGGCCGGCCGGGCGGACGGCCGTGCGAGGCGGTCCGCCGCTGCCTCCGCCGCACGCCACGCGCGCGTGCCCGCGGACCGCAGCCCAGGTGCCCGTCCAGGGCGCCGGGAAACCCGGACCCGGGCACCCGCGCAGGGCCATGTCTCGCGAACCCGAGCCGGGGACTGGTCCGCTGACGCGGGCCCCGTCCGGCCGCGTCCGGGCCCGGGGCGGCAGTGGGGTCCGGGGCCGGCGCTGCGGTGCGGCCGTGCAGCTCGGCGGCGCCTGGGCAGCGGGTCCCGGGGGTCTCGGGGACAGCATGGCGGGTCCTGGGCCGCTGCTCCGGAGTGCGGGGCGGCGGGATGCTCGGGGCCTGTGGGGGCGGGTGCGGGGTTGGTCGTGGGTGGTTCCGGGCGTGGGTGGTCAGAGGGGAGGCCCGGGCTGCCGGGTGCGGCCGGTCCTGAGCGGCCGGTCCGGGTCGGCGCGGGCCGCGTCGGGGTGTGTGGGGTGGTCGTCAGGTGGGGCCGGGACCGGCGGGGCAGGTTGCCGTGGGTGGCGGGCCGGGACGTGTGGCGGCTGCCAGGGTGCCGGCGGGCCGGTCGGCAATGGTCCGGGCGGCATGGTCAGGGCCTGTGGTGGCCGGGCCGGGGCAGGCCGCGGGAGCCCGGTGCGGTCGGCGACCCGCCGAGGCACGGCAGCTGCGACGGCCGGGTGGAGACCACCCCGGGATCCTGGACCTTGGATGCCGGGCCTCGGATCCCGGATGCCGGCCCTCGGATCCCGGATGCCGGGCCTCGGCCCCGGGATCAGCCGAAGCGCTCGATGCGGATCCGGTCCACCGGCTGCCCGCCCGCGACGAGCAGTCGGGAGGCGTGTTCGGCGAACGCGTTCGAGCCGCACACGTACGCCTCCCAGCCGCCGGGCGGCGCCTCGGCCAGCAGCGGAGCCAGGTGCACGGACGTCATCCGCCCCACCGGCACCCCGTCGGGCGCGGTGCGCGTGAACACCGGCGTCGTCTCGGCGCCGTACTCCCGCGCGTAGATCAGCTCCTCGGGACTGCGCGCGGACACCAGCAGCCGCAGCGGGACCGCCGGCCCCCGCGCCCGGTGGTGCCGGACCATCGACATCAGCGGTACGACCCCGGATCCGGCGCCCACCAGCAGCGCGGGCCGGTCGCCCGGCCAGGCGAAGAAGCCGCTGAGCGGGCCGCGCACCTCGACCCGGTCCCCCGGCCGGGCCACCGTGTGGAACCAGCCGGAGACCTCACCGCCCGCGACGTGGTCCAGGGTCAGCTCGATGTGCCCGCGGTCGTCGGGTGCGGACGCCAGCGAGTAGTGCCGCTGGGCCACGTAGCCGTCCGGGGCGGTGAGCCGCAGCATCAGATGCTGTCCGGGCAGGTGCCCCACCCAGCCGGGCACGGCGAAGCGGAACGTGGCCGCACGCGGTGTCTCGCGGCGGATCTCCGTGAGCGTGGCGGTCTGCCACCGGGCCGCCTCCCGCTCGCTCGCCGCGATGCGCCCGGGCACGGCGAACCGCGTCGGGGGAGTGAAGGAAGGCACCGCCCGTGCCGCTGTCTCAGTCACCGGAGTACCGCTGCTCCTCCCAGGGGTTGCCGCGCGCGTGGTAGCCGTTCTGCTCCCAGAAGCCCGGCTCGTCGTGGTCGAGCAGCTCCAGACCCGCGACCCACTTGACGCTCTTCCAGAAGTACAGGTGCGGCACCACCAGCCGGGCCGGGCCGCCGTGTTCGGCGGCGAGCGGCCTGCCGTCGTGCTCCCACACGATCCAGGCGCGCCCCCCGGTCAGGTCCGCGAGGGGCAGATTCGCCGTGTAGCCGGTGTGCGCGTAGGCGACCGCATGGGTCGCGGACGGCAGCGGGCCCGCGGCCTGCAGGAAGGTGTCCAGGGACACCCCGCCGAACCGCACACCGAACTTGGACCAGCCGGTCACACAGTGGATGTCGCCCTCGTAGGCCGACGCCGGCAGCGCGTGGGCCTCGTCCCAGGTCCAGCTGCACGGCTCGGCCACCAGCCCGCCCAGCCGGAAGGACCAGTCTGCGGCGGCCAGGTCGGGGGTGACCTCGGCGGACAGGACCGGCCAGTCGTCGCGGGCGTCGTACTGACCGGGGGGCAGTCCGGTCCGGCCGGTGCGCGGGCGGCCGGTGAAGCCTCGGGTGATGTTCATGGGGAGGTGTCTTCCGGGCGGCCGGTCGGGGCCGCCCGCGGGTCGGGGCGGACGGGGCGGGGCGTGGCGTGCGCAGTCCACGGTACGCGGTGGCGGCTACCGGTCGGTTCCGGCCCCCGACCCGGCGTTGTACCGCTCCAGGTAGGCGGCGAAGCGCAGCAGGTCCGCCTCCGGCCAGTCGGCCAGCCGCTCCCGGAAGGCGGTGCGGCGCCGCTCGGTGACCTGCGCCAGCAGGCTTCGGCCGGATTCCGTCAGATGCAGGACCTGCACACGGTGGTCGTCCGGATCGACGCGGCGCTCCACCAGGCCGACCCGCTCCAGAGCGGCCACCTGGCGGCTGACGGTGGACTTGTCCAGGGCGTAATGGGCAGCCAGGTCGGTTGCCCGGCAGCCGTCCCGCTCCTCCAGATGCCCGAGCAGCGTGTACGAGACCAGCGACAGCTCCGGGTGCATCCGGCCCGCCGAGGCGCGGGCCCGGCGGGCGAAGGCCGTCATCTCGCGCTGGATGGTCTCCACGGCCGCGGCCGTGGCCGCCGCGGAGCCGTCGGAGCCGCCAGGGGCGCCGGTCGTCCCGTCGGACGCCTCGACTGCTGCCATGGGACCCGCCTCCTTCGTTCTGGTTGTACAGTACAACTTGAGAAGTGAGTTGTATAAGCCAACTATCGCACCTGTGTCCGGCGCCACCGCGACTGCGCCCAGGGCGGTCCGGTTGGCCCGACGACGGGAGGCCCCGACCGATGAGGTCGCACGCCCTGCGCCATGTGCTCGCGCACCTGATCACCCCGCTGCTGATGTGCCTCGGCATGGGGCTCGCCTATCTGGGGGCCTTCGTCACCCCCGAGCCGAACCATCTGCCGGTCGCGGTGGTCGGCACCGGACCCGAGGCGGAGGTGCTCGCCCGGTCGGTGCAGGAGGGGGCCGGGGACGCGCTCGACGTCCGGACCGTCGGCACCCGCGCCGACGCGGTCGGCCTGCTGAAGTCCCGCGACCTCACCGGCGCCTACGTGCCCGGAGGGCGGACGCCCGAGGTCGTGGTGGCCACCGCCGCCTCCGACATGGGCGCCCTGGCCGCGGAGAAGGTCTTCGCACCGCTCGCCGAACGCCGGGGCGTACCGCTGAAGGTGACCGACGTGGCCGCCCCGGTCGACGACGACCCCACCGGCCAGGGGCTCTTCTTCCTGCTGATCGCCGTCAGCATCGGCTCCTACGCTTCCGTGGCCGCGCTCGGCGCCGCCGGGGCCGGGCTGCCGATGAGGGTCCGGGTGCTGCTGACGCTCGGCGTCTCGGTCGTGGTCAGCGGTATCGGCGGGCTGCTCGCCGGCCCGGTGTTCCACCTCGCGCACCACTCCCTCGCCGGCCTGTGGGGCCTGGCCTGGCTGTACGCGGCGGGCATCCTGTTCCTCGGCCTCGGCCTGCACACCTTCCTCAAGCGGTGGACCACGCTCGCCATGACGGTGCTGTTCGTGATGCTCAACTTCACCAGCTCCGGCGGGCTGTTCCGGCCCGAGCTGCAGAACGGCTTCTTCGGCACCCTGCACGCCTTCTGGAACGGTGCCGGGTTCGTCGAGGGCGCCCGCAGCCTGCTGTACTTCGACGGTGACGGACTGGCCCGCACCGTCTGGACGCTGCTCGCCTGGCTGGTGCTGGGCCTGGCCGCGGTGGCGGTGGCCGCGCTCCGGGAGCGGGCGACGGCACCCGTCGCAGCGGAGCACCCGGCCCGGACGGAGCGGCTGGAGCGGACCGCCGACGAGGAGGCCGAGGAGACCGTTGCCGTCTGACCGGTGCCGAGCGGAGCGGTGCCCTCCGGCAGTTGGGGTAGGGTGACCGACGGCCGCGGACCGTCCCGGCCCTCGGATGCGAGGAGGTGAGTCCCATCACCGCAGTGTCGGCCAGGGTGCTCTCACCTCATACCGGGCGGCTCGCCGTCCACGGGTGACCGCGGAGAGCGCCCTTCGGATCCCGAAAGGCTCTCGCACCCCATGACCACTCTGTCTTCCGTCACCCCCTCCCGCCTCTCGTCCCGCGACTCCGTCGTCTCCGCCCTGCGCACCGCGGGCTGTGTCTTCGCCGAGGACGAGGCGGAACTGCTCCTCGCCAGCGCCCGCACCCCGGCGGAGCTCTCCGGCATGGTGCTGCGCCGAGCCGCCGGTCTGCCGCTCGAACTCGTCCTGGGCTGGGCCGAGTTCCGCGGCCTGCGCATCGCCGTCGCCCCCGGGGTCTTCGTCCCGCGCCGGCGCACCGAGTTCCTGGTGGCGGAGGCCGTCGCCAGGGTGCCCGGCGCCTCCCTGGTCGTGGACCTGTGCTGCGGCTCGGGCGCGGTCGGGGCGGCCCTCGCCGACGCCCTCGACGGCCCCGAGCTGCACGCCGCCGACATCGACCCCGCCGCCGTCGAGTGCGCCCGCGGCAACCTCGCGCCCTTCGACGGCCGGGTGCACACGGGCGACCTGTACGAGGCGCTGCCCGGTGCGCTGCGCGGCCGGGTGGACCTTCTCGCGGCCAACGTGCCCTACGTACCCAGCGCGGCGGTGCCCCTGCTGCCCGCCGAGGCCCGCGAGCACGAGCCGGCGGTCGCACTCGACGGGGGCGCGGACGGTCTCGACGTGCTGCGCCGGGTCGCCGCCGGTGCGGCCGGCTGGCTCGCCCCGGGCGGCTGCCTGCTGTCCGAGACCGGCGCACGCCAGGCACCGGCGGCGCTGGCGGCTTTCGCCGAGGCCGGCCTGACACCGCGGCTCGCGGTGTCCGAGGACATGTACGCCCATGTGGTGGTCGGTGTCCGCGAGTGAGTGCCGCCCGCTGTGGGTGCCGTCCGGGAGGCGCGTGCCCGCTGCGCCTGCCGTCCCGAGGCGAGCGCACGGTTGCGGTCGCCGTCCACGAGCGGACGCACCGCTCGCCCGTGGCGGTCACAGCCGGGCCACGGATGTCCCGGTCGGCTGCGGCGACCGTGCCCCGGGCTGGGACGTACCGGTCGGCCGTGCCGACTGCGCCTCGGGTGGGGATGTACCGGTCGGCCGTCCCGGTGGGCGCCCGGGAACGGACGCGTATCGCTCGCCCGTGGCGGTCACAGCCCGGCCACGGATGTCCCGGTCGGCCGTCCCGGTGGGCGCCCGGGAACGGACGACGTACCACTCGCCCCCGCCGGCCCTGCCGACCGCGGCGGCCGGTCCGGGCCGTCCAGCGGGCGGCGTTCGGTCAGCGCACCTGTTCCGGGCGTGTCGCACGGGCGATGAGCAGTGCCACGTCGTCGGCGTTCTCGGGCTCGTGCAGGGTGCGCAGCAGCAGGTCGCAGACTTCCTCCAGGGGGCGGTCCGGGCCGTCCAGCAGCGTGAGCAGGGCGTCGAGCCGCTCGTCCAGCGGATGCCGCCGCGTCTCCACCAGGCCGTCGGTGTAGAGGACCAGCTGGTCGCCGGGCTCCAGATCGACGGCGGTGGTGGCGAACGGCACCCCGCCGACCCCCAGCGGCACGCCGGTCGGCAGGTCGAGCAGCTCGGGGCGTCGGCCGGCGCGCACCCGGATCGGTGGCAGATGACCGGCGTTGGCGATCCGGACCTGCTGCTTGTGCGGGTCGTGCACGGCGTAGACGCAGGTGGCGATGGACTGGTCGAGACCGCCGGTGGTCCGCTCCAGATGCTCCAGCAGCATCGCCGGGTCCAGGTCGAGGGAGGCCAGGGTGTTCGTGGCGGTGCGCAGCCGACCCATGGACGCCGCGGCCGTGATCCCGCTGCCCATCACATCGCCCACCACCAGCGCCGTCTTGCAGCGCTCCAGCGGGATCACGTCGAACCAGTCGCCGCCGACCTCACTGGTCGCCTCGGCCGGCTGGTAGCGGGAGGCCACCTCCAGTCCGCCGGTGACCCGGGGGTGGCTGGGCAGCATGCTGCGCTGCAGGGTGAGCGCGCTGTTGCGGGCGTTCTGGTACCAGCGGGCGTTGTCGATCTGCACCGCCGCGCGGGCGGCCAGCTCCCGGGCCAGCAGCAGGTCGTCCTCGCCGAACGGCAGCGGATTGCGGGTCCGCTTCAGGTCCAGGGAGCCCAGCACCTCGCCGCGGGCGATCAGGGGAACCGCCAGATACGAGTGCACACCGGCCCGGCGCAGCAGTTCGGCGGCCTCGGCGGAGCGGGCGATGCGGGGCAGGTCCCCGTCCCGCACGTGCGGGACCATCACCGGGTGCGCGGTGCGCACGCACTCGGTGACCAGCCGGTCGGGACCGTACCGGGCGACCTGCCCCGGCGGGTCGGCCGCCGCCAGCGCATCGGGCTCGTCCACCGCCTGCACCGCCAGCGCCCGGATCACCGCGGGCTCGGCCGGGCCCAGGGTGCTGCGCCGGCCCTTCACCACCGCCTCCAGCAGATCCACGGCCGCGACGTCGGCCAGTGCCGGCACCGCCACGTCGGCCAGTTCGTGCGCGGTGCGGTCCAGCTCCAGGGTGGTGCCGATCCGGGCGGAGGCGTCTGCGACGACGGCCAGCCGCCGCCGTGCGGCCTCGGCCTCCACGGCCGCCCGGTACTGCTCGGTGACATCGACCACCGAGGCCGCCACGCCCAGCACCGTCCCGACGGCGTCCTCCAGCCGGTACAGCGAAACCGACCACGCGTGTTCCTCGTCCGGATCGGCCGGGGTCCGGCCGGTCGTGGGCTGGTCGACCAGTGGCCGGCCGGTCTTCAGGACCCGGCGTGCGGCGTTCTCCAGGGCGTCCGCATCCACCTGCGGCAGCACCTGGTGCACCGTGCGCCCGAGATGCTCCTCCGCCGGGATGCCGTTGATCTGCTCCAGGGCGGGGTTGACGGAGACGTACCTCAGCTCGGTGTCCAGGACCGCGAGCCCGATGGGGGACTGCTCGATCACCCGCGTCGACAGCGCCACCTCCCGCTCCAGCCGGCGCACCGTCGTCTGGTCGGCGGCGAGGCCCAGCGCGTAGACGTCGCCCCGGTCGTCCAGCAGCCGCATGTTGCGGAACTCCACCAGTCGCGTCGTGCCGTCCTTGCGGCGGATCGGGAACGCCCCGGCCCAGCCCTCGCCGGTCTTCATCACCTCGGCGAACAGCTTCACCACCAGGTCGAGATGGCGCTCGTGCACCATGATCCGGGCGGCGTGCTGCCCCAGCGCCTCCTGAGCGGAGTAGCCGAACAGCTCCTCGGCCTGCGGGCTCCACAGCACGATCCGGCCCTCGGCGTCCAGCACCACCGACGCCACGCCCAGGACGTCGAGCAGCCCGCTCGGCCGCACCGACCCGCGGGGCGGTTCCTCGCCCTGGAACACGGGAGATCCGGCTGCACTCATCCCAGGCCCCGCCTTCGCCGATCCGGACGGCACACCTCTTCGATGCCGACTCCCCTGTTCTACCGCGTTCTACCGCTCGTAGCGCCCTTTCTCCGGGGTCCTCGTGCCGCACGGGCGGACCCTGCGGGCGATTTGGTCTGTACATGACCTTCGGGTCGCGTCAGACTGTGCGCCGGGCGCGCGGGCGCTGACCCCGCGTGCCTGCCCCGTGCCACCACCGCCGCGCCAACCCGCCCCCCACGGAGGAGACCCCATGCCCCCGCGCGCCCGGCAACGTTGTCACGCCGCCCTCACCGGACTGGTCGCCCTCGCCGCCGCCACCGTCCTCGCCACCGCCCGGCCCGCCGTGTCCGCCACGCCCGCGACCGCTGCCGACACCTGGACCGAGGTCGGCTCCGACCGGGCCCGTCCGCTGACCGAGAGCCAGGGGCTGACCTCGGTCGAGATCCCGGCCGGCAGCCCCAACCGCTACACCGGCATCGGCACCATCCCGCTCGGTGTCTCGAGCCGGGGCTGGAACCATGTCGGCGACCCCGACGCCTCCTACGACGGTCACTACATCGAGCCGTACCAGCGCGACGACGGCGGCGCGAAGATGTACCGGGTGCAGGCGCCGGACGGAAACTGGTCGGAGTACGTGCACGCCCTCAGTCCGGGTGAGGCGCTGAACAACTCCTGGGTCGCGGTCTCCCCGGACGGCCAGTGGATGCTGACGGGCGAGTGGGGCACGATGAACCGGCTGCTGGTCCTGCCGACCCCGGGCGTCAACCCGGCCACCTCGCCCTCGGCCGACCTCCCGCAGGCGGCCACCGTGCATCTGGACCGTGCCGTGCGCGACGTCCAGGGCTGTGACTTCGTCACCGCGACCCGGCTGCTGTGCTCCTCCGACGACCCGGACGGCACCCTGTTCGGTATGACGAAACCGCTGCTCCAGGTGGATCTGTCCACCGCCCCGAACGGCGCGGCCGATGTCACCGGACGGGTCACCGCCCTCCGGCAGCTGCCGCTGCGCAGTGCCTGCTCGGGCGGCTTCGAGACCGAGGGCGTCGACTACGACCGGCGTACCGGCACCCTGCGGGTGATCGTCCTGTCGCCGGGCTTCTGCATCCTGACCGACAGCAAGACGTACCGTTTCGTCCGCGGCTGAGCCGCGCCACGGCGCCGCCCCGCACTGCTGGACCACGCCGGTAGTGCTCCGCTCGCGGTGGTGCTTTTCTTGGGTTGGGGGTGCGGTCCGCGGAGCGCCCGCGGTGCCGCACCGCGGCCCGAGAGGAGCGATCACCATGGCAGGCGAGCGACTGCATCCGGAATCCGTCTCGGTCGAGCTCAGTGGATGCAGCAAGGAAGACGCCCGGGTCGTGTTCGACGCCCTGCGCGCGTGCTACTCGTCCGACCGGCGCGCGGAGGACGTGCCCCGGGAGTTCCACGAGGTGCGGCCGACCGTGTGGCTCGGCACCTTCGACGTGGCCGACGCGCGGGAGAGCGATCCGGGTCCGCTGCGGCTCAGGGCCTCCGTCGAGGCCGATGTGCAGGGTGGCTACTGGGCGATCGAGCGGTTCCGCACCACCCTGGACCACCTGTTCACCGTGCAGGACCTGAGCACGGCCTCCGGGGACCAGGAGCGCGAGCTGCACGTACGGCTCGAGAACCGCTGAGACCGGCCTCCGTGCGCGAACCGCCTTTTGCAACTAGTTGCAAAAGACGGGGCCGTCCTCTACAAAAGAGGCACGACACCGCGCACGGAGGGCCCGATGAGCCGATACCCCCACCTGCTGAGCCCGCTCGACCTGGGCTTCACCACGCTGCCCAACCGGGTCCTGATGGGCTCCATGCACGTCGGCCTGGAGGAGGCGGAGCGCGGCTTCGAGCGCATGGCCGCCTTCTACGCCGCCCGCGCCCGCGGGGGAGTGGGCCTGATCGTCACCGGCGGTATCGCGCCCAACGACGAGGGCCGGCCCTACGAGGGCGGCGCCAGACTCACCACCGAGGCGGAGGCCGAGCAGCACCGCGTCGTCACCGACGCCGTGCACGCCGAGGGCGGGCGGATAGCCCTGCAGATCCTGCACTTCGGCCGCTACGCGTACCACCCCGACCTGGTCGCACCCAGCCCGCTGCAGGCGCCGATCAGCCCCTTCCCGCCCCGCGAGCTGACCGACGCCGAGGTCGAGCGCACCATCGACGACTACGCGCGCACCGCCCGGCTGGCCCGCGAGGCCGGTTACGACGGCGTGGAGATCATGGGCTCCGAGGGCTATCTGATCAACGAGTTCATCGCCGCGCGGACCAACCAGCGCACCGACCGCTGGGGCGGCTCCTACGCGAACCGCATGCGCTTCCCCGTCGAGATCGTCCGCCGGGTGCGCGAGGCCGTCGGCGAGGACTTCATCCTGATCTACCGGCTGTCCATGCTCGACCTGGTGCCCGGCGGCTCCACCCTCGACGAGGTGACCACCCTCGCCAGGGCGGTCGAGGCGGCCGGCGCCACCATCATCAACACCGGTATCGGCTGGCACGAGGCACGCATCCCCACCATCGCCACCTCGGTGCCCCGCGGCGCCTACACCTGGGTGACCCGGCGGCTGATGGGCGAGGTGAAGGTCCCGCTCGTCACCACCAACCGCATCAACACCCCCGAGCTGGCCGAGCAGCTGCTCGCCGACGGCGCGGCGGACATGGTCTCGATGGCCCGTCCCATGCTCGCCGACCCCGACTTCGTCGCCAAGGCCGCGGCCGGTCGCCCGGAGGCGATCAACACCTGCATCGGCTGCAACCAGGCCTGCCTCGACCACACCTTCAGCGGGCAGATCACCTCCTGCCTGGTCAACCCGCGCGCCTGCCACGAGACCGAACTGGTCCTCGCCCCGACCCGGCTGCGCAAGCGGATCGCGGTCGTCGGCGCCGGACCGGCCGGCCTCGCCTGTGCGGTGAGCGCCGCCGAGCGCGGCCACGCCGTCACCCTCTTCGACGCGGCGAGCGAGATCGGCGGCCAGCTCAACGTGGCCCGCCAGGTCCCCGGCAAGCAGGAGTTCGACGAGACACTGCGCTACTTCCGCACGCAGCTCGACGAGCACGCCGTCGACGTACGCCTGGACACACCCGTCTCCGCCGCAGACCTGGACGGCTACGACGAGATCGTCGTCGCCACCGGCGTCACCCCCCGCGTCCCCGACATCCCGGGCACCGACCACCCCAGCGTCGTGGGCTACCTGGACGTGCTGCGCGACAAGGCCCCCGTCGGCGACCGGGTCGCGATCCTCGGTGCCGGCGGCATCGGCTTCGACGTCGCCGAGTACCTCACCGACGGCGGCGACGGAGCGCACGAGGACCCCGAGACCTACTTCCGGCTCTGGGGCGTCGACATGGAGTACGAGGGTTCCGGCGGCCTCACCGCCCCGGAGCGGCCCGCCCCGCCGCGCACCGTGCACCTGCTCCAGCGCAAGACCACCAAGGTCGGCGCCGGGCTCGGCAAGACCACCGGCTGGATCCACCGCGCCGAACTCAAGCACCGCGGCGTCGCCATGGTCCCGGGCGTGACCTACGACCGGATCGACGACGCCGGGCTGCACCTCACCGTCGACGGCGAGTCCACGGTGCTCGAGGTCGACACCGTCGTCCTGTGCACCGGCCAGGAACCCCGTCGCGACCTGTACGAGGAGCTGGCCGCAGCCGGCCGCAGCGTGCATCTGATCGGCGGCGCAGACGTGGCCGCCGAACTGGACGCCAAGCGGGCCGTCAAGCAGGGCACGGAACTGGCCGCGGCCCTGTAGACCGCGCCGCCCCCGGCCGCCGGTGCCGTCCCTAGGATGAGTCCATGTCACTCCCGCACGCGATCCTGACCGCCCTGCTCGAGAAGCCGTCGTCGGGGCTGGAGCTGACCCGCCGGTTCGACAGGTCGATCGGCTACTTCTGGTCGGCGACGCACCAGCAGATCTATCGCGAGCTGGGAAAGCTGGAGGCCGAGGGGCTGATCCGGGTACTGCCGTCCGAGCAGCCGGCCCGCGGACAGAAGAAGGCCTACGAGGTCCTGCCCGCGGGCCGCGCCGAACTGGCCCGCTGGACCGCCGCCTCCCATGACCCCAGGCCGCTGCGGGACGCGATGCTGCTGCGGCTGCGCGCCGCCGCCGTGGTCGGCACCGACGGCATCGAGCCGGATCTGCGGCGCCATCTGGAGCTGCACGAGAGACAGTTGGCCGAGTACCGGGAGATCGAGCGGCGGGACTTCCCGCCCGGCCGGGACAGTACCGAGGACCGGCTGCGCCATCTGGTGCTGCGGGCCGGCATCGACCTGGAGACCTTCTGGACCGAGTGGCTACGGCACGCGCTGGCGGAGTTCACGGAGCTGCCGGGTCAGCCCGGCTCCGCGGGGCCGGGCTGACCCGGCCCGCGGGCCTTCGCCGGCCTCCCGGTCCGCGGACCCGTCGCCGTCAGAAGCGGTAGGGCTTCGACCGGCGGCGCAGGAACCAGGCCGCCGCGATCAGACCGGTACCGGCCAGCGCAGCGCCCGCCACCAGCGTCACCGTCCCGTAGTCCTTGACCGCGCCGCCCACACCGCCCAGCACTCCGCGGGACGGCGACGCCGACGGGGACGGGGTCCGGGTGGGTGTCGGTGCCGCGGAGACGATGACCGACTGGGCGCCGGCGGTGCTGTTGTTGGAGCACACGACGACCACCGTGTATGTGCCGGGGCTGACGTTCGACCAGGAGGCCGACTGGCCGGCGCTGGTCCCCGACAGCGCCACCTGACGGCCCTCCGCGAAGCTCGCCTGGGTGCTGGTCAGCAGCGAGGCGGTGCCCCAGCTGCCGTTGAGCCGGCCGCAGGCGGTCGTGGTGACCGAGACGGTGGAGCCGGTGGTGCTCACCGAGATCCCGGGCCCGGCGGCGGCCGGCCCGGCGGTCAGGGTGAGGGGCAGCACGGCTGCGGCTGCCATGGTCGGGCCGAAGCGAAGAAGCGGCTGTGAGATGCGCATCTGGACTGCCCTCCGGCGGCACGGTCGGCGGTACATCCCTGGCGCCGCCGGATCGGGAGTGCCCGTGCTGCCTCACCGGCAGCCAACCGCCCCGCTGTCCCGCCCGCATGCCGAGCGCAGCCGCCCAGGTGACCCTCCCGGGCCCGGCGCCCTCAGCCTCCGCCCGTCGTCACCGTCCGCTCCGCCGAGAAACCGCCCCAGGTGCCGTCGGGCAGCTTGGCCCGGATCCGCACCCCGTGCGTGACGCCGTCCTCCTCGCCCGCGTAGAAGCTGTACTCCGCCCGCTCGCGGGGCGCGTCGGCGCCGTACACCAGCGAGGTGGCCGGCCGTCCGTCGAGCTCGATCTCGTACTCGGTGATCACCCCGTCGGCGCGCGGCGGGAACCAGGACAGGTCGAGGTAGTGCGCCCGGCCGTCGCGGTGGGTCGACACGCGCAGCTCCGTCGGGGCGCTGCTGCGCCCGTCGTCCTGGCCGGGCGTGGTCAGCCGGACGACGGCACTGGCCGGGGAGACGTTGTCCGAGGCGTCCCGGGCACGGACCGTGAAGGTGTAGCGGGTGCCCGGGCGCAGCCCGGTGACCACCGCGGCCGTCTGGTTCCCGCTCACGCTGTGGATCTTCGTGTCGCCCTGGTGGATGTCGTACGACGCCACGCCGCGGTCGTCCGTAGCGGCGGACCACGACAGCTGGACCGCCCGCCCGCCCGCCGTCCGGCCCCGGGCGTCGCCCGGGCGGGACGGCGGCGAGTCGTCGGCGGCGACCACCGCCGGGGTGGTCGCCCGGACCTCCCGGCTGCGCGGCCCCAGGCGGCCCTCGGCGTCCCGCGCCCGCACGGTGAAGACGTACGTCGTAGACGGCTTCAGCCGGATGACGTCCACCATGCGCTCGGCGCCCGGCACTTCCGTCACCTTCGTCCCGTCGCGGTACACCTCGTAGCCCTCGGCGTCCGGGATCGCGTTCCACATCACATGGACGCTGGTCGCGCTGCCGGCCTCGGCGGTGACGCCGGTCGGCGCGCCGGGCGGCCGGTCGTCCCCGCCCGGCCCGGCGGTGCCCCGGCCGCAGGAGGCGAGCAGAGCGAGGGCGCTGCAGAACAGGGCGCAGCGGCGCAGGGCGGAGGCGACGGAACCGCCTCGCACGGAACCGCCTCGCACGGAACTGCCTCGCACGGCTCTGCCTCCGGGACACGACACGACGTTAATGGTCCGGACCAATATGCGCTGCTGACGCGATCACATCAAGAGTGCGCGGCGTGCCGGAAGCCCGGAGGGATTACGTATGCTGAACCTCCCGTGGTCGAAGTGCCCCGCGACAGCGGAGAGTTCGGCCGACGGCGCGGACCGCTGTCGTCGCACGTCCCGCGCCGGCACGGGCGGCCGGGCGACCGGGGCCGGCAGGGTCCCGGCCGCCCGGCCTCCTGTCGGCGGGCGACGCCCTGCGCCGTCCGGGCCTTCGGTGCTGGACGCATGATCCGTGGAAGGACAGATTGGGCCGCGTGTCCGTCATGTCCCCCCAGGAGAGGCCCACCACGTGCGTGTCCCGTCGCTGACACTGGTCGCGGCCAGCGCCGCCCTGCTCGCCCCGACGACGCTCCCCGACGCCCCGCCCCCGGCGCGGCCCGGACCGCAGGCGCGGCACGGCTCCGCGCCGGGCTCCGCCGCCCCGGTGCGCGCCGCCGACCTGCTGGCCGCGGTGCGCGACTGCACCCCGGTATCGCAGGGCCGCTACCGCACCGACGCCCGTACCCCGCCCCGCATCCCGGTCTGCGGGCTGCGGGACGCGGTCTTCTGGAAGGCCGACCTGGACATCGACTGCGACGGCCGGGCCGGGGACCACTGCAACCGCCGCACCGACCCGTACTTCACCCAGGCCACCGCCTTTCCGCAGTCCGACGGCCGACCGCTGGACGCGGAGACCCTGCCGTACGTCGTCGTACCCACCCCGAGCAGCCTGTGGGACTACCGACGGCACGGCGTGCGCGGCGGCTCCGTGGCCGCCGTCGTGTACCGGAACCGGGTGCAGTACGCGGTCGTCGGCGATGTCGGCCCGCGCGGCATCATCGGCGAGGCTTCCTACGCCACCGCGAAGGCCCTCGGCATGTCCCCCGACCCGCGCAGCGGCGGAGCGCCGGACGGGGTCACCTACATCGTCTTCAAGAACAGCAGGGCCGAGCCGATCGAGGACCGGACCGCCGCAGAGCGCACCGGGGAGCGGCTGGCCCGCGCCTTCCTCGGCTCCGGCTGAGCGGCGGTCAGGTCTTCCGGTAGGAGTACGCCTCCGTCGCCGCCGCCTCCACCGCCGCGAGCTCCGCCCCGGTGGCCGCCGTGACCACCGCGGCCACCGCACCCTCGACGAACGGGGCATCCACCAGGCGCGTGCCTTCCGGGAGTTCGTCCCCCTCGGCGAGCAGCGCCTTCACGGTGAGCACCGCACTGCCCAGGTCGGCGAGGACGGCCACGCCGGCACCCCGGTCGACCGCCGCGGCGGCCTCCACGACCAGCTCGGCACTGGTGCCGAACCCGCCGTCCGCGGTGCCGCCCGCCGCGGCGACGGGCACCGCCGTACCACCGCCCGCCAGCGCCTTCGCCAGCTCGGCCACCGACACCGCCACCTCGGCGCTGTGCGACACCAGCACGATCCCGACCCGGTTCTCGTCACTCACCGGGGGCCTCCGCGGCGTCGACGAGCGCGGCGACGAGCAGCGCGGCCGAGGTGGCGCCGGGGTCCTGATGCCCGATGCTGCGCTCACCGAGATAGCTCGCCCTGCCCTTGCGGGCCCGCATCGGCGTGGTCGCCCGGGCTCCCTCCTCGGCCGCCTCACGGGCCGCGGCGAACGAGCCGCCGAGTGCCTCCACGGCCGGCACCAGCGCATCGATCATGGTCTTGTCGCCGGGTGCCGCCCCGCCCAGCGCCCGCACCGCGTCCACTCCCGCGCCCAGCGCCTCGGCCAGGCGCTCCTCACTCACCTCCGTCCCGTCCCCGAGCGCCTTGCCCGTGCGCCGCAGCAGCGTCCCGTACAGCGGCCCCGAGGCGCCGCCCACGGTGGAGACGAGCTGCCGCCCGGCGAGCATCAGCACCGCCCCCGGCGTGGCGGGCGGCTCCTTCCCCAGCGCGGCCACCACGGCCCGGAAGCCGCGCTGGAGATTGCTGCCGTGGTCGGCGTCGCCGATCGGGGAGTCGAGGGCGGTCAGCCGCTCCGCCTCCCGTTCCACGGACGTGGCGGTCGCCGTCATCCAACGGCGGAAGAACTCGGCGTCGAGCACGGGATCTCCTTGCCTGGTAGGTACGGTGCGATCCTTCCCCGGCGCGGCGTCACATGCCCCACCGGAGCCCCGGCGTGCGTACCGGAGCGTCCCACAGCCGCAGCAGCTCCTCGTCGACCTGGCACAGGGTCACGGAGGCGCCCGCCATGTCGAGGGAGGTGACATAGTTGCCGACCAGGACCCGGGCCACGGCTACGCCGCGTTCGCCGAGCACCCGCTGCACCTCGGCGTTGAAGCCGTACAGCTCCAGCAGGGGTGTCGCGCCCATTCCGTTGACCAGCACCAGGACCGGGTTGCGCGGGGTGACGTCGTGGAGGATCGCGTCGAGGGAGGCCTCGGCGATCTCTCCGGAGGTCATCATCCGCCTGCGCTCGCGGCCCGGTTCGCCGTGGATGCCGATGCCCAGCTCCAGCTCGCCGGCCGGCAGCTCGAAGGTGGGGCTGCCCTTCGCCGGGGTGGTGCAGGCGCTGAGCGCGACCCCGAAACTCCGCGAGCCCTCGTTGACCTGACGGGCGATCGCCTCCACCCGCTCCAGCGGCCGGCCCTCGTCCGCCGCCGCGCCCGCGATCTTCTCCACGAACAGGGTGGCGCCCGTGCCGCGCCGCCCGGCGGTGTAGAGACTGTCCGTCACCGCCACATCGTCGTCCACGAGCACCTTCGCGATCTGGATGCCCTCGTCCTCGGCCAGTTCGGCGGCCATGTCGAAGTTCAGCACGTCACCGGTGTAGTTCTTGACCACGAACAGCACCCCGGCCCCGCTGTCCACGGCGGCCGCGGCCCGCACCATCTGGTCGGGCACCGGGGAGGTGAACACCTCGCCGGGACAGGCCGCCGACAGCATGCCCGGCCCCACGAACCCGCCGTGCAGCGGCTCGTGCCCCGACCCGCCCCCGGACACCAGCGCCACTTTCCCGGCGACCGGCGCGTCCCGCCGTACGATCACCCGGTTCTCGACGTCCACCGTCAGCTCCGGATGGGCGGCCGCCATCCCCCGCAGCGCGTCCGCGACGACGGTCTCCGGGACGTTGATGAGCATCCTCATGGGTACCTCCTGGGAAGCCTGGCAGGCGGGTCCTGACCTGCGCTCTGCTGGTCGGAGCAGGGCCGGGCAGCTCACGAGCGAGCCGCCCGTCGCAGTCGTAGCGGATTCTGACGGTACTGACCCCGACTCGACCGGGCGACTCCGGCCCGCTGCCCGGTGCCGCCGCGAGCCCGGGTCGCCCCGAAGGGCGACCGCAGCCAGCGTCGGGAGCGTGCCCGGCCGTGTTCGCCCGATGCGGCCGGTCGGGGAGCGGAGCGCGGCGGGCCCGGCCATGGCGCCGCCCGCTGCGGGACCGGGCGAGGTCCCGAGCGCGGTGCCGCCGGGCCGGGTGGTCGTCGAGGCGTCCTCCTCCCGCTGCCGCAGCGTCGCGTTGCGCGCCAGTGCCTGCTCACCGGAGAAATGGTAGAGCGCCCCGTCCCGCTGCCGCTGCCATGAGCCGGACGCGGGCGGTCCGCTCGCGTCGCCCGGCGTGACCGCACCAAGGCAGTCGTCCGCGATTACGGCCCGCGCCCGCAGGGCTGTCGTCCGATGCTCGCCGTCCGCGGCGGGGCTGCGGAACGGGGCCGACCCCGAGGGCGGTTCCCGTTGAGCCCGGCGGAATACCGTTGGCGGAACATCGCACGTCGAACCACCGCCGACGGGCTGCGGCGCATGGAGGCTCGGTCGGTCGACACAGTGGGGGAGCACGAGGCGCATGGCCGGACATACACACGACGACGGCCACACACCGGCGGGGTGGACGGGAGCCGTGGTCGCGACCGCCGGGTCCGTGGTGGCCGGTGTGGGTATCTGCGTCCGGAGCCGGGGATCCGGCTCGGGCTCGGCATCCTGGCGGCGTCCGGCGCGGTCACCTGGATCCTGCGCCTCGCCGGGTGGGGGAAGCCTCCCGGGCCGCCGTCGGCCGACCGGCGGGGCATGCGGACGCGGGACCGTTCCGCACGCCAGGGGCACACGTACTGTCTCGGATGCCGGCCGGCCGGTCGGCGGGGGGCACCGGTCCGAACGGGCCGGGCCACCGTGCCCGCCGTGGCCCGAGGGACGGTCCCCGCGGCAGATGTGTCGCCCTGAGCGGTGCGGCACCCCTTCGCGCACGGCAGGACCCGCTCGCGCAGTGCCGTAAGGAGACCGCAGGGCCCGTGCCGAGAGTGCCGGACAGGACGGCGGCGTCCCGGGCCGGCGAGACACCGGCGAGGGTCCGGTCCGTCAGCGCGGCGGGGTCCTCGGCGCCGCCACGGCCACTCCACCGATGCGGCACGGTCTGGCAGGCTGTCAGTGCCAAACCGGCGGTCGGGCGCGGATACCGGGCGGTCGCCGGGTCGGGTGGGAGACGGCGGACCGGCTCTTCCACCGATGTGTGACGCCGCTGCTCCCGGCGCTCCGGCGGAACGGGCGCGGTGCGCGGGCCCCGCGGCCTCAACCGCTCGACACGCCGGGCCCGGTCGGCGTGCCCCGCGCAGGCGTCCGTGGAACACCCCGCCGCGTGCCGCGGCGCGGACGACGGCGGTTCCCGCCCGGGGCGGGCCCGCCGGATCGTCGTCGCGGGCCCGGAGCGCGGGCCGGCGGCCACCTCCTGAACCCGGACGCGATCGGCGGTCATGCGGGCACCGGGGTGTACCCACGCGGTCTGAGCACCCGGCCCGATCGGTGCGATCTCCCGCTTCCGCACCGGGCCGGCCTGCGGTGCGTGGAGACCGGCACGGGCCGGTGGAGCCGTCGGTGCGCGCCGCGGGCGGCCCGGCCGCAACCGGGCCGGCAGAACGGCTCAGGCGGCTGCCGCGACCTGCGTGCGCAGGGCCGTGAGGAGCCAGTCGTGCGCCGAGCCGGGGGTCGGTTCCGGACGGCTACCCGATGGGGTGAGCACCCCGGCCGTGAGTTCCCAGTACCCGTCGAGCCGTGGGTCGGCGCCGAGCTGTCCGGCCAGATCGCGGCGGAAGCCGGGAGTGTCCCGGGTGCCGTACGCGCTCGCGTAGGCGGCGACGAAGCCGTCCAGTGCCTCTCCGGCACACGGTTTCCCGTCCCGGCGCAGCTGCGCACCCGCCAGCTCGTACGCCTCGGCGAGTCCGGCGTACAGCACGGCCGCCGCCCGGCCCGCCCCCGCGCCGCGGTGCGCGGCCGGCTGCGGGCGCCCGGTACCCGGGCACGGGCGGGTCACCAGGGCGTGCAGCCGGGCGAAGGCCAGCACCTGGTGCGGATCCGGGTCGTCGGGCGGCTGCGGCACGGCCGCCTCCAGAAACGCGCTGACCGACCGGGCCGGCATCCGCGGCGGCAGCCAGCCGCGCCAGAACCGTGCCAGCGGCGCCGTGCTCGGTGGGGCCGGCACCGCCCCCACCAGACGCAGACGGTCGGCCCGCGCGCCGGGCGGGCAGTCCTGCACCAGCCGCAGCGCCGCCTCCCGCCAGCGCAGGGCCCGGAGCTCGGAGCCGAGCACCCGCAGCCGTCCGGCGACGGCGGCCTCCAGGGCTCCGCCCCCGTCGGCGGCCCCGTCGTCCTGCCCGTCGAGGACCCGCCGGACCTCGGGGACCGGCAGGTCGAGGGCGCGCAGGGAGCGGATCAGGCGGAGCCGCTCCAGCGCGTCGGGGTGGAAGCGACGGTGTCCGCCCGAGCTCCGGGAGGCCTCCGGCAGCAGGCCGCGGTCGGAGTAGAAGCGCACGGTCTTGACCGTGACGCCCGCCTGTCCGGCGAGTTCACCGATGCTCCACAGACCGTCATGGGACATGGGCTGTTGAACCTCCCTCAGGGGGAGTTCCTACCGTACCGACCAGCGCGGGCCCGGCAACCGGCCGGTCCGCGAAGGACGGCGTGCCGAGGAGAGGCTCCATGACCGTATTCATCCTGGTGCCCGGTGTGTTCACCGGTGCCCATGTCTGGCAGGACACCGCTGCGCGGCTGACCGCAGCGGGCGCGGAGGCGCGCGCGGTGGCCCTCACCGGACTCGACGCCTCCCGTCCCGGCTGCCGGTCCGGCGTCGACCTGGAGACGCATATCGCGGACGTGATCGCCGAGATCGACTCCGTGGACGCCACCGACGGCCGGCCGATCGTGCTGGTCGGTCACGACTACGGCATCCATCCCGCGCTGGGCGCCGCCGACCGCAGGGCGCAGCGTGTCGCCCGGATCGTCCACCTCGACGCGGGACTGCCGGCGGACGGCGTCCCGGCCCTGGCCGCGGTGCCCGACCAGGCGCTGCGCGCGCAACTGGCCGAGCTCGCGGAGAAGCTCGCGGAGCCGGGGGAGACCGGAGCCGAGCCGGTGCCGTCGGACCGGGCCGGCTGGGGGCGCTGGGGCAGCACCGCGGGAGTTCCCGACGCGGCGCTGGACCGGCTCACCGCCCTCGCCGCACCGCAGCCGCTGGGCACCCTGGTCCAGCCGCTGCGTCTGACCGGCGCCGTGGACCCGGTCCCCAGGACGGGGGTGCTGTGCACCGGCAACGGCGCCGGCATCGAGATGGTCCGGAGACTGGTGGGCTTCGGCGATCCCGCCCTGCAGGCCCTGGCCGACCCCCGGACGACCTTCTTCGAACTCGGCACCGGGCACTGGCCGATGCTGTCCTGTCCCGCCGAACTGGCCGAGGTCCTCCTGCAGGCCGCGGCCGGCGAGGGGCAGCGGCTGCAGCCGCACGGTACCGAACCGCCCGCTCACCTGCGGCCGTTCCTGCTCGAGGTGCCCGAACTCCCCCGCGAACGGCGGGGCCACGTCGACCTCTACCCGCCCGGCGGGCAGGACCCGCGGCCCGCGGTGGTGTTCGTGCACGGTGGTCCGGTGCCCGCCGGGGTCCGGCCCACCCCGCGCGACTGGCCGACCCTGATGGGATACGCGCGGTACGCGGCGGCCCAGGGGCTGGTGGGTGCAACCCTCGACCACCGTCTGCACGACGTGGCCGACTACGAGCGGGCCGCCGCGGACGTGGCCGCCGCGGTCGAGCTGGTCCGTGCCGATCCCCGGGTGGACGCGGACCGGGTCGCGCTGTGGTTCTTCTCCGGCGGCGGACCGCTCATGGCGGACTGGCTCACGGCGCCCCCGCCGTGGCTGCGCTGTCTCGCGGCCAGCTACCCGATCCTGGCCCCGCTGCCCGGCTGGGGGATGACCGGGAGCAGATTCCACCCCGCGGACGCTCTGGCGGACGCGGGCCCCGTGCCCGTCGTGCTCACCCGGGCGGGCCGGGAGATGCCCGAGATCGCGGCGACCGTCGAGGGGTTCCTGGCGGTTGCCGAGGACCGGGCGGCGGACGTCGAGGTGGTCGACGTGCCGCACGGCCGTCATGCCTTCGAGACCCTCGACCCGACCGACGAGTCGCGTGAGGCGGTCCACCGCGCGATGCGCGCCGTCCGCGCACGGCTGACGGCCTGAGCCCGGCCCGGCGGCTCCCCGGGCGGGTCAGGCGTTGTCCCGCAGCCGATGGCGCAGCGTGCCGGCGAACTCCTCGGCCGTCGCCAGGCGGGCGCGGAGCGTGTCGCAGCGTTCGTCGGCCACTCCAGGTGGTCCTCGGCGCCCTCGGCGTCGCCCGGCTGATGCGGTTCGTCCCCTGCTCCGTGACGGTCGGCTTGCCATGATCGGCCAGACCATGATCAACGTCCGGGTCCCGGGCGCCCGTACCCGGCTGTCCGTCCGGCCCCGCACGCTCCGGCGGATGCCGCTGGGCGAGACCGCAGTCATGGCGACCACGGTGGTCGTCGTGGTCGCCATCCACAACCTCGCCGCCGGTGCGGTCGTCGGCTCCGTCGCCGCCATGGTCGTCTTCGCCAGGCGGGTCGCTCACCTCGCCCATGTCTCCGGCGTGGTCGACCCGGACGGCACGCAGGTCGTCTACTCGGTCACCGGTGAGCTCTTCTTCGCCTCCTCCGGCGATCTCGTACATCAGTGCGACCGCCTGGGCGACCCGGACGACGTCGTCATCGACCTGTCCGGCACCCACATCTGGGACGCCTCCCCGGTCGCCGCGCTGGACGCCATCGAGACCAAGTACGCCCGGCGCGGCAAGAAGGTCGTCATCGTCGGCCTCAACGAACCCGGCGCCGCGATGCACCAGCGGCCCGCCGGCGAGCTCACCGGCGGCCACTGACGGCCGCGGCGGCCGAAGCGCTGCCGCGCCCCGGGCGTGTAGCGCGCCCGAGGCGAGGTACTTCGGCTGCATGGCTGGTATCGATCTCCACAGCACCGCGTTCGGCGACCACAGCATGATCCCGCGCCGCTACTCCCTGGAGGGCGAGAACCTCTCCCCGCCGCTGGACTGGTCCGGCGTGCCGGGGGAGGCGACCGAGCTGGCACTGCTGTGCGAGGACCCGGACGCGCCGTCCGGGACCTTTGTGCACTGGCTGGTCACGGGCATCGATCCGCACAGCGGGGGACTGGGAGCCGGCGAGACCCGGCCCGGCAGCCATCCGCATCGCAACGGCTTCGGCGAGCAGGGCTGGGGCGGCCCGCTGCCGCCCGTCGGCGACGCGGCGCACCGCTACTTGTTCCGGCTCTACGCCCTCCCGGCGCCCGTGTCCCTCCCGGACGACGCCACCGCCGCCGACGCCCACCGCGTCCTCGACGAGCAGCAGCTCGCCAGCGGCACCCTGGTCGGGCTCTACCGGCGGTGATCGCCGCGGCGGGCGCGGGGCCCGCTCTCCCGCAGGGCGGGCGCGGGGTTCACGGTGAGTGGACGAACCCGAGCGCGACCGCGGCCATCCCGGCCCACACTCCGATACCGGTCAGCCACCACGTGCCGCTGAGCAGTCCCATGCCGAGGAACGCCGCAGCCGCCGCCAGCAACGCGAGCTGTCTGCGCCGGATCCCGCGGTCCGGACGTGAAGTGGCCATGGACGCAGAATGCCCCGGCGGGCGCCGGAGCGCAGCCGTCCGACCGGAACTCTGACGGTGTCCTGACGGCGCCGTCAGGACACCGTCAGAGGGGCGTCAAAGGCGTACCGACCGGCGTATGGGAGCCGTCAACGACGACCGGATCCCGCCACCGAGGGGGTTTCCTCGACTCGTCCGTTTCTTCGTTCGAGTCTCCCGAGGAGCTGCGATGGCCGACGTGGCCTTCGTCGTCACCACGGTCGCGGTGTTCGCGCTCGTGGCTCTCGTCGCCAAGGGGGTGGCGAAGCTGTGACCACCGAGAACGCCGTCGGCCTGGTCGTCGCCGTCGCCCTGCTGGGCTATCTCGTCCTCGCCCTGGTCTTCCCGGAGAGGTTCTGAGCCCCACCATGAGTCCCGCTCTTGCCGACGTGCTCCTGGTGACCGCGCTGATCGGCGCGCTCGCCCTGGTGCACCGTCCCCTCGGCGACCACATGGCCGCCGTCTTCACGTCCGCCAAGCACCTGCGGGCGGAGAAGTGGATCTATCGCGCGGTGGGCGCCGACCCGGACACGCAGATGCGCTGGCCGGCCTATCTGCGCGGCGTGCTGTTCTTCTCCGCCGTGGGCGTGCTGTTCCTCTATGCGCTCCAGCGGGTGCAGGACAGGCTGCCGCTGTCACTCGGGTTCGAGCCGATCACCGCGGACCAGGCGTTCAACACGGCCGCGTCCTTCGTGTCCAACACCAACTGGCAGTCCTACTCGGGTGAAGCGGCGATGAGCCATGTCACCCAGACCATGGGCCTGGCCGTGCAGAACTTCGTCTCGGCGGCTGTCGGCATCGCCGTCTCGGTCGCGCTGATCCGCGGCTTCGCCCGGTCGCGCACCGGTGAACTGGGCAACTTCTGGGCCGACCTGGTGCGCGGCACCGTCCGCATCCTGCTTCCGCTGTCGGTGGCCGCCGCCCTGGTCCTCATCGCCTGCGGTGCGATCCAGAACTTCGGCGACATCCACACGGTCACCACGCTGACCGGTGACAAGCAGGCCATCAGCCCCGGCGCGGTCGCCTCCCAGGAGGCCATCAAGGACCTGGGCACCAACGGCGGAGGCTACTTCAACGCCAACTCCTCCCACCCGTTCGAGAACCCCGGCGGCTTCACCAACCTGCTGGAGATCTTCCTCCTGCTGCTCATCCCGTTCGCCCTGCCGCGCACCTTCGGCACGATGGTCGGCAACGTGCGCCAGGGGTACGCGATCGTCGCAGCGATGGGCGTCATCTGGTTCCTCGGCGTCGTCGCCGTGACGCTCACCGAGTACGCCCACCCGGGCACCGCCTCTCAGCTGGCGGGAGGCGCGATGGAGGGCAAGGAACAGCGCTTCGGCGAGGGCGACTCCGCACTGTTCGCGGTCTCCACCACGATGACCTCGACGGGGTCGGTCAATTCCTTCCACGACTCCTTCCAGGGCCTGTCCGGCGGGGTGCTGCTGCTCGGCATGATGCTCGGCGAGATCGCGCCCGGCGGCGTCGGGTCCGGCCTCTACGGCATGCTGATCATGGCGGTCGTCGCGGTGTTCATCGCCGGCCTGATGGTCGGCCGCACCCCCGAGTACCTGGGCAAGAAGATCGGCTCGCGCGAGATCAAGCTGGCCGCCTGCTCCATCCTGATCACCCCGGCGCTGGTGCTGACCGGCACCGCCCTGGCGATGGCCCTGGGCAAGGGGCAGTCGTCGATGACCAACATCGGCGCACACGGCTTCACCGAGGTGCTGTACGCCTACACCTCGGCGAGCAACAACAACGGCTCCGCCTTCGCCGGCTTCGCCGCGGACACGCCGTACCACAACACGGTGCTGGGCCTGTGCATGCTGATCGGACGGTTCCTGCCCATGGTGTTCGTCCTCGCGCTGGCCGGCTCGCTGGCCGAGCAGAAGCCGGTGCCGACCACCGCCGGCACCCTGCGCACCGAGCAGCCGCTGTTCACCGGTCTGCTGGTCGGCGCGATCCTCATCATCACCGGGCTGACCTTCTTCCCTGCGCTCGCGCTGGGCCCGCTCGCGGAAGGGCTGGCGGCATGACCACCGACGCCGGGAACCAGCCCGCCGAGCCCCTGCACACCGGGAACCAGCGCCTCGACAAGCGGCCCCCCGAGCGACCCGAGCCCCCCGAGCCCCCCGAGCCCGTCGGGCCCGTCGGGCACATCGAGAACCGGAAAGACACCATGCCCACCACCACCCCGACCCGGGCGCCGCACCACGACGCCCCCACCGGGCCCAGGACCGGTGCCACGCGCGTCCGCGGGGGCCTGTTCGACGCGGGACAGCTGGTCCGGTCGCTGCCCGACGCCGTCCGCAAGCTGGACCCGCGGGTGATGGTCAAGTCGCCCGTGATGTTCGTGGTGTGGGCCGGATCGGTGCTGACCACGCTCTTGTCCGTCACCGATCCGGGCGACTGGTTCGGCTGGACCGTCAGCGCCTGGCTCTGGCTGACCGTGCTCTTCGCCAACCTGGCGGAGGCGGTCGCCGAGGGCCGGGGCAAGGCACAGGCCGACACCCTGCGCCGGGCCAGGACCGACACCGTCGCCCGCCGCGCCGACGGCACCGTGGTGCCGGGCACCGAGCTGCGGATCGGCGACCTGGTGGTGTGCGAGGCCGGTGACGTGATCCCCGGTGACGGCGACGTCGTCGAGGGCGTCGCCTCCGTCGACGAGTCGGCGATCACCGGTGAGTCGGCGCCCGTCATCCGCGAGTCCGGCGGCGACCGGAGCGCGGTCACGGGCGGCACGAAGGTGCTGTCCGACCGCATCGTCGTGCGGATCACGACCAGGCCCGGCGAGACCTTCATCGACCGGATGATCGGCCTGGTCGAGGGCGCCGCCCGGCAGAAGACACCCAACGAGGTCGCGCTGAACATCCTGCTGGCCGCGCTGACCGTCGTCTTCCTGCTCGCCTGCGCCACGCTCCCGCCGTTCGCCGGCTACGCGGGCGCCGAGCCGACCATGGTCGTCCTGGTGGCACTGCTGGTCTGTCTGATCCCGACGACGATCGGCGCCCTGCTCTCCGCGATCGGCATCGCCGGGATGGACCGGCTGGTGCAGCGCAACGTGCTGGCCATGTCGGGCCGTGCGGTCGAGGCCGCCGGGGACGTCTCCACCCTGCTGCTGGATAAGACCGGCACCATCACGCTCGGCAACCGGAAGGCGGCCGAGTTCGTCCCCGTGCACGGCACCACCGCCGCCGAGGTCGCCGACGCCGCCCAGCTCTCCTCACTGGCCGACGAGACTCCCGAGGGCCGCTCCGTCGTCATCCTGGCCAAGGAGCAGTACGGGCTGCGCGAACGCCACCGGGGCGAGCTCGCGCACGCGCAGTGGATCGACTTCACCGCGCAGACCCGCATGTCGGGTGTGGACGTGGACGGGAAGCGGATCCGCAAGGGGGCGGCCGGCTCCGTCACCGCCTGGGTCCACGAGCGCGGCGGTACGGTCGCCGCGGACGCCGGCAGCGTCGCCCAGCGCATCTCCGAGGCAGGCGGAACCCCGCTGCTCGTGGCGGTCGAGGACGACAGGGGCCCGCGCGTGCTCGGTGTCGTCCACCTGAAGGACGTCGTCAAGCACGGCATGCGCGAACGGTTCGCCGAACTGCGCCGCATGGGCATCAGGACCGTCATGATCACCGGCGACAACCCGCTCACGGCCAAGGCCGTCGCCGACGAGGCCGGTGTCGACGACTTCCTCGCCGAGGCCACCCCCGAGGACAAGATGGCCCTGATCAAGCGGGAGCAGGCCGGCGGCCGGCTGGTGGCGATGACCGGCGACGGCACCAACGACGCCCCCGCCCTCGCCCAGGCCGACGTCGGAGTCGCCATGAACACCGGCACATCGGCCGCCAAGGAGGCCGGCAACATGGTCGACCTCGACTCCGACCCGACCAAACTCATCGAGATCGTCGGGATCGGCAAGCAACTCCTCATCACGCGGGGTGCGCTGACCACGTTCTCCATCGCCAACGACGTCGCCAAGTACTTCGCGATCATCCCGGCGCTGTTCGCCGCCGTACACCCCGGCCTGGACAAGCTGAACATCATGCAGCTGTCCTCACCGGACTCCGCGATCCTCTCGGCGGTGATCTTCAACGCACTGGTGATCGTGGCGCTGGTCCCGCTCGCCCTCAAGGGGGTGCGGTACCGGCCGGTCAGCGCCGACCGGATGCTGCGCCGCAACCTCGCCGTCTACGGGCTCGGCGGCCTGGTCGCCCCGTTCCTCGGCATCAAACTCGTCGACCTGCTCATCACGCTCGTCCCCGGGATCGGGTGAAGGACATGAACAACTCCGTGGTGAACTCCGCGCGCATCGCGTGGGCCGCCCTGCGCATGCTGCTGGTACTCACCGTCGTGACCGGCATCCTCTACCCGCTCGTGGTCACCGGCATCGGCCAGACCGCCTTCAGCGACCAGGCCAACGGTTCGATGGCCGAGGCCGACGGAAGGGAGGTCGGCTCGAGGCTGATCGGCCAGAGCTGGAACCTGCCCGGTACGGACCGGCCCGACCCCAAGTGGTTCCAGGGGCGCCCCTCCCACAGCGGCTACGACCCGCTGAGCACCGGCTCCAGCCAGCTCGGCGCCTCCGACCCCACCCTCGTGGAGAACGTCCGGGCCGCGAAGAAGCAGGTGGCCGCCTTCAACGGCGTCCCCGAGTCCGAGGTGCCCAAGGACGCGGTCACCGGCTCGGCCTCGGCGATCGACCCGCACATCTCGCCCGAGTACGCCGGAATCCAGGTCGAGCGTGTGGCCAGGGCCAACGATCTGGGCGCCGACCGGGTCCGTGCGCTGGTCGACGACCACACGGACCGCCGCACCCTCGGATTCCTGGGCGAACCCCGTGTCAATGTCCTCGAGCTCAACATCGCGGTCAGGAACCTGACGGCACAGCGCTGACGGGCCCACGGGAGCGGCACGCAGTGCGGCCCCGCGGGGACCGGCCGCGGCCGTTCCCCGCGGGACCCGACGTCACCAAACCGTAAGGTCGTCACCGGCTGTCCCTTGATCGCAGGCGCCGTAGGCTCGCAGCCGGTTCCCGACCCGCCGGTCCCGACACCCCTGGAGCCCCCATGCGCGTGCGCGCCCTCCTCCCGGCCACCCTGGCCGCCGCCCTGCTCACCCTCACCGCGTGCGGATCCGACGACGGCTCCGAGGCCGCCGGCGAGGGGAGCGCCCCCCCGACGGCCTCCGCCTCCGCACCGCCGTCCGCGGACTCCGGCGGGAACGGAACCGGCGCGGACGGGACCGGGGCCGACGCCGGCACCGGCACGGCCGAGGTGCCCGAGGCGCTGGACTTCACCGCCACCACCGTGGACGGCACGCCCTTCGACGGGAAGAGCCTCGCGGGCAAGCCGACCGTGCTCTGGTTCTGGGCACCCTGGTGCCCCACCTGCAAGGGCCAGGCCGCCGAGACGGCCGAGGTCGCCGCCGCCCACCAGGGCCGTGCCCATGTCGTCGGCGTCGCCGGCCTGGACCGGACCGCCGCGATGCGTGACTTCGTCGCCGACACCGGCACCGGGTCCTTCCCTCATCTCGCCGACGAGGCGGGCGAGGTGTGGAAGCGGTTCGAGATCACCCAGCAGAGCCACTACGTGATCCTCGACGAGACCGGCGCCACCGTCTACGAGGGCGTGCTGCCCGGCGGCGAGGGCCTGGCCGAGAAGGTCGCGGAACTGACCGGCTGACCCGCCATGACCGATCTGCCCCTCGCCCTCGCGCTCGGCGCCGGGATGCTCGCCGCGGTCAACCCGTGCGGCTTCGCCCTGCTGCCCGCCTATCTGTCGCTGCTCGTCCTCGGCGACGACTCCCCGAGCCGGGCCGTCGCCGTCGGCCGCGCCCTGACCGCCACCGCCGCCATGACGGCTGGATTCGCCGCCCTCTTCGGCGTCTTCGGCCTCGCCGTCCAGCCCGTCGCCGGGCAACTCCAGCAGCACCTGCCCTGGTTCACCGTGGTCTTCGGCCTGCTCATCGCCGCCGTCGGCGGCCGGCTGCTCACCGGCCGCCCACTGCCCGCCCTCGCCCCGAGGCTCCGCCGGGCCCCCGCCGTCACCCGCTCCCTCCCCTCGATGGCCCTGTTCGGCATGGCCTACGCCACCGCCTCCCTCGGCTGCACCATCGCCCCGTTCCTGGCGATCGTCGTCTCCGCGTTCCGCGGCGGCTCCACCGGCGAGGGCGTCGCCCTGTTCGCCGCGTACGCCGCCGGCATGGGCCTGGTCGTCGGCGCCGCCTCACTGACCGTCGCCCTCACCCGCGTCACGTCCGTCACCGGGCTGCGCCGCCTCGGCGCCTTCGCTCCCCGCCTCGGCGCCGTACTGCTCCTCCTGCTCGGCTCCTACGTGGCCTACTACGGCTGGTACGAGATCCGGGTGCAGCAGGACCCGACGACCACGGACCCCGTCATCGACGCCGCCGGGACCGTCCAACGGGCCCTGGCCGACGCCGTGGACGCCACCGGCCCCGCGATGGCCGCCGCGGTCGTCGCCGTGCTGCTCCTGGCCGCCCTCGGGGTCCGCCGCCGCACCCGTCGTCCCGCCCGCACCGACCCCGACCACCCGGACCGCACCGGACGCACGGACCCCGCGGCATGAAGGCGGGCGCCGCGCGCGTTCCTGCCCCGGAACGGACACGTCCTGCCGCTAGTCTGCGCACGTGAGTGTTCATGTGGTTATAGGTTTTGGACCGGCCGGGGCCGCCACTGCCCGGCTGCTGGTCGACAAAGGTCATTCCGTACGGGTCATCACCAGATCGGGCCGCAGCCCGGAACCCGGAATCGAACACATCGCCCTGGACGCGACGGACAGCGAGGCGCTGACCGAGGCCGCCCAGGGCGCTGTCGCCCTCTACAGCTGTGCCGCGCCCCCCTACCACCGCTGGGCCGCGGAATGGCCCCCGCTGGCCGCGTCGCTGTGCGCAGCGGCCGAGGCGACCGGAGCCGTCCTGGTCCTGCTGGGCAACCTCTACGGCTACGGTCCGGTCGACGGACCCCTGACCGAGGACCTGCCGCTCGCCGCGACGGGTACCAAGGGGCGGGTGCGCGCCGCCGTCTGGGAGCGGGCGCACACCCTGCACCGGCAGGGCCGCATCAAGGCGGTCGAGGTACGGGCGTCGGACTTCTTCGGGCCCGGGGTCACGGACGGCGGCCACCTCGCCGGGCGGGTCATGCCCAGGCTGCTGCGCGGAGCCCCGGTCTCCGTGCTCGGCGATCCGGACGCCCCGCACAGCTGGACCTATCTCCCCGACGTGGCCCGCGCCCTGGTCGAGGTCGCCGGCGCGGAACAGGCCTGGGGCCGGCCCTGGCACGTGCCCACCCAGCCCCCGCTGTCCGCACGGGAGATGGTCGAGCGCCTGGCGTCCCGGGCCGGGACGGGCCCGGTCGCGGTGCGCCGGCTCCCGCCCGCCGCTCTGGCCCTCGCCTCGCTCTTCTCCCCGCTGCTGCGCGAACTGAAGGAGATCCGCTACCAGTTCGAACGCCCCTTCGTCCTCGACTCGCAGGCCTACGAGACCGCCCTGTCGGTCCGGGCCACACCGCTGGACGAGCAGATCGCGGCGACCGTCGACTGGTGGCGCGAGCGACCGGGAAGCGGCCGATGACCTCCGTGACGCACAGGGACTCCACGGTGAACGCCGCCGGACGGCGGCACGACGACATCGCGATCGTGGGGATGGCCTGCCGGTTCCCGGGCGCACCCGACGTCAACCGGTTCTGGCGGCTGCTGACCGCCGCCCAGCCGCAGTTCGGCACCGTCCCCGACGAGCGCTGGCGAGCCGCCGCCTTCCTCAGCGACAACTTCCGCGACACGTCCGCCGCCTACACGGACACCATGGCGCTGCTGCCGGACGTGGGCCACTTCGATGCCGCGCACTACGGCATCCCGCCGCGGCGCGCCCGGGCGATGGACCCGCAGCACCGGCTGCTGATCGACCTCGCCCGGGAGGCGATCCAGGACGCCGGCTGGGAGGCCGACGGCTTCGACCGCGAGGAGACGTCGGTGATCACCTCCCTCACCGACAGCGGCTACCGAGAGATCAGCACCCTGCAGGTCCGGATGCGGCAGCTGGCCGGCGGCGAGTTCGGCGCCCCGGCGGCCGACCCCGGCTGGCGGGACATGGTCCGCGCGGTCGACGGGATGCAGGGCACCTCCGTGGCCGGGCTGCTGCTCAACATGGGGCCGAACACCATCAGTTCGGTCTTCGACCTGCACGGCGAGAGCTACGCCCTGGACTCGGCGTGCTCCGGCGGGCTGATGGCCGTGGCCAACGCCGTGTTCGCGCTGCGCGCGGGCCGCTGCCGGATCGCGCTCGCGGGCGGTGCCCAGCTGATCCTCACCCCGGACCTGCTGGTGGGGCTGTGCCGGATCGGCGCGATATCCCGAAGCGGCCGGTGCCTGCCGTTCGGCCGCCAGGCCGACGGGTTCGTGCTCGGCGAGGGCGCGGGCGTCCTGGCGCTGCGGCCGCTGACCGACGCGCTGGCCGCGGGCGACCGGGTCTACGCGGTGATCCGGGGCGTGGGCACCGCCAACGACGGAACGGTGCAGGGCGGCATGCATCCGCAGGCCGCCGGACAACTGCGGGCGCTGCGCCGGGCCTACCGGGACGCAGGTCTGAGCCCGGACACCGTGGAGTACCTCGAGGCCCACGGCACCGGGACCACGGTGGGCGACCCGGTCGAGATCGGTGTGCTGCGCGAACTGCGCGGTGAACGCGGTGCCCCCGCCCACCTGGGTGCGGTGAAGGCGGTGCTCGGCCACTCGCTGAACGCCGCGGGGCTGGCCGGACTCGTCAAGACCGTCCTGGCCGTGCAGCGGGGCGTGATACCGCCGCAGCCGGAGTTCGACCTGGCCGACCGGTCCCAACTGGACGCCGCGCGGCTGACGGTGCCGACCAAGCCGACGCCCTGGCCGGAGTCCGGACAGCCGCGACGGGCCGGTGTGAGCGCCTTCGGCTTCGGCGGTACCGGGGTCCACCTGGTCGTGGAGGAGTGCACCGGGGCGGCCCGGCCGGCACCGGGCGAGGGACCGCGGCTGCTGGTGCTCAGCGCCCGCGACCGGGCCGGGCTGGCCCGGCACGCCCGGGAGGTCGCGGACACCATCGCCGAGGACCAGCCGCCGCTGGCCACGGTCGCGTCGACCCTGGCGCGCCGGACGCCCTTCGCCGAACGGCTCGCCCTGGTGGCGGAGGACGCCGCCGACGCCGTGGGCAAGCTGTCCGCGGCGGCCGAGGCCCTCTACGCGGGGCACACCGGCGACCTCGGCCGCGGCCAGGCGGCCGGTACGGTGGCGTCCGCGGAGCCCGCGCCCGAGGTCGCCGTGCGGGTGCCCGAGCCGCGGTCCGGGCAGGACGGTACGGCCGGGTTCGCCGGCCTGGCGCAGCGGGCCGTGACCGGCGCGGGGCTGCGCCCGGTGCCCGAACCGGTGCCGTCCTGCACCCTGCCGCCGAGTCCGCTCGCCCCGCGCCGGCACTGGGTGGTGAAGGAGCCGGCCCGTGAGCCGGCCGGTCCGGCCGCGCCCGCGGC